>LNEO01000236.1 GCA_001465015.1 Deltaproteobacteria bacterium Ga0077539 | reverse complement strand
CGGGGTCCAGCGCCGCCAGCCGCTCGACGCGCCCGACGTGCAGCCTCGTCACTTCGACGTGGCCCGACGCGTCGGTGATGTCCTCGAGCTCGCGCACCGCGTCGGACACGTCCCTCGAGATCTCCGCGAGCGAGCCGTCGTCGAGCGCGACCCACTTCGCGCCGCCCGCGAGCGCCGCGCGGAGCTTGGTGAGATCCACCGTGCGATCGCCGGCATCGAAGCGAACCTCACCCTTGATCCAATCGCCGTCCATCGACACGCGAACGCGGGACTGAATGCGCTTTCGAGAGGAAGCACGCTCGAGCGAAGCCGGCACTTGCAGCTCGATTTCGGGCTCGACGAGGGCTCTCAGCTTGGTGATTCCCTCGGCCCAGAAGCGGGCGGCTGCCTCGCCCTCGACGCGAAACATCTTCACGCCCGACTCCCACAGCAGGCCCGCGCGCTCGAGCCGGCGCGCCGCTGCCTGCTCGACGTCGACGTCTCGCCACGTCGGCGGATCGTCGGGCGCGGTGGGAGTGACTCGGATGAAATCCAGCCGATAGCGGGCCTCGAGCTCGACGTTGACCGAGAGCGGGTCGCCGCCGAAGCGCGCGAGCAACAGCGGGCGCTCTCGCGCCGGCAGCCCGAAGCTCTCGGGCGCAGGCAGCGTGACGCTTCGATTTCGTGTGCGCTCGCGCAAGGTCTTGTACAGCTCGACTGGATCTCCGTACGGCACGGGCACCGCGGGCCGCTTCTGCAGCTTGACCGCCGTGTCGAGGTCGACGTCCTTGGAGACAGGGTGAAGCGTCAGCTTCGACGGAACCCAAACAAACGGAAACGCGCCCTGCACGAGCACCCCGTCGCGCATCGCCAGGTCGATCGAGCCATCGTCGCTGCGCCATCGCGCCTCGAGCGCGTCGACCCGCTCTTCATCCGCGGGAATCAACGCCGCGTCCCTCGCCTTCGCGCCGGACGCGATGCGCCTCAGCTCTTCGGTCGACCACGGGTTGCGCTGCAGATACACGCGCAATGGACGCGCGCCCCACTGGATCGTCGCGCTGTCTGTCTCGCGCTCGATCGGCGTTCCCTGCAAGAGGTTGAGCACGACCGAGGCGTTGACGCCCCGAACGACGAACCCTTTTCGTC
This sequence comes from Deltaproteobacteria bacterium Ga0077539, assembly GCA_001465015.1. Lineage (GTDB taxonomy): Bacteria > Myxococcota_A > Polyangia > Polyangiales. The sequence goes on along the minus strand of LNEO01000236.1, from coordinate 11,146 downwards.
CGCGGGTCAGCGGCTGACACAGCCGAAGCGCGGTCCCGAGCGGCTCGGGCAATCGCGTCGTCGCGAGCTCATCGGGATCGAGCATCGCCTTGGACGACTCGGGCTTCACGCGCAGCTCGAAGACGCACTCGGGCGCGACCGCCACCGCGGTGTCCACGATCTCGACCTGCATCAACAGCTGAAACGGCCCTTCGATGCGCTTCGCTTCGGGAGGCAGCCAGTTGCGCAACACCCGGCTGCGGTCGAAGCGCTCCCGAAACGCGCGCCGCGCGGGCTCGACGGTGTCGAGCAGGTCCGCCGTGCTCTCTTCGTTGCGGAGCTTCTCGCGGAGAGCGCCGTTCGCCGCGACGTCCACCAGCAGCGTGGCCATGTGCGCGCAGAATCCACCGCTCGCGCAGGAGCAACCGAGATCCGGCGTCCCCGCGGGAAGCACGCCGACGATCGGGCGATTGAGCGTTCGACCGTCGACCGAGCGAATGACCGCGGTCAGCCGCCACTTCTCGTCGAACGCCGGCGCCGTCACGTAGCTCACAGGGCCGTCGAGCGCCTCGTAGATCGAGTTTCTCGCCGCTGGATCGTGTTCGACGAGCTGATCGACGAGGGGCTCGGCCAGCTCGAGGAGCTTCTTCGCTTGTTCGCGGGATGCCATCGTTGCGATTGGCGTTCTACCAGAGCCGCCCCGCGTTCGGTCCCCAGGCGTGCCACTCTCGGACAGGGAACGTCTCGCGCTCCGTTCGCGTATCGTCAGGACGTGCGGTTGCCCCATCGAATTGCATTGCTAGTCGCGCTCTCGGCCGTCGCCGGAGGCTGCGACGACCCTCCCCTGCGACGCGACGACGCCTCCATGGACGCGATCGACGCGATTGCCGTGACCGACGCGTCGGACGTCCCGAACACCACCGACGGAACGCCGGACGCTCTCGATTCTGGCGACAGCGGTATCGCAAACAACGACGTCATCGACGACGCCGATGCCACTGGCACCGCAGACTCCGGCGGAGACTCGGCAACGGACGCGTCCACGAGCGACGCAACGAGCGACGGTCCGGCCCCAGTCGACGGCAGCGACGGCAGCGACGGCTCGGCTTCGGTCGACGCCGGCGCGGGCGGCTGAGCGATCCGCGAGCGCCCTCGAGCTGACCCATCTTTTCAACGGGCCAGCGTCCGAGCGCAGATCCATACGCGCGCGCGGCGCGGCGATCATCGCTACGGCGCGACGATCGGCCACTCGGTCATGGCCATCGGCTGGCCTCCGCTCGTACGAGCGACGGCGTACAGCCACTGCAGCGCGCGGAGCATCTCGCTTCGACCGAGGAGCTGCGCGATCGGCGCGCGTGGATCGCTGATGCCGATCGCGCTTCGAACGAGCGACACGATCCCCTCGTCGGGCCGCGGCAGCGTGAGAATCTCGTAGTCTCCGCGCAAATTGCCGAGCTCCGCGGCGCGCTCGATCGCGGCGAGCAGGCCTCCCTCTCGATCGACGAGACCGCGTTCGACGCCAACCCGACCGCTGAACACGCGGCCTTCACCGACGGAGTGCGCGCGCGCGCGCGTCCATCGCCGACCCTCGGCGACGCGATCGAGAAAGAGGTTGTATCGCTCGCGAATGAGGTCCTGGACAACCACGAGCTCGTCGTCGTTGAACGGGCGAAACAAGCTGTCCATGTCCGCGCGGTCACCGCGACGCGTGGTCTCGACGCCGACGTGAAAGCGCGCCAGCAACGGTGCGAAATCAGCCTTTCCGAAGAAGATTCCGATCGAGCCAGTGATGGACGTCGGCACCGCGAAGATCTCGCGCCCCGTCACCGCGACGTAGTACCCGCCGGACGCAGCGTTGCGGCCGATGCTGGTGACGATCGGCTTTCGACGGGCAGCACGCGCGATCGCTCGCCACATTCGCTCCGACGCGCTCGCGCTGCCGCCGGGCGAGTCGACACGCAACACGATGGCCGCGACGCGGGGCGAGCTCGCGAGCGCCTCGATCGCCTCTGCGATCGTGCGATCGCCAACCTGGTCGCCGAGCAGCGGAATGTCTTGTGATTGCCCGTCGACGATGTCCCCGTGAATCTGAAGAACCGCGATCGCGGGGCCACCCGCCCACCGCTGCGACGCGCGCTGCACGTAGTCCCGCAGTCGAACGAGGCTCGCGCCCGAGCGCTCGGTCCACTGCCGCGTGAAGTCATCGAGCGTCGCGAGCTCGTCGAGCAGCCCTCGTTCAACCGCCTGCCTCGCGCCGTACGGGCCCGCAAAGAGCACTTCGCGCGCTCGGCTCGGCGTCCACCGTCGCCACGTCGCGAGCGTCTGAACGAGGTGTCCGAGCATCGAGTCGAGCAAGAGCTCTTCTTGCGCGAGCGCCTCGGGGCTCGAGCCGGCGCGGGTGAACTGCTCGGGGGCGCTCTTCCACGGTCCGATCCGAACGAACTGCGTTCGCACGCCGAGCTCCCGAAGCGCGTCGCCGAGAAAGAACCTCGTCGAGCGGATGCCCGCCGTTCGCAGGGAGGCGATCGGATCGATCGCGGTGCGCTCGGCGGCGCTGCACGCGAGCAGCGCGGAGTTGGCAGCGTCGTCGAGGTGACAGAGGACGTGCTTTCCCGCGGCGCGAAGCCGCTGAAACGCCTCGCGAAGCTCGTCTCCGCCCGCGAGCCCGTAGAGCTCTGCGCGCGGCGCGAAAACGATCCCTGCGACCGCAGGATCTCGGCGAAATCGCTCGAGGCGCAAGAGCAGCCGCACGAGCGAGTCCGCGCCGAGATCGTCATCGATGCGGATGAGCACGAGCTGCGCAGGCTCTGGCAACGCGCGCGCACGCTGTCCGTCCCAGCCCGCGCTCGCGTAGAAACCGAGGGGAGAGTCCAACGACGAGAGCGTTCCCCCGAGGATGGCGCCGCCGCCGAGGGTGTATTGCGTCCACGCGAACTCGAGTCCGGCCGCTGCCCGCCACGCGCCCGACGGCAGATCCATCATCGCTTCGCCGCGGATGGCGCCGAACGGAAGCCGCGCGACGACGCCCGCGCGAACGGCGCCCGTGTTGGCCTCGGTGTACGTCCCGTCGACGCCGACCGTGAGCACATCGGTGCCCGCGGGCCGCACGGCAAAGCCAGCGGTCACCGCGCGAATCGAGCCGAGCGCAGGAGCGCGCGGCCCGAGCAGCTCGTTCGACGTCGCCGCGAGCGAGAGCCACGCGAGCGGTCGATACAACACCGAAAGATCCAGGGAGACACCGTCGCCCGAGGCGAGCTGCGGGCTCGACACAGCGCTCGCGCCACGAACGCGCGCGCCGAACGTCAATCCGCGCATCGCGGTGAAAGAGAGCGCCGCGTCTGCGACCACCCGATGCCCCAGCGTGCCCGCGACGAGCGGGCGCTGCCACGTCAGGCCTCCGGCGAGTCCGAAGCCAAACGGCAGAGGCGCGCTCACCGCCAAAGCGCTCTGATCCACGCCGATTCCGTTGGTGCTTCGCCGAACCTCGGAGCTGTGCGTCGCGCGGATCGACACGAATGGACTCTGCGCGGCGAACGCCGCGTTGAACCGCGCGCCATCCGCAGCGGTCACTGCCGCCGCCGTCTCCCCTGCGTTGAGCGACAGACCCGGCGCCGTCTGCGCGAGCGCGCGCCCATGAACGAGCGCGCAGCCGACCACCGCGAGCGACACTACGCACCAGCGACCACGAAGTATCACCACGCAAACGTACAGCGACTCTCGTCACCCGAGGCACTCGGAGTCTCCGTCCGCGGACCGCTCCAGCGATCTCGAAGTCCGTCGCGGCGATCGACGCCGTGAACGAGGACGCAGAACCGCGGCAAATTCCCTATGATACCAAAGCAATTCACGAGCCGTCAGCGCGAACTCACCGCGCTCGCACCCGTCGCCCGTGAAAGCCGCTCGAACCGATAACGTGCTTTTCGAGCAGCGGCGGCAAAGGTTAAGGTGCGCCCGTTCGAGTGTCCGCATCGAGTCGCCAACTTTTGCGCCGCCATCCACGCCTTGCTCGCGCGGCCGCGGTGCTCTTCGCGCTCGTGATGGGGACAACGGGCGTTGCCAACGCGCAGAGCGGGCCTTCGCAGGACAGTGGCGCCACAGTCGGTGGCGACGCGTCGGCGCCGCTGATGGCCGCGGGCAACGCCACCGAGCCAGGGGGCGCAGAAGCGCAAGAGACTCCGGGGCTCGGCGGCGCGACGCGGGGCGATCGCAACACGCGCGCGATCGCCCACTACGAGCGAGGCCGTGTTCACTACGCGGCGGGTCGATATCGCGCTGCGATCGTCGAGCTCGAGGCAGCCATCGCGCTGTCGCCCACCCTCACCGATCTTCAATACGACCTCGGGCTCGTCAACGAGCGACTCGGTCGCCTCGACGCAGCGCTCGTCGCCTATCGACGCTATCAAGCGTCGACCACGGACATCGCTGAGCGCGAGCGAACCTCGAGAATCATCGCGCGCCTTCAAGGAGCGCAGACCGAGCCGCTCGAGTTCGTCTGGGGCGGCGGTCGACTCGGACGCGCCGACGCGCTGTTCTGGAGCTTCGTCGCGCTCAGCGGCGCCAGCCTGATCGGCGGCTCGGTGACGCTCGCGCTCGGCGTGATGGACAGCAATCACGCGGCAGAGCTCGAGCGCATGTCGAACCCCATGGCGATGAGCGTCCGCTCGACAGCGACCGCTGAGATCGGCGTGAGCGCCGCGCTCTTCGCGATGACCGTCGGTCTCGCGAGCGGAGCCGGGATCCTGTACGCGACGCGACAAGCGGGAACGCCGCCGTCGCTCAACGGCGTGTGCCTCACGGTTGGGCCCAACTACGCGGGCATGGCGCTTCGATTCTGACAACCTGTTCGGCCGGTTCGCGCTTGGTTGCGCGGGGGTTCGACGCGGGGCACAACAGCGACGACGCTCGTGCCACCCAGACTCATCGCCCTCGACCTCGACGGAACGCTTCTTCGCCGCGACCACACGATCTCGCCCAAGGATCAGGGGGCGGTGCGCGAGGCGATGCGCAGCGGCGTTCACGTCGCGATCTGCACCGGTCGCGTGTCGACCGGCGCGATTTCGAGCGCGCGCCAGCTCGGGCTCGAGACCACGATGGTGTGCGCCGACGGGGGCGTTCACGCCTGTCCGAAGAGCGCTGACAAGCTCTGGCAATCGCCCCTCGCGCTCGCCGCCGCAGAGCACGCGATCAACCTCTCGCACGAGCGCGAGCTGGCGTCGTTTGTGTTCTTGCACCACGAGATCCACGCCGATGCGCGCGGCGAGCCATGGCTCGACTACATCCGAACGTGGACGCCGCACGTGCACGTGCACGATCGCATCGTCGATGCGCCCGGCTGGCGATCGCACGACGACGTCGCCGTACTCTTGTCGATCGGCCCGAAGGACGTCATCGAGGCGAGCGCAGAAGAGCTTCGAGCGCATCGCGGAGAACAGCTGACCATCGTGACATGGCGCGCGGGCTCGCGAGGCGAGCAGTACGCGCTGATGCTGCGCCCCGCGGGCGTCGACAAAGGCTCTGGGCTCGCTCGACTCGCGGGCGAGCTGGGCGTGGCGCGCGAAGACGTCTGCGCGGTCGGCGACTGGTTCAACGACGTTCCGATGTTCGCGTACGCCGGTCGATCGTTTGTGATGGGTCAGAGCCTCGACGCGGTGAAACAACACGCCACCGATCGACTCGAAGCGACGAGCGACGACGGCGGCGGCATCGCCGAAGCGCTCGAGCGTTGGCTCTAGCGCTCCGCCGCGGTTGGAAGAAGACACGCCACGAGCTCAATCGGGCGCGTGTCGCCAACCGAAGGCGGAGCAACGTTGAGCTCCGCCGCGGTTGGAAGAAGACACGCCACGAGCTCAATCGGGCGCGTGTCGCCAACCGAAGGCGGAGCAACGTTGAACTCCGCCGCGGTTGGAAGAAGACACGCCACGAGCTCAATCGGGCGCGTGTCGCCAACCGAAGGCGGAGCTGCCGTTCGAACCCCGGCCGACGCCGTCTCAGACGCCGAACAGCGCGAAGGTTCCGCTCTCGACGCGATAGCGCAGAATCGGCCACAACCCGAAGAGCAGCGTCGAGACGAGGGCCGCGATCCACCAGGGGGAGAGCGCAGTCAACGCGGACTGCGCCTCGCGCCTGGCCCCGACGCGACGCGAGACCCACGCGATTCCGAGCGCGCGCGCCGTGGACAGAGCGCCCAGCGCCCAGGAGAGCACGAGCGCCCATCCGATCGCGCCCAGCTCCTCGGTGCGCAACAGGCAATACGCGCAGCGATGGTGAGGCGACGCAAAGGCAAAGGGAGCCACCACGTCGCGCATGGTCACCAGCGCGAGCGTGCTCGAGACCGCGCCGAGCGCGACCGCGACGAGCGTCTTCACGAAGCTCGATCCGCGACGCAGCGACGCCACCCAAAGGGAAGCGACGATCGTGGCGAGCGCGGCAGCAGGCGCAGCGGTGTGCGACCCGAGCGCGACCGAAGCTGGATCGACGACGAACCGATACGACGCTCCCGTCGAGCAGCACGAGCCGTGGGCGCGCAGGTCGATCGACAAAAAGAACGCGCCAGCGCTGAGCGCGTCCACAGCGACGAGCGCGCACACAAGCCACGCGCCGCGCGCGAGCGTGCGCGACAGCGAGCCGCGCGCGATTCGTACGTCGACCGCCCGAACGCCGAGCCAGACGCTGCCAGCCAGCGCAGCGGCGAAGCTCGCGAAGAGCGCGCGCGGGCCGAGCGGACTCGTGGCGAAGACGCCGTACGCGCACATCGTTCCGCGGATGGAGGGAGAGAGCCTGTGGGCCGCGAGCACCGTCGCGAGGGCTCCGATCGCGGCGAGCAGCGCGGAGAGAGCGAGTCCAGACGAGGCCAGCTCCGCGTCCCGCTCGGCGCGCAACGCTCGGGCGTCCGCCGGGGCGTTGGGCTCGATGCGAAGGATGCTCGTCGCCGCGGTCGCAGCGATGAACGCGAGCGCGAGAGAAGACACAGACAGCGCGAGGCGCGCCAGGATCCACGGGTTGGCGAGGTTGGACAGCGCGAGCTGCGACTCGCTCATGGCGCACCCTCGCGCGGCGCGAGCTCCAGTGAACTTCCCAGCGAATCGAGCCGTGGATCGTGCGTCGCGACCAAGAGCGACGCGCCCGCGTCGAGCCGCTCTCGCAGCGCCTCGACGAGCGCCGCGGTCCGCGCTGCGTCGAGATGAGCGCTCGGCTCATCGAGCACGATGAGCTCGGCGTGCGTCGAAGCGAGCGCGCGCGCCAGCGCGACCCGCTGCCGCTCGCCGCCCGACAAGAGCTCGACCTTCGACAGGGCGACGTCGCTCACGCCGAGGCGCGCCAGCCAAGACTCGGCGCGCTCTCGCGCCGCGCGCGTCGCGAGCCCGTCGGGAACCATCGGCAGCAGCACGTTTTCGAGCGCGGTCATGCCCGTCACCAAAGACAAGCCTTGGACGACGACGCTCAGTCGTCGACGGCGCGCCGCCGCGCGAAACGACTCGCGCCACCGCGAAAACGGCTCACCGTCGAGCAAGACCTCACCCGAAGTGGGCAGAAGAAGGCCGCACGAGAGCGCGAGCAGCGTGCTCTTTCCTGCGCCGCTCGGGCCGAGGACGCGGAGGCATTCGCCGCGCGCGAGCGTAAAGCTCGTCGGTCGCAAGGCGAGCACCGTCGCTCGCGCGCCGTCTTCGAAGCTGCGCGACACGTCGCGAAACTCGAGCCGCGGAACTGTCACGGCGCGCGGACGACCCAACGAAGATCGGCGGTGCCGTACGGCCCTCCGAAGCGCAACAGAAAGTGCCGGCTGTTCTCGCGGAGAATCCGGGTGCCGTCCGCGTCCAACGCGGGGAAGCGGATGCGAAACACCACGCGCCACGGCGACCAATAGTGAAACATCGCGCGGTCGAGCGGCGTCGCTTGCCGAAACCGCTCGACGCGGCTCGGCGCGTGCTCGCGCCCCTGATCATCGACGAGCCGAACGCGCCACGCCGACGTCGCGCGATCCAGATCACCCCACCGCGGCTGCTGCGGCGCGAGGGCGACGAAGAACTCGTGCTCGACGTCCGCCGCGCGCAGCGACGCGCCGAACATGCGATCGCGCTCAGCCTGAGGAATCGACGCCACGGTGGTCAACCGCGATAGATACGCGCGGCGAAACTCCTTCGAGAAGTACGTCGCCGAAACCGTCAGACGCGACTCGAACCCTGCGCCCCAGTCGAGCACCTCGGAGTCTCGCGTCCATCGATCGACCATCGCCTCGTACTGTTCGGGCGGCGCGTTGCGCCCGGGATCGGCGAGGATCACCGCGGGTGGCGGTCCGCAACGCAGCTGCGCCGCCGCCGCCCCGACGAGCACCGCGTAACGCCATCCATTCGTCGCAGCGCGCGTCGAGCTCACCGGACAAAATCCTCCCGTCCAAACAGGGTCGCGGCGCGGACGCCCGCGGCCGACAGCGCGTCGATCGCGCCCTCGCGACGGTCGACGAGCGCGAGAACGATCGCCACGTCGAAGCCCTCGGCGCGAAGTTGTTCGATCGCCTTCAGCGAGCTGCCGCCAGTCGTCATCACATCCTCGAGGAGCGCGACGCGAGCGCCCGGCTTCGCCACGCCTTCGACCATCGACCTCGTGCCGTGGTCCTTGGACTCTTTTCGCACGTACAGCGCGTCGAGCGTGCGCTTTCGGTCGAACGCCGTCAGGGCGACGGCGCTCGCGAGCGGGCAGCCTCCGAGCGCGACGCCCGCGACGTTGTCGACCTTCGCGAGACCCGCGGACTCGGCGCGCTCGAGCTCCTCGAAGAGCGCGGCGCCGCAGAGCGAGTGGCCCTCGCCGGTGAGCATGACCCGCTTGCAATCGATGAAGAAATCGCTGGTCTTTCCTGAGGCGAGCGTGAAGGTGCCCTCGCGATAGGCGTCGCGCTTGAGCGCGTCGAGCAGCCTGGCTCGAGCGTGGCTCACGACTCGCCTCCGCGCACACGAATTCGAGTTCGCCCCCGCGGAAGCATCGGCATCACGATCGCTTCGCCCTCCGCTGGGCCTCTTCGGGCGACGGTCGACGGCGCTCTCGAGCCGCTCGGCCCGGACGGCGGCCGGGATGACAGGCTCGTGTCGGACGCGATCGGCGCTGGCTGCGCGCGCTCTTCGCGCGCCCTGGCGTCGCGGGTCGACGGCCTCTCGCGGACGGAGGGACGCTCGCGAATCGGAGCCCGCTCGGCGTGCGGCGCGCTCTCTGGCGCGGGCCGCGCAGCAGGTGCCGGCGCTGGCACGGACGCGGGAAGGGCCGCTTTCTTCGCGGTCGAACCGCCCAGCCCGATCGCGGGCTCGGCGTCGGTCGCGGCGCTGCCCTGCGCCATGAGCTCTCCGCGAAAGAGCGCGCCGTCGTCGACGAGCAGCCGCGGCGCTTTGATCCGCGCCTCGACCCGCCCACCGGCCATCACTTGCACGGAGTTGTGCGCGGTCGCGCTGCCCGCAAGAAGCCCGGCGACTTCGATGTCCGTCGCCTCGACGTCCGCCTCGACGATGCCTCCTTGCTCGACGATGAGCTTGCCCGAGAGCGTGAGCGCTCCGCGCACGCGGCCTGCGACTTCGAGCTCGCCTTCGCCGCGAATGCTCCCTTCGATCGTGATTCCTCGTTCGATACGGCTCGTCATTGACGGCGGCAGAGTATCCCCAAATCGCGTCGGCGCGAAGAAGTGTGAAGTAGGACTCCGCATCGAGACCGCGCGCGGTAGTGTCCCTCGGCTATGGCACAAGGCGAAGTGACCTCACCGATCATCGAAGACCCCGCGCAGCTGCGCGTGCCGTTCGCCGCGGCGATGGCGCGCAAAGGCGAGAAGATCGGGCTCGAAGCCGAGAAGTTCGGGGTGATGGCCGACGGCACGCCGCTCCGCTACGAACACGTCCGCGCGATGCTCGAAGAGCTCGCCGCACGATTCCGCTGGACGCGCTATTTCGAGCGCGAGGGCGGGGCCCTGCTCGCGCTCGAGCGCGACGGAGCGTCGATCACGCTCGAGCCAGGCAGCCAGCTCGAGCTCTCGGGCGCGCCGTTCGAAGACCTGCACTCGGTGGCCGCGGAGGTCGAGCAGCATCGCGTCGAGCTGAGCGCGCTCGAGACCGCGAAGGGAGTGCGCTGGATCGCGATGGGCTTTCACCCGACCGCGACCGAAAGCGACCTCGATTGGGTGCCAAAACCCCGCTACCCCATCATGCGCGAATACTTGCCGACCCGCGGCGGACGCGGGCTCGAAATGATGCGCCGCACAGCCACCGTGCAGGCGAACTTCGATTTCATGTCCGATCAGGACGCGATCCAAAAGATGCAGGTGTCCCTCGCGCTCGCGCCGATCGCGCAGGCGATGTTCGCGAACAGCCCGCTGAAAGAGGGGCGGCGCATCGAATACGCAACCTGGCGCGGTCAGGTGTGGCTCGACGTCGATCCAGACCGCAGCGGCCTTCTGCCCGCGCTCTGGCGCGAAGGGGCGACGATCGCGGACTACATCGCTTGGGCGCTCCGAATCCCGATGTTCGTCGTCAAGCGCGGCGAGCAGTATCTGCGCGCGACCCACCTGACGTTCGAGCAGTTCATGCGCGACGGGCTCGAGGGGCACCGAGCGACCGAGAGCGACTGGGAGACGCACTTGAACACGCTGTTTCCCGAGGTGCGCTTGAAGCGCACGCTGGAAGTGCGGTCGGCCGACTGCGTCCCGGCCCGCCTCGGAACAGCGCTTCCCGCGCTGTTTACGGGGATTTTGTACGACCGCGCCGCGCTCGACGCCGCGCACAAGCTGCTCGTCCCCCTCGGACACGACGCCTTCGCCAACGCCCGCATCGACATCGCTCGCCAAGCCCTGGCCGCGCGGCTCGGCGATCGACGGGTGGGGGACTTCGCCCGAGACGTCCTCGCGATGGCCCACGACGGCCTCGTTCGGCGCGCCAGGCGCGACGCGGACGGGCGCGACGAGTCCACGCACCTCGCCGAGCTCCGCGCCATCGTTGATGGCGGCCGGTCCGTCGGCCAGGCGCTCCTCGACGGCTACGACCCCTCGTCGGACCCAACGCTCGAACAGCTTGCTTCGCGCGTAGCGTATTGAACGCTCAGCAGAGTAGCCTCTCGCACTGCAAGCATGTCGCAGCAATCGATCGAGAGCCTCCTCAAAGAGTCCCGTGTGTTTCCGCCGGACGAAGAGTTCGCGACG
>LNEO01000235.1 GCA_001465015.1 Deltaproteobacteria bacterium Ga0077539 | reverse complement strand
CTTTTCATTGGGTCCGCTGCTTCGCCACTGACAACGCTGCTACTTCGACGCAGGTGATGAATGATGAGAGCTCGCTGCCGCGCCGCCGCTCGCTGCCGTGAGTTCGGCGACGTGCCACCCGGTCAACCAGAAGGACGCTGGCGGCAAGTGCTCGGTCATCGCGCGGGTCGTGGAGCTCAGGTCGCGTTGAACGGCCGACAGCGCGCTGATTCGTTGCAGGGCGATCACGATTCCCCGAAAGAGCGACGCCCGCGCTTGGAAATCGAGTCTCTCCGATCACGCCGCGCCGCCCATCTCTTCGCCCTCGGGTCCTTGTTGCTATACCAATCGTACGTTTTTGTCCTGTGTCGTGGGGCAACGAACATCGTGGGATCGTCCGCGAGCGAAGCGGTTCGACAGCTCGGCGGACGAAGCCAATCGCGGCGCGGCTCGCGCTGTCCCGTGAGAAGCTCCCTGCGTGACGGCAGAGCGAAATCGGCTGCAGACGCAGCGGGAGCAGTATCGCAAGTGGGGGCCCTACCTCAGCGAGCGGCAGTGGGGCACTGTGCGCGAGGACTACAGCGCCAACGGAGACGCGTGGCGGTACCTTCCGCACGACCATGCGCGGTCGCGCGCATACCGCTGGGGCGAGGACGGTCTGGCGGGCGTCAGCGACGAGGCGCAGCGCGTCTGCCTCTCGATCGCGCTGTGGAACGAGAAGGACCCCATCCTCAAGGAGCGCCTCTTCGGCCTCGCGAACGAAGAGGGCAACCACGGCGAGGACGTCAAGGAGCTCTACTACTACCTCGACGCGACGCCGACGCACTCGTACTTGAAGTACCTCTACAAGTACCCGCAGGGCGGCTATCCATACGCGCGGCTCGTGAGCGAGCGCCGCTCGCGACGAGAGCCCGAGTTCGAGATCGAAGACACGGGCGTCTTCGACGGGGGGCGCTATTTCGACGTCTTCGTCGAGTGGGCCAAGGCGGGACCCGACGACCTCGTGCTGCGCGTGACCGTCGAGAACTGCGGCCCCGACGAGGCGACGATCCACGTTCTGCCTCACCTGTGGTTTCGCAACGTGTGGAGCTGGGGCTATCCCACGATCGCCAAGCCGCGATTGCGACGGGAGAGGCACGAGATCCTGCTCGAGCACGAGGTGCTGGGTCGCTACCGATTCTCTGCGGCGAGCGCGGACGCGCGCGCGCTCTTCACCGAGAACGACAGCAACGCAGAGCGGCTCTGGGGCTCCAAGACGACGCACCTGTGGAAAGACGGCTTTCACGAGCGCGTCGTGCACGGCAGGCTCGACGCTGTGAGCTCGCTCGAGCACGGGACCAAGGCCTGCTTCTGGGAGCACGCGTCGATCGCTCCTGGCGCCGCTCAGCGCTTCGACTATCGGTTTGTCAAAGAGGGCGCTTCGTCAGACGAGGACGTCGAGGCGGTGCTTCGCGCGCGCCGCGCAGAGGCGGACGACTACTACGAAGAGCTCTCGAGGGGCGTCGAGGATCTCGAAGCGCGTCGCGTGCAGCGGCAGGCGCTGGCCGGGATGATCTGGTCGCAGCAGACGTATCGCTACGATGTTCGCGGATGGCTCGCGGGAGACCCTGCGCAGCCGCCGCCGCCGTCGCAGCGTCGCAGCGCGCGCAACTCCGACTGGGATCACCTGCACAACCGCGAGGTGATCTCGATGCCGGACAAGTGGGAGTACCCCTGGTACGCGGCGTGGGACCTGGCGTTTCACGCGCTTCCGCTCGGGATGGTCGACCTCGAGTTCGCCAAGGACCAGCTCGTGACGCTCACGCGCGAGTGGTACATGCACCCGAACGGGCAGCTCCCCGCGTACGAGTGGAACTTCGGCGACGTCAACCCGCCCGTCCACGCGTGGGCCACATGGAAGCTCTACCGCATGGAAGAGCAACAGAAGGGCAAGGGCGACCGCGCCTTTCTCGAGCGTGTCTTTCACAAATTGCTCCTCAACTTCACGTGGTGGGTCAACCGCAAGGACCACGACGGTCGAAACATTTTTCAGGGCGGCTTTCTGGGCCTCGACAACATCGGCGTGTTCGACCGCAGCAAGCCGTTGCCCACGGGCGGCTTTCTCGATCAGTCCGACGGAACTGCGTGGGTCGCGGCGTACTCGCTGCAGCTCATGCGCATCGCGCTCGAGCTGTCCCACGAAAACCCCGTCTATCAAGACATCGCGACGAAGTTCTTCGAGCACTTTCTGCACATCGCCGAGGCGATGACGAAGCTCGGGGGCAAAGAGCACGGCTTGTGGGACGAAGAGGACGGGTTCTTCTACGACTCGCTGCACCTGCCGGGGCGCGCGCCGATGCCGCTGCGCGTGCGCTCGATGGTGGGGCTCTTGCCGCTCTTCGCGGTCGAAGTGCTCGAGCCCGAAGAGCTAGATCGAGCACCAGAATTCAAGAAGCGGCTCGAGTGGTTCCTCGATCACCGACCGGACCTCGCCGCGCTCGTCTCCCGGTGGAACGAGCCTGGCCGCGGCGAGCTCCGTCTGCTCTCGCTGCTGCGCGGCAGCAGGATGAAGCGCCTCTTCCGTCGCATGCTGGACGAGAACGAGTTTCTCTCGCCGTACGGCATCCGCGCGATGAGCAAGCACCACGAAGCCAACCCCTATCGGCTCACGGTGGGCGGCCAGTCGCTCGAGGTGCGCTACGAACCCGGCGAGTCGTCGAGCGGCTTGTTCGGCGGCAACAGCAACTGGCGCGGGCCGATCTGGTTTCCCGTGAACTTTCTGCTGCTCGATGCGATGCGCGAGTATCACCGGTACTACGGCGATGACTTTCGCATCGAGTGCCCCACGGGCTCGGGCAAGTACGTCTCGATCGCGGAGGCCGCCGACGAGGTCTCGCGCCGGCTCGTCTCGATCTTTCTGCCCGACGAGACGGGCGTTCGACCCTTCGCGCGGCAGTACGCGCGCTTCGCGAGGGACCCGCGCTTCAAGGATCACCTGCTCTTTCACGAGTACTTTCACGGCGACTCTGGCGTCGGCGTCGGAGCGATGCACCAGACGGGTTGGACGGGTCTCGTGGCGTGCCTGATCGCCGGCAACGGCGCGGACGGCAAGTAATCTCCGAGAAAGCGCTGGGCCATCAAGGACGCCTGTCCCGACGGCGCGGGGCCCGAGCGCATGGAGCGAGCGCTCGAGAAGGGTGTGATTGCGAAGCGTACGGATGTCGCCGAGCGCCTCTCATCATCGCAATTTCGCGTAGAAACCAAGCGCTCGGGTCGCGGTTCGCCGCCCGGGAGCCAAGGGGCCCGGCAAGCGTGCGCAACGGGCCGGGAGCCAAGGGGCCCGGCAACAGCGCACCTGCGTAGCGCAGCGGGCTCGCGCCCGCAGCTAGCCTATGCACCGGTATTCAAGACGGGTTGCTCGCATGCGGTTCTCGATGGGGACCCGAGGATCGACCCACGCACACCTATTCGCTCCACAGGCCAGAGCATTCCGTCAGTTGCTTTTCAGCTTACTCACTGCATCGTTGCCACTCGCAGAAGCATCTCCCTGGCGTCGATCGTGTCGACATGATCGTTTCAAAAGACGACCGCGGGCGAGTGACTCGTCTTTTCAACGACGGTCCCGAGTAGCTGCGGGCGCGAGCCCGCCGCGCTACGCGACGAAGTCGCGCTGTTGCCGGGCCCCTTGGCTCCCGGGGAGATCCATCGTCGTTCGGTCGCGTTTCTTCGCACGAAGTTGCAACGAGGGATGCGCGCCGCGCTCCACACGAACCGCGATCACACCCCTCGAGAAGGTCGCCGAGGTCGCTCGACGTTCTGGGTTTCCATTGGAGCGCATCCGCGATAACGTCGACGCGTTTCGCGTGGCGATCGGGCGGCTGACGCGCGGGGGCTGAGCGGAGGCTGGCAGCGCGCCACATGTGGCTGGCCGCGCGCCATCGCCCCATTGACTCGCCATGCTCGCCGCTGGGATACCAGTCACGCAACGAGATGGTCGGCGACGGGCGAGACGATGACGTGCCTGCCACCCGCGAGTCGCCGATGCTCGCGGAGCTGCTGGCCGAGGCGACGCCCACGGTGGACTCTGCGCTGGAGGGAGGCCTCTCGACCGAGTCGATGAACGCGCTGCTCAACCAGCGCGCAGGCGACTACATCATCACCGAGCGCCTGGGATTCGGCGGGATGGGCATCGTCTACTCCGCGATTCACCCGGTCATCGGAAAGGCCGTCGCCATCAAGGTCCTGCGCCCCGAGTTCGCGAAGGACCCCGACCAGGCGCGCAGGCTCTTCGACGAAGCCAGCGCGATCGCTCGCATCCAACACCGTGGAATCGTCGACGTCTTCAACGTCGGTCAGCTCCCGGACGGACGGCACTACCTCGTGATGGAGCTGCTTCACGGCCAGTCGCTGGCCGAGGTGCTCGCGCGACGAAAGACGTTGCCGCTCGTCGAGGCGCTCGAGCTGTTCGACGAGGTCCTCGCTGCGCTCGGCGCCGCGCATGCAGCCGGGATCGTCCATCGCGATCTCAAGCCGAGCAACGTGTTTCTGGTGACCCAATCGGACGGAGCGACCTACGCCAAGCTGCTGGATTTTGGCATCGCCAAGCGCAGCGATCCTGCGACGGGATTCACGCCGCAGACGCGGTCCAACGTCTTTCTCGGGACGCCCGAGTACGTCGCGCCCGAGCAGGCGATCGCGGCGACCGTGGGCCCGTACACCGACCTCTACTCCGCCGCCGTGATGCTCTTCGAGATGCTCACGGGGAGGCTGCCCTTCGTCGCGAACACGCCGATCGAGCTGGTGGTGCAGCACCTCGAGAGCGTCGCTCCTGCGCCGTCGGCGTTCGCGCGCGGCGTGCCGCCATCGGTGGACGCGCTCGTCGCGTCGCTGCTCGAGAAGGACCCTGCGCGCAGGCCTCCCTCGGCGCACGCGGTTCGCGAGGCCGTCCGTCGGCTGCTCGACGAGGCGCGAGACAGGCATCCCAACACATCGGGCGAGGTCGCCGAAGGGGAGGCGTTTACCCTGCGTTTGGGAACGCGATTCGAGCTCGGACTCTCGTGGATCACCCCCGCGCTGAGCGCGCTGCGGCGATGGGTTCCCGACCGATCGATCCACCTGACGTTCAGCGACAGCCCCGAGCTCGTCCGTCAGCTGCGCAGCGGTCAGCTCGACTGCGCGGTGACCAGCGCGCGCGTGCAGGGCGAGTGGCTCTGTCGCGCGGATCTTCACGAAGAGAGCTACACGTTTGTTGGCCCGCCAGAGCTGCGCGGCAGCTTCGATCCGTCGCGCTGGACGCTGGCGGACGTGCACGACGACCTGCCGTTGTTTCGCTATCTGCTCGACGCTCACAGCCCCGCGCGCGGGTGGAATTTCGCGAGGACCGAGCTGCTCGGCACCATCGCGGCGGTCCGCTATCGGGTGTGCGAGGGCGAGGCGGTCGCGGTGCTCCCTTCGTATTTCGTCGCTGACGATCTGCGAGACGGGCGGCTCTGCGAGCTTCTGCCGGGGCTCTCGCTCGAGCGCGATCAGTTTCGGCTCCTTTGGCGGCAGGGGCACCCGCGCGAGGCGAGCCTGCAGCACCTCGCCGCGCAGCTTCGCGAGATCCCGCTGCGATAGGTAGATGACCGTGTGTTGCATCAACCGCGCGGCGCGCGCGCCGAGGACGCGGCGGATTGTCGTTGCGGGCGATGCGCCATAGGCAAGTACCATCGCGGGATCGCGAGATGACATCGAAGGCGATCGCTTCGCCGATTGGGCGCTCGGTTGCTCGTGGCGTGCTGTCCGCCCAACCGGGCGTCGCGGTGGGCCGTGTGCTGGTATCGTCGACGGCGATGGTGCGAGTGGCTTTTCTCACGCTCGAGGACCCCACCGGGTTCGTGATCGACGATCAGCTCGCGATCGACGCGCTCTCGAGGCGTGGCGTGTCGGTCGAGCAGGTGCCCTGGAGGACCTTCGCGCGAGACGTCGCGGTCGCAGAGCGCGCGTTCGACGCGGCGATCGTGCGGACGACGTGGGACTACCAGCACGATCTGCCTGCGTTCTTCGCGGCGCTCGCCGCGATCGAGCGCGCTGGCGTCGAGCTCGCCAACAGCGCCTCGATCATCGAGTGGAACGCCCACAAGCGCTACCTCCTCGACCTCGCCTCCCGCGGCGTGCCCATCGTCCCGAGCCGCTATGGAGACTCGCTCGACGAGGGCGCGTTGCGCGCGCTCCCTGCGGCGCTCGACAGCGATCGGATCGTGCTCAAACCAGCGATCGGCGCCAACGCCGGCGATACGTTTCGGCTCTTCGATGGCCCGCCGATCGCTGGGCGCTCGCTCGTCGCTCACCCAGCGCACGAGCACTCGCTCTCGGACCCGTCGATCGTCGCCGAGCTGCTCGCTCGCTACAGGGATCGAGCGTGGATCGCGCAGCCGTACTTGCGCTCGATCGAGGACGAGGGCGAGCGGTCGCTCTTCTACTTCGGCGCCGAGCGCTGCCACGCCGTGAGCAAGCGCCCCGCGTCGGGAGACTTTCGCGTGCAAGAAGAGCACGGCGGTCTCATCGCGAGCTGCGATCCAGATGAAGAGATGATCGCCGTCGCGGACGGCGTGATGCGATCGCTCGACCAACGAACGCTGCAGGCGCGGGTGGACATCGTTCGAAGGGCCGACGGTCGCTGGGCGTTGATGGAGCTCGAGCTCATCGAGCCGTCGCTCTACTTTCGCATGCACGAAGCGGCGCCAGAGCGCTTCGCGGACGCGGTGCTCGCGTGGCTCGCTGCGTCGCGTACTCGCGTGGCGTGACGCCAGGCGATCGCGCTGGCGCTGTTGGCGCCCCGCGATTCAGCCCAGGCTTCTTCGAGCTCTTTCGGCGGTCATGCGCGCCCCTCGAAGCGCGATCGCTGCCGGCCCCGAAGCGTCGCTGGCTCGAGCGACCTGCCGAAGCGCGTCGCTATCCGCGCGGGTCGAGCCCGCGGCGGCGCCACACGCGCATCCTCTCGGGGACCGTTCCGATCACGAAGCCGTTTTGATTGGCGAGCACCGGCGCAAACCCGAGCGCCCACAGCTCGATCAGCGGCTCGGTGAGATCCGGCAGCGAATCGACCGTCCGATCGAGGACCATTGGATCGGGCGTCATCGCGGCGACGCGCTTCGGTGCCATCTGAAGTCTCCTCTCGTCAACGAGCGCCCTCACCGACAGTCCCCGCGCGCAAGCGTCGCGATAGAGCGCACGCGAACTGAGGTCGCATCGAAGTAGGTTGAGCACCCCGAACTGTTCATGGATGCTGATCTTGCGATCCTCGCGATATCGGCCGATCACCGCTTCGAGCGCTGGCGCGAGTTCCTTGGCGTTGGTGACAAACGAGAAACCGAACCCCACGCGCGTGGGCGCAACAAAGGTGGGCCCGCTCAGCGACAGGCAAAACGGGTCGAACTCGAGCCATCCGACCGCTGGCCCCACGGAGTGGCCCCACTGCGCCGCGCGCGCGCGAAAGTCACGGGCGAGCGCGACCGCCGCCAGCGCGTGCTCGGGCTGCGACGCGAGCAACACGAGCTGCGACAGACGCCGGGGCAGCGCGAGCGGCGCGCGGCACGAACCGAAGCACTTCGGGCATCCCTCGGGAGCCGGGTTGACCCAGCCCTGGCTGCGCACGCAACCGCAGCGGGAGCCGGCATAGAACGCTCCGAGCTCGCTCATCCACCGCTCGCTGATGATCCCTCGTGCGATCAGTCGCTCGTGCGCTTCTGCCACCGAACGCACGGCGCGAATCGCTTCGCGCACCTCGGGCTCCAGCGTTCGTCCCGCTCGAAGCACGCGTGTCGTCAACGAACGGGCGCTCGACTCGGACATCGACTCGAGGCTACCGCACCGTTCGCCGACCGACGCGGCTACCGGTGGTTGCCGTCGACCTCGGGGCGTACAGCGTCGCCGGGTTGCTCGCGCTCGCGTCGAACGTTGCGACCCAGAGCCCCCACGCTCGTCGCGCGGGATCAGACGCTGCGCCGCGATGTTGCGCCGAGCGCGCATCGATGGCGGGTGTAATTGCAGATTGTGCGCAGCGACCGCGAAGCGCAGCCCCCACCCGCGCTGCCGCCCACGCGATGCGCAACGCCCCAAAGGCAAAGTGTTGGAACAGCAGCGGAAACCGGGAGGAACAGAGCGTCGACGAACGCGTTTGGCAACAGCGCACAGCGACGGCCGGGAGCCAAGGGGCCCGGCAACAGCGCGACTTCGTCGCGTAGCGCAGCGGGCTCGCG
>LNEO01000234.1 GCA_001465015.1 Deltaproteobacteria bacterium Ga0077539 | reverse complement strand
GCCGCGTGAATCGTACGTCGAGCCATGGTGTCTCTCCTGCTCGTACGCGTATCGCCGCGGCTGACGCCCAACTACCCCAGGTCACGGATGGGTTACGTTGCACTCGCTCGCGCGCGGCAGCGCGGGTGGGGGCTTTAGCACTGCGCCCACTGTCGTTGCACTCGCGGGCGCGCGGCAGCGCGGGTGGGGGCTTCAGCACTGCGCCCACTGCCGTTTCACTCGCTCGCGCGCGGCAGCGCGGGTGGGGGCCGCCCCGCGGCTCTGTGCACAACGTCGTTTCGCTCGCTGGGGGGCCGCCCCGCGGCTCGGTGCACAACGTCGTTCTGCTCAGCCCCGCGGCTCTGTGCGAAACGTCGTTTCGTCGCTCGATTCTCAGGCGATTCGCTCCGTCTCAGCCGTGAAGCTTTCGGTGCCTCTCGGAGATCCGTGCACCCCCTGCGCACGCGCTCGGTACGCCCCTTCTCCCCGTAGAGCTCAGTCCGCCTTGCGACGGGCGCGGCGCGCGAACGAAGCCACGGCTGTCGCCAGCGCCGCGAAGCCCGCGAGCCCGAAGGCGCCCGGCGTCGCAGGGAGCGTCGTGCAACGAATGGGGGCCACCACCGGCCGCGCGGGCGATGGGTTGGCGCACGGCGGCGGGGGCGGCGGCTCGTTGCGCACGACGCCGTAGCGATACTCTCTCGCGCGCGTCGACGGAACCGCCGATGGCTCGAGCTGCAAATCGCGGTCGAGCAGGCTGCCCGAGAGCTCGGCGCGAAGCCTCGTGACGGTCAGCTCTTGCCCGCTGATCCCCTGCAGCGCGACGCGCATGTCCTCTTCGGGCGTCGGCTCCATGCAGCGCACTGCAGGTCCGCCGTCGCTCGATCCTGAATCCTCCACGCCGCCATCCGCGCCGCTCGACGGACACACCGGCGGGCCCCCCGGAATCGCGAAGCGCGCCCGCTGCGCGAGCCCTTGCAGGTTGCCCGCGAACTGCGGCGTCGCTGACTCGGTCACCCACGCGCGCCCCGAGGAGGCCGCGATGACCGCGCGCTGCGCGGCGCGAAAGTCGTCGGCGGGGATCTGCGCGGGCATGGCGTTCCAATCCCAGACGAGGTCTGCGTCGCGGACCTCGCCGTTGGGGTAGTTGGCTGCTTGAAAACGTGTGTTGGCGATGACCAGCAGGCTCAGCCCCACTTTGTCCGAGATCCCCGCGGCCACCATGCGAAGCGGCAGCGTGGGCGCGTAGCCCGGCACCGTCACTCGGATGGGCGTCATCTGCTGCCTGGGCATCGCCGCGGCGGCGCCGCGCAGCTTGAGCGCGATGAAGTCCTGCCTCAGCGCCACATAGTGGTCGATCACCGGCTCGATCACCGGCGGAATCGTGAAGCCGTTGTCCCGCATCCACATCCGGATCGCCATCGCGTTGGTGCCGCCGACCACGGCGATCGCGTAGGGGCCCACGACCTCTTCGCGGTGCACCACGACGCCGCCCGCCACGGCCGAGTCCGCCGCCGCCGAGGGCGAGTTGCGCGCGAAGTCCTCGGCGCCGCCCGAGCAGTACCGCGACGGCCGCTGCGGGGCGGACAGCGTCGGGACCGTGATGTTGTCGAGCACCTGCATGAAGCGGTTGTCCGCGAGCTCGACGCGCACGTCCGGACCGTTGCGCACCGGCAGGATCCACGAAAACTCCGCTGGATTGCCGGTGTACGCGAACTGATCCCACAAGGTCGTCTGCGTCGACGACACCGACAGCACCATGCGGTGGTCGGTGACGGTCTGCACTGCTCCGGGCGGCGCAAAACACCCTCCGCACGCCTCGACGCGAGAGGGAGCCGCCATCAACGCAGCGCCCGCCATCGCACAGGACAACGCCACCGATCGAATCCACACGTGTCGCTTGGCTTGCATCACAACCTCGACGAAGCAATGAAGCAAACCGCAGGCCACGGTCTGTTGCGCCTCGAACGAGTGATTCCGAGCCAGAGTGAGCCAACCACCACCGCCCGCACAGGCGCAGTGTCAGTGCTCGTCTTGAAAGCACCGAAAGTCGTCGTAGCAGCGCGCGTCGGGGCCGGGGCGTTGAACGAGCGACGCGGTCCCTCGAGTCGGTCGCGCTCGGGCTGCGCGCGCGCGGGGCTGAGCGTTGCGCGCCACGACCGCCGTCGTCGGCGCCGAGGCAGGTCCGATGGGCAACACGTTGGCGTCTGGGTCGATGCTCACGGGCAGCGGGGGCAAGGGGCGTTCGACCGCGGGATTTCCGCGGGCGATCGCGACGACCTCTTCGATGAGGTGCACGGCTTCGTCCACGACCACCGAGCGCTCGGCCCGGTCACCATAGGCGAGGTTGGTCTCGGCGATGGCCATCGCGACCTCCGTGGCGTCCCTCGTGCGCGCGGCCTCTGCGGCAGCGACCACCGCGCGATCTGCGGCGATTTGCGGGTCGTTCTCGCCCGAAGACGCTCCGCTGATCGATGCGCCGAGCCGGATGAGCCTGCGCGCGAA
The DNA here is from genome assembly GCA_001465015.1 of Deltaproteobacteria bacterium Ga0077539. GTDB lineage: Bacteria > Myxococcota_A > Polyangia > Polyangiales. Next base: position 17,836 of record LNEO01000234.1, on the reverse strand, counting down.
GCCCGACGCCGTGGCCACTGCGACCGCCTCGCGACGACGGAGGATCCGCTGCACGACGGCGTTGCGCGCGACCGTGTCCGCGTCGGCCAGCGTTCGCAGCGCTGGAGACCCGCGCAGCGCGATCGCCTCGGCCCTTCGCGAGCGCATCGCGAGCGCCATCGGCGCAAATCGTCGCAGCGCGCGGTCCGCGAGAAAGAGCTGCACGCGCTGCGTGTCCGCCGCGCTCGTTCGTTGTGCGTCGACGGCCATCAAGCGACGTCGGCCCGCGTCGTCGAGCCAGTACCACAGGGCGCTTCGGAGGATCGCGATCGTCGGGTGCACCGAGCGATGCTCCGGCGCGGGGCCGTCGCCGCTGTTCAAGTGCTGCGTGCTGTCGAGCGAATCGAGCGGCGATAGCCCCCTCTCCGACGATGACGTCGCGCGCCCGCCGACCCCTAGCGCGGGCGTACGAAACGCTTCTCCCACCTGGTCGATCGCGCTCGAGCTCTGCGCAAACGCAGGCGCCGCGGCGCTCGTGGCGACGAGCGCGGACGCGAACACGAGCCAATGCCGAGCGGCCATGGTGCGATGGTAGCCCTGTGGAGGCGAAAGTTCCCACCCGGCGCGGATTTCTCGGATCGCGGCGACGTCGCTGCCTGCTGCAACCCCGGTCAGAGCGTGAGCAGGTAGGCCTCGAGCGCGTCGACGTCGGGCGTCGAGAGCGAGCCGATGGTGCCCATGCGAGCGCGGGCGTCGGTGAGCAGCTCGCGCAGCGTCTGGTAGCGGCCGTCGTGAAAGAACGGCCCCGAGCCGCGCAGGTAGCGGAGCGACGGCGTGTCGAACATGCGCTCGCGCTCGTCCGAGCCGAGCCCGCCGAGCTCGTGCGGCTGACCGTCCGTGAAATTGCGGGCCGGATCGTGGCAACCCGCGCAGGCGCCGACGCCCTGAAACACCGCGCGTCCGCGCTCGACGAGCTCTGCAGCGGGCTCGGTCGACGGGGGCTCAGGGGTAGGCGCGTGAATCCCCCGCTGAACGAAGGCCGCGATCGCGTCCACGTCGCTGATGGGCAGCCCGGTTCCTCCGAGGCGCGTGATGGTCTGAGCGACGTTGCCCTCGATGGTGCGGTGCGTTCCCGTCCAGTTGAAGGGCGCGACGAGGCGGCCTGCGAGGGTGGGTGTCTGGCGAGGTCCGTTGGCGAGAAACCACACGAGCCCGTCGTCGCGACCGTCGGGGTGACAGCCGCCGCACGAGAGCCCTCCCGACGAGAGCGCCGGGTTATTGGCTGCGTAGAAGAGCCTGCGTCCTCGCGCGACGTCCGGCGGCAGCGTGTCGTTGCCCACGGTCACGCGCGTCTGGGTCTCGCCCTTGCGCACTTCGACCGCGTGCTCGAACTGGCTGTACACGAGCACGACCCCGTCGCTCGTCACGGCGACGCCCGAGGGCTGCGCGACGCTCGTCGCGTGCTCGGCGCTGACCCCAGAATTCAAGGGGCGCGGCGCGATGTTGCCCGGTCGAGCGTCGTGCTCGCGCGGAGGAGACCGTCGCGGCGCCATGATGCCGCTCGATGTGCCGATGCCGCCGATGCCGTTGATGCTAGCGCCGATCTCTCGGCTGGCTGCGCCGCTCGTCGTGGGGGCGCGGCCCGGGAGGTTGACGTGGGCGATCTCGGAGGTTCCGAGGGAGGCGACGATGAGGGCGCCGGTGCTCGGGTCGATCGCCGAGGCCATCGGGATGCGCACGGCGTTGGTGGTCGAAGCGATCATCGCACGAAGCGAGCCGATGTTGCCGCGCCCGCCCCGCGCGAGGCGACGCACGCCGTTGGGCATGGCGAAGGACTTCCACTGCAGGTTGACCGGGTCGAAGACGCCGATGGCGAAGGTGACCTTCTCGTTTTGTCGCTGCTCGCTGACCGATCCACCGCCGTAGCGGTCCACGCGGACCACCGGCGGAAGCTCTCGTCCCGTCCGGTTGACCATGAACGGAACGACCATGTCGTTGCTCTCTTGCAGCGCGGCGAGGCTCCACGCTTGCGACGGGACGGGGCGCACTTGCGCGGTGGCGAACGCCTGCTCGACGACGGGAAACCGCGGGTGAAAGCCCCTCGGAGCGATCATGCGCTTGTCGCCGACGGAGCCTTTTGCGCTTCCCGCAACGCCGTTGTGCGTCCCGCGCAATGGACTCGACGGGCTCGACGGACGCGCGGCGCTCGCGATGGGTCCGGGGATCGCGATCCGCTGCGACTCGACGGGCACGGGCACATCGGGGACGTCCAACGCCCTCGGCCGCTCGGACGTCACGTCGAACACGGTCACGGGGCGACCGGCGATGTGCGAGACGACCGCGCGCGATCCGTCGCGGGTGAGGGCGATCGCGCGGGGCTCGCGCTGCGTGTCCGTCGTCCACTTCGTGCGCAGCGTGCTGGTGTCGATCGCGGTGAGCTTCGCGCTGACGGCGGAGGTGACGTAGAGCGTCGTTCCGTCGGGCGAGAGGGCCATGGCGAAGGGGTCCGAGGCGACGCGCGTGGTGCACAGTCGGCGGCCCGACCGCGGGTCGTACACGCTGACCGAGCCGCTGCGTCGCTCGGTGACGAACGCGCGGCCGTCGGCGGACAAGAGCACCTGCGCCGGCCCCTCGCGGGTCGCGAATCGCGTGGCGATCTGGGCGTTTCCTGACTCGACGGCGAGGAGGACGACCGAGTCTGCGTCGCTGTCGGTGACGGCGGCCGTGTGCTGATCGACCGAGAGGACGATGGAGCCGCTGGCGCGGGGGACGCTCGTCGCGAGGCCCGCGACCGAGCTGCCGGGCAAGAGGCAGCTCTGCGTGGGGGTCGGGGTCGGTTGAGCGTGCGTGGGCAGCGTTCGTGGCGGAGTCGGGCGCGACGGTGAACCCGTGGGCTGCGGCGGAGTCGCGGGCGACTCGTCACGGGTCGCGACGACTCCCACGGCGAGCCCGGTGAGAACGGCGATCGAGGCTCCGATGGCAAACGGGCGGCGCTGCGAGAGGTCCATGGCGGTCTTGGGCTTCAGTGCCAACGAGCCGTCGAAGTGTGACCGAAAGAAATTCCGCCGTGCGAATCGCTCGATCGTGTGCGCTCAGCGCGTCGATGGAAACCGATGCGTGGTCTCGCGCCCGGTCTGCACGTTGACGACGATCGTGCGCATCGCCGCGCCGGGGCTCGGCTCGACGCGGATGAGATGCCTGCCCGGCGCGAGCGCAAATCGGCGAAGGGGCATGGCGCCGAGGAGCGTTCCTCCTTCGAAGACGAGTCCGCCGGGGCCTCCGCCGGTGACCGAAATGAATCCCGCGTTGAGCGGCGTCGGCCGCACAGGAACGCGGATCATGGGAACGATCGTCGGCCCCGCGTCCCCTGCGCTGCTCGATCCCTGCGGCGCGATCCCCGCTGCGTTCAGGGGAATCACCCGCGGATCGACCGGCGGCGGAGGCTTCGCCGCGGGCATGGTCCACACGAAGTACCCAGCGCCCCCGATGAGGCCTGCGATGAGCGCGATGGTCAGCAACCACCCGAGGGCGTTGCGCAGCGGTGAGGGCGGAGCCTTCTCGTTGCGACCGAGGCGCGGGCTTGCGACATCGATCCGCGCCGTCGCCGGTCCAGGCGCGTGCGTGGCGTCGTCATCGGGCACCCCGCCGAAGGCGTCCTGCGAGCGCGCGCGGATTTGCACCTCCCGCGCGGACATTCGCTCGCTGAAGTACTCGTGCATGACGGCGCGCACCTCGTCGACGCCGACCATCGCTCCCGAGTTTGCGAGGTATTGCTCGAGCGCTCGCGCGAACTCCGCCGCCGTCTGAAAGCGCTCTTCGGGCTTGCGCGCGAGGGCCTTCATCACGATCGCCTCGAGCTCTCGCGGATAGTTCGCCTGATAGACCCTCGGGCCAGGGATCGCCTCGTTGAGGATCGCCTCCTCCGTCGACTCGTCGCTGTCCCTTCGAAACAACCGCTGGCCCGTGGTCACTTCCCACAGCACGACGCCAAGCGACCAGAGGTCCGAGCGACGGTCGATGGTCTCGAGCTTGAGCTGCTCGGGGGACATGTACGGGCGTTTTCCCGCGAGAAATCCTGCGCGATCGCGGCCTTCTCCGACGAAGGCCACGCCGAAATCGACGACCTTCGCGACGCCGTCATAGAGCACGAAGATGTTCTGCGGCGACACGTCGCGGTGCACCACGTTGGCTGGCGATCCGTCGTCGAGCTTGAGCTCGTGCGCCGCGTGCAGCCCGCGCGCGGCGTCGGCGATGATCTTGGCCGCGACGGGGATGGGGACCCCGTGGCCCATCGACGCGCGCTTGCTGAGCGTGCTCAACGACTCGCCCGCGAGGTACTCCATCGCGAGGAAGTACGTCCCGTTCTCTTCACCGAAATCGAAGACGGTGCAGACGTTGGGGTGGTCGATCTTCGCGGTGAGCCTCGCCTCTGCGAGAAACAGCTTGACGAAGTTGCGGTCGGTCGCGAGCCGCTCGTCGATGGTCTTCAGCGCCACCCATTTGCGAAAGCCCGCCTGCGTCTCGAGCTGCGCGAGGTAGACGGCGCCCATGCCTCCTTGCGCGACCTTGAAGCGCACGACGTAGCGGCCGAGCCTCCAGTCTTCTGCGACGAGGTCCGGCGGCAACGTCGCTCGACGCACGGGCGCGCTGCGAGGTTCGCCGGGTGCGCCAGTCGCGGTGACGACAGCATCGTTGGCCATGACGTGCGCAGTGTACCTGCGCTCACCGCACAATAGCAGCGGGCGAGGGTCAGCGCTTCTCGCTCGCCGTGGCGTCGGGCTGCGCCTCCTGGCGCTTGGGCGAGCCGACGAGCGCGTAGAGACCGACGAACTCGGGCTTCACTTCTCCCTTGTCGTCCGTGAGCCACACGGGGGCGTGCTTGCGCGGGATGCGCAGCGGCTCGCTCGCCGGAAGGATCTCGTAGGTCCTGGCGACGAAGTCCCAGAGCGGCGTGGTCACTCCGTGATTGGCGCGGGGCGTCTTGTGGTGGTGGTACAGGTGGTGTCGGCGCAGCCAGCGCCCGTACCGTCCGTGGCCGGCGTGCGTGTGGATTCGCCGGTGAATCACCTCGTATCCCGCGTACGTGAGGCCGAACCCGAGCGCGAACGAGAACCCTCGGCGCGGGCCGAAGAGCGCGGTGGCGATGGCGCCCGACACGGTGAGCGCGGCGACGGCGGCGATGATCTTCTGCGAGGTGGGCGCGAAGTACATCGGGTCCGAGTGGTGCGCGAGGTGCTCGTCGTTGAAGGCCGCGGCGATCCCCGACGGGGTGAGCTGCTCGCGCAGCGCTTCGGGGCGCTTTCGCTTCGGGCCGTGGCCGATGAAGCGGTGAATGCAGTACTCCGACGCGCTCCACGCGAGGGCTCCGGCGGCGAACGAGATGGGCGAGATCATGGCGAAGAGACTCCTGAAATGAAGTGCAGAGGGAGGCAGCGAGCGGAGGTCCTCAGGTCGACGCGGTTGCGCGGGACGCAGAGGCTTCGGTGAGCTTGTCGACCGCGCGGATCGCGCGGCGAATGCCGACGTCGGTCGCGCCCATGCCCCGAAGGAGCGTGAGCGTGGCCTGGTCTGCGACGGAAAGGGGCGTGGGGGCCTCGGGCGCGAGGCGGCGGAGCTTGGCGAGCTGCGTGAGTCCGTGCAGCGTCGCCCAGAACATCGCGGTGCGAGCGAACTGCATGCCCGGCTCGATCGCCTTGACGCGCTCGGCTTCGACGAAGAGCGCCGAGGCGTCGCCGATGAAACCAGCGACGACGGGGATGCTGGCGATGGCGGACTCGTCGTCGACGAGGGGCCGCGGGTCCGCGAGCATCAGCGCGAAGAGCCGAAAGGCGTCCGGCATCGTCTCGGGCAAAGAGACGTAGAAGCGCGCGGTGGCGATGATCTTCGCGAGCGCTCGCGTGTCGTCGGACATGCGCTTGCTTCGCTCGTCCCAGCGCTGCAGATCGCTGCGAAACTGCTGGTGAACCGTGTGGATCGCGCGGCGGTGCAGCGCCGAGAGCAGCGCGTCCTTCGAGGCGAAGTACCGGTAGACCGCCGTCGTGACGAGGCCGTGCTCCTTGGCGACGCGGGCCAGCGTGAGCCCCTCGAGGCCCTCTTTGGCGATGATCCCCATCGCCGAGTCGACGAGCGCCTCGGCCTTGATGTCCTTCTGCCGCGCGTGTGGGATGAATTCGTGAACCACGTTCACAAGAGTGAACTATGTTCACATATCGCGCAAGGGGGAGGGTCGCTTTTCGAACATCGCCTCGTGGAGACCAGCGACGATCGCGTGCGCGGCGGTGTAGGACGCGGCGGCTCCCCCACAACCGCCCCACGAGATCGTCGTACGTTCTCGGTCTGTGCCGCGGAGCTTCGAGAGGGCGCGCAGGAGGAGTTTGATGAGCGACGACATTTTTCGAGGACGTTGGGTGCTGATCACCGGCGCGAGCTCGGGCTTCGGCGAGGACTTCGCGCGGCAGCTCGCCGCGCGGGGAGCGCACTTGATTCTCACCGCTCGCAGCGAAGCGAAGCTCCGCGCGCTCGGCGAGGAGCTCTCGGCGAAGCACGGCGTTTTGCACCGCGTGTTGCCGAGAGACATCGGCGCTTCGGGCGGAGCCATCGCGCTGGCGGACGAGGTCCTCGCGCTCGACGTCGCCGTCGATCACGTGGTCAACAACGCGGGCTTCGGCGTCGGCGGGCCCTTCGTCGAGCTCGGCGCAGCGCGCGCCGCAGAGATGCTTCGATTGAACTGCGAGGCGCTCACGGTGCTTACGGCGAAGCTCCTGCCTCCGATGCGCGAGCGCGGTCGAGGAGGCTTCTTGCAGGTCGCCAGCGTCGCGGGCTTTCAACCCACGCCGTACATGAGCGTCTACGGCGCGAGCAAGGCGTACGTGGTGAGCTTCACCGTGGGGCTCGCCGAGGAGCTCCGCGGGACCGGCGTTCGAATGAGCGCGCTGTGCCCGGGCCCTGTCGCCACGGGATTTCAGGCGGTCGCGGGGATCGAGATCGCGCCGTCGCAGCGCGCGTCGGTGCTCAGCAGCGAAGAGACCGTGCGTGGCGGCATCCAGGCGTACGTCGACAACAAGACCGTGTACGTCCCTGGCGTGGTCAACACGCTCGGCGGTCTCGCAGCGAAGTTTCTTCCGCGCGCGCTCGTCGCTAGGGCCGCCGGCCAGATGATGAAGAACCGCGGCCGCGGGTGACGGGCGCTCGGTCTCTCGCCGTTGGATACCGCCCAAGCGCATCGACCGAGCTCGCGGTATCGACGCCGCACTCCGTGACGATCACCGTGGATTCGACGGACATCTCGCGTCTGTTGCGCAGAAATCGGCACAGCGTCGAGACGCCCGAGCTCGCGTCGTAGCAGCACTTGGTCTCGGACGATCGCGGGTCGATCGGCCGGAACAGCGTGTAGCCCCTCCGTCGACTCAGCACGCCGCTGGCCAATGTGGTGCGGCCGCGCTCTGCCACTCTCACGGTCTCGAGCATCGGCCGCTGGAGCAGGCTCGCCGACTCGCCCGGTAGCACCGCCAGACGATCGCTGGCGACGCACAAAAACGCGCGCGCGGACGCCTGGTCGGCGGGGCTGTCCCAAAGCGTTCCGCCGATGTCTCTCGAGGGGAAGTGCTCGATGCGCTCGATCGCGTCGAACCCTCGCGTTCGAAGGGCGACGACGCTGATGTGTCGACCGGCATCGACTGGGCATTGCGCGCGGCCGAGCGTGACCTCGCGATCGCCTTGTTGCTCGACGATCGTGACGAGGCGCGCAGCGAATGGCAGTGCCCACGGGTTTCGGAGCGTGCGGTCCGTAGCACCGCCGCTCAGCACGAGCTTCAACTCTCCGCCCGACGCACAGACCACGGTCGGCTGCTGCGTGGACAACGGATAACGTGTGTTGTCGACGATGAGCGCGTGAAGCGCAGGATCGGTCGCGCGAAGCAGATGACCGCTCGCCGTCGCGACGGGGCAACGAACTTCAAGCGGCTGTTGGTCGTCGAGCAACAGCGTGACGCGCCGTTCAACGTCCGGAGCAAAGCCGTCGAGCGCGAGCTCGCGGACCGCCGGAGCTGCGACCCAGTGCGATTCGAGCTCGCGCAGCGTCCGCGTCGCCCCGCGCATCGCGAGTTCGTGCCACGCGAACACCGTAAACGTGTTGTTGCCGAGCCCTTCGGCGTCGAGCGGCGTGCCGTTGGGGCGCCATCGCAAGCGCATGGTCCGTTGCACTTCGCGCTGCCTCGTCGGGATCGGGATGTCGCCCACCGAAGGGTCCGTCGCGCCCTCGCCGGTCAGGACGCAACAAATCGACTCGGAGCTCACTCGGCCATCACAAATCGATCTCTCGCCCGTCGGGAGCACGCCAACACTGCCGCGGTCCAGCGCGCGCAAATACCCTCCGCGCGCGATGTGCCACGGCTCGAGCTGCTTGGTGAGCGGCCGTCGCGCAGACTGCTCGTCCTCGCGCGCGACACAAGGATACCGCTGCGACTGCCGCGTGACGATGAACCGCTGTCCCTCGAGCGCGGCGCGGTGCGCTTCGAACTCGCGCGGCAGCCAGCGGGACACGCCCCCGGGGATGCTCACGCCGCCCACGGTGATCGTCTGGTCGGTGCGGTTGTCGACGGGCTGCTCGGCGAGCATCGCTGGCAGGGCCAGCGCCACGGTGGCGGCCGATAGAGTCCTCGCGAGCTTCCACTGAGAGACGCCGCGCGCGCGCGCGCGCGTGGCGTGCGCCATGGGAACGACGCTCGCCGCCATCACGAGCACATCGAGCGCCAGTCGCCCGCGGCTCGTGAGCCCGAGCTGAGAGAGGGTCTCGATGAGCGCCCATCCGCCCATCGTCAACGGAGCGATCGCCGCGAGCTGACTGGCCAGGTGCGCGCGCTCGGGGTGTACGGTCACCCGCGCGACCTCGCGCCACGTGATGCTCGCGTCGGCGCCCACGCGCGCGTGTTGGACCGGCGCGGTCCCGAGCTCGACCACGAGCTCGATCGGGACGAGCGAGCGGTGGATGTCGCTCGCGAGGGCGCTCACCACGATGCTCTGCGCGGACTCGGCTGGGTTTTCTTCCGACGATCGTCGCTTGCCGACGCCGATCTGGGTGTCGCCCAAGAGCACGCGCGCGGCGACCTCGTCGGTGACGCCGAAGACGCTCAGCTCGAGCGGTGCGTTGTTTGCGAGGGTCAGCGATGCCCTCGTCCCATACGAGCCGCCGACTCGAACGGTTCTATCGTGGCGCGATCGAACAGTCATCGAATCCCCCGAGCATCGCACGTCGCGCGAGCGACGAGAACCATCGCGACGCCCGGTTGGAAGAAGACACGCCACGAGCTCATTCGGGCGCGTGTCGCCAACCGTTGGCGGAGCTGTCGGACACTTCAGCGCGACGTGGCGGCCAAAGACAGCGCGTACGCCCCGACGATGTTGTTGTTCGGCTCGCGGACGCACACTCTGTGGACCCCGGCGCTCAGCGCTCGAGCCCAAGAAAAGACCGCGCCGTCGATCCTCGGGCAGCTCGCCGGGCCGGCGTCGGAGTCTGTTCCCAAGAACCTGCCGTCGGGGCCGTAGAGGTCGAGCACCAGGTTGTTGGTGCACTGTCCGTTGGGGTTGACGGCCTGCGCGAAGACCGAGCCGCCTGCCTCCACCGTGACGCCGAAGCAGTCGATGTCGAACCGCCCCACCGCGCCGCGAAACACGCCGCTCGCCCCCATCGTGGTCATCGCGGGCGCGTCGTTGGGCTCGCTCTCCATCGTCGCCGTCCCGCAGCGACCCTCTTCGAACGAGCTCGCCGCGCACACCGTCGGGCTCGCGCAGCGAATCGTGTTGAAGCGCGGATCGCACGCGGCGCCCATCGCGCCGCTCCTCACGCAGCGGCTGCCCAGGTCCGTCGCGCACGAGAGCCCCATGTCGCACGCCGGTGCGCTCGTTCGGCACGCGGCGCCCGCTGCGGTTCCGTTGGCGACGCACGAGCCCGTCGCCCCGCTCGGGCCGGAGCGAACGCAGGACGAGCCCGTCGCGCACGCGTTGGTCCGCCGCTCGACGTCGCACGGCTCGCCCGCGTTGACGACGAGCAGGCATCGCCCGTTCGTGTTGGTCGTGCGCCCGATGCACCGGCGTCCGCCCGTGCAGCCGCCGTCGTTCTGGCACTCGGTCCCTAGCTCGCCTGGGAGACGGCAGACTCCCTCGGTGGGCCTCGACGGGTCGTCGACGATGCACGGCCACTCGAAGCTGCACACCCCTCGGTTGTCGCAGCGCTGGCCGCTCGCGCGACCCACAGTCCGACACGTCCGCTCGCGGCTCGAGTCCACGATGCAAAAGAGCGGCGCGTCGCACTCGCTGTCGCCTGTTCGACACGCAGAGAGGTGCGCGCTGCCGTCAGCGACGCACGTCCCGAAGCCGCCGCCCGCCGCGCTCGCTACACACGAGGTCGCCGCGGGGCACGCGTCGGTGTGCACGTTGCAAACGGAGCCCGTCCCGACCGCGAGCTTGCACACGCCCCCCGCGCAGCGCAGGGGCGCTTCACAGATCGCTGCGCCCGCGTCCCCGGTGGCGCAGGCTGCTCCGCGCGTTCCGTTGCGCACGCATCGACCGCGCCGCTCACCGCGCAGATGCGTCGCGCACGAGAGCCCCGGCCCGCAGCGATTGGAGCTCTCGCCGATCTCGCAGACGGCGCCCTCCATCGTGCTCGTGGCGAAGCACGTGTTTCTCCGAACGTCGCACTCGAGCGGCTCTGCGCACACCTGCCCCTCCGCGCACCGCGCGGCGGGACTCGCGCCGTTGCGCACGCAGCTCGCGCGGCCGTCGTCCGCGACGAGGCAGCTCGATCCGCTGACACACACATTCATCCTGCCGCTCGAATCGCAGGTTTCTCCCTCGGCGCGCGACGGGATCTCGGACACCGTGAGCACGAAGCTGCCCACCTCGCCCATGGGGTTGGGGTCCTGCCCGCTGCCCGCCGCCGGGTAGAACCCCGCCACCGAGATGTACACTTCGGTCCCTGCGCTCAGGCCGCCGGTCGTCGCGAGCGAGAGCGTCACGTGCGGAGGTCGCGACGCGAACGGGTCGTCGTCGTTGCACGCGAGGACCTGCGGCGCCGCGTTGCACGGCGTCCGCGCGATGAAGATCGTCGAGTCGAAGCTCGAGTCGCTGCCGGGGTTGTTGGTGCTCACGCGGAGCGCCGCGTTGCCGCGGAGGCGATAGCGAAAGAGCCTCTGTTTCACCACGCGAAAATCGCAGCGACCCGCCGGCGGCTGAAGCGCGTTGGCGATTCCGTCGGGCGTCTCGATGTTGTCGCCCATATACGAGACCGCGGTCCCGCCGTCGCCGACCGTCCCCATGGTCTCGAGGTCGATGAGCGAGTCGCACGCGGGGTGTGTGGCCGGCGTCGCATCGCCGCTGTCGATCGCCGCCGCGTCGACGTCCGTGCTGATGTCTGCGCGTGCGTCGGCGGCCGCGTCCGCAGGGGAGGGCGGCGGGCTGCACGCCTGCGGGCCGAGCGCGAAGAGCGCGAGAAAGGCAGCGATCGGTCTGTGATTCACGCCTTCAACCCTGCGCGCGCGGCGATCTCTTCGGCCACTGTCCCGAGGTCGTCGACGGCCGTCGCTTTGTCTCCGCGCAAGTACGCGCGCAGACCGTTGGCCGCGGTGAGCGCGAGCGAGATGTTCACGCCGCGGTCCGAGAGCGCCGCGCCCAGGTCGTTGCGCTTGAGCAGGTCATCGAGGTCGTCGAGCACTTCGTCGAGCTCTTTCAGCGCGAGCTGCGTTTGATCATCGATCACGGGACATCACTCTACAGGTTCGATCGGTGGATGGACTCGTCGCGCCGAAGCGCTCAACGTTGAAGCAGTCGTAGCAGCGCAGCGTTGACCTTCTCGGGCGCGGCGCGACCGTCGGTCGCGGCCATGACGGCCCCAACCAGGAAGCCGAGGATGCCCATTTTTCCCCGGCGGAAGCTATCGGCTTGCCGGGGGTTGTCGCGAATTACCTCGGCGCACGCGGCCTCGATGAGGGCGTCGTCGTCGATCATCGCGCGCCCCTGCGCCTCGACGATCTCCGCGGGTGAACGGCGGTCACCGCGGTCGCTCACCATGGTCCGATAGAGCTCTTTCGCGGCCTTGGGCGAGATCACCGCGCGCTCGACGAGCGCGAGCAGGGCGACCAGCCGCGGCTCATCGAGCGGAAAGTTTGCTTCGAGTCCGTCGTACGCGACCCCGCGCCGAAGCTCGTTGACGATGAAGTTCGCCGCGCGCAACGGAGCCGCTCCGAGCGCGATCACTCGTTCGAAGTACCGCGCCAGCGCCGGGTGCTCGATCAGCGTCTCGGCGCTCTCTCGGCTGCCGCCGAGCGCCTGCTGAAATCGCTCGCGCTTGTCCCACGGACGCTCGCCCACCGCCGCCCGCTCGCGCTCGATCATCGACTCGGGCACGAGCAGCGAAGGCAAATCCGGCTCGGCGAAGTACCGATAGTCTTCGGCCTCGCCCTTCTCGCGGAGCAACACGGTGTCGTCTCGCTCGGCGTTGTACTGCTTGGTGCACTGCTGTACGCCCTCGCCGCGCGAGAGGGCCTCGCGCTGCTTGCGCGACTCGAGCTCGATCGCCCTCGCGACGAAGCGAAACGAGTTGATGTTCTTCAGCTCGCAGCGCGCGCCGAGAGAGCTCTCGCCCACAGGGCGAACGCTCACGTTGACGTCGCAGCGAAACGATCCGTCCTCGAGGTTTCCGTCGTTGACGCCGATGAACATCAGCGCCGATCGAAGCGCGCGGAGGTAGTCGCTCGCGTCCGCAGCGCTACGAAGATCGGGCTCGCTCACGATTTCGATCAATGGAGCGCCAGATCGATTGAAATCCACCAGCGATCGCCCAACCGTCGCGTCGTGAACACTCTTGGCGGCGTCCTCTTCGAGGTGGATGCGCCGAATGCGCACGGGTCCGCTCTTCGCGCTCGCGTGGTCTCGCCCCATCACGCGGTCGAGGTCGATGCTCCCTCGTTCGGCGATGGGCAAAGCGTGCTGGGTGCACTGAAAGCCCTTGGGAAGGTCGGGGTAGAAGTAGCTCTTGCGATCGAAGCGGCTGGTCGTGTTGATCGAGCATTCGAGCGCGAGCCCAGCGCGAACCGCCATCGCGACGGCCGCGCCGTTGAGCGCGGGAAGCGCGCCGGGCAACCCCAGGCACGTCGGGCACGTGCGTGTGTTGGGAGGGCTCGGCTCCGTCGAGCAACGACAGAAGAGCTTCGTGCGCGTGAGCAGCCGCGCGTGAACCTCGACGCCGATGACGGTCTCGAAATCGCTCACCGCGGGGCCGGTGATGTACCACGAGCGCCTTGGGTTCTGCCTTCGCCCAGCGCGCCGCGGTCGCTCCCTCAGCGAATGCTTTCGCTCAGCGAACGTCCTGCGTCGACGCGAGCGACGGAACGACGGAGGGACCGAGGATGATCCCTGCGATCGCCAGGGTCGCTCCGGTGATCGAGACCGCGGTGGCCGTGATGATCCCGCCTGTGCGCGGGTCGGCGAGGGTGCCGGGCAAGGGTTGCATGCACATCCGCGTGGCCATGCACTGCTCGGCGGCGCGATCTCGGTCGACGGCGAGCCCGATCGCGACGCCTGCGCCCGCGAGCGCGAGCCCCCCGCCCACCCACGTCCACCAGGGAATCCGTCGTCCGCCGATCACCACGGACCCGCCCGCGTTGCTCGGCCCGAGCGAGAAGTCGAAATTGTGAATCGAGCCGGGCGTTCCGTCGATCGCCGTGCGCCAGGGAGTGAAGCCTTGCGCGCTCACGACGATGCGATGCCGTCGCGGGTCGAGCAGCCACTCGCGCGCGCCGTCGTTGCTCGCGCGAGGATCGATCTCGGGCGCGAGCGACTCGCCGTCGATCATCACCGAGGCGCCTACCGGCGAAAACCGCAGCCGGAGCCTCGTGCATCGCCGCGCTGCCTCGACGCGCTCGGCGCGAACCCGAGCGAGCTCCTCTTCGCTCGTGCCCGCGGCGGGGCTCGCGAGAAACCGATCGAACGCGACGATGGCCGCGCGCGTTCGCCCGACGCCCGCGTAGGCCGACCCGAGCATGCGCCAGCCGCGCGGATCGTCGCTCCGCTGCATCGCCTGCTCGAGCGTGAACATCGCGCTCGTGTAGTCCTGCTCCGCGAGCAGCGATCGCGCCTCTTCGAGCTCTCGCGACAGTCCCGACGGCGGCTCGGTCTGCCCCTGCGCCGAAGCGGTCACGAGAGTTACCAGCAATACAGAGCGCGCAGCGATCGACCGAAGCACGCGCGAACGATAGCTGACCGCCGCGGCGCCGCGGAGCCGATCATCGGGCATTGCGACCCGGGCATGATTCGATAGCATCCTTCGCCATGACTCACGGGAAGTTCTCGTTGCTCTCGACGTTGGTGGCCGCGGCGACAGTCAGCGGTTGCATGGCGCACGTACCGCTCCCTCAGGCGCCTCCGCGCGAAGCGCCGTACCCCGTGCGCGTGCAGACCTACAACACCTTTCGCCCGCTGCAGCTGCAGTACACGACGACGGTGTCCTACGGACGGTACGGCGTAACTGGTGTGAACACGGCTGCGACCGGCCTCGTGCTCGCGAACGGAGCCAACGTATTTCACCCAGAGGACCTCGTTCCGATGGCGGGCCTCGGGTCGCCCACGGACATGGCTGCGCGAGAGTCGGCCAACGCCAACCACACTGCGGACATCCTGACCTGGTCGGGCATCGGCGGAAGCGTGCTCGGCGCGACGCTCATGACGGTCGGACTGTTGCAGCTCTTCAACAGGAGTGGGAGCGATGCAGCGATTCCGTTGATGGTTGGCGGCGGCGTGCTCTCGCTCGGCGGCTCGATTACGGTCCTCGTGGGCTCTGGCTTTCGTGGCGCAGCCAATCGCCACCGCGAGACGGCCTACCAGGTCTACGACCAGAGCCTTCGCGGCAACCTCGGCCTTTGCGGAGACGGCACGCAGATCGGTGACTGCCCGACTGCTCCCGGCGCCGCGCCTGCGCAGCCGCAGACGGGCCAGGTCATGCAGCCGGTGCAGGTTCCGCCGCCGCCGCCGAACTGAGCGAGAACGACGCTTCACCGACGCTTCGCGAGCGTGTGACATTCTCTGTCTGAACGTGAGTGCGCTCGTGGGGTGAGTCCGTGCTACACGATTGCTCGTGACCGTCTCGGGAATCCTCGGTGATGGGGGCGCGCTCTCTCGAGCGCTTCGCGGGTACGAGTCGCGCCCCGAACAGCTCTCCATGGCGCTCGCTGTCGAGAAGGCGCTCTCGGACGCCTCTGTCCTGCTCGTCGAAGCGGGAACAGGCACGGGAAAATCCCTGGCCTACCTCGTCCCCGCCGCTCGATCGGGCCTGCGCGTGGTGGTCTCGACGGCGACCAAGGCGCTCGGCGAACAGATCGTTCAGCGAGACCTGCCGACGCTCGCGCGGCTGGGCCTTCACCCGCAGGTCGCGCTCGTGAAGGGCCTGTCGAATTACGTGTGTCTGCGTCGCCTCGACGAGCACCGACGAGCGATCGTGACCGGCGCTGCGCGGCCCGATCCGCACCTCGACGCGATCGTTCGTTGGGTCGAAGACACGCAGTCCGGAGATCGCGCGGACCTCGAGTGGGTCCCGGACGACGCGGCGATCTGGCGCGAGGTCACCTCGTCGTCCGACACGCGCATCGGCGCCAAGTGCCGCTACTACGAGCAGTGCTTCGTCACCAAGATGCGCCGCCGCGCCGACGTCGCGCAGATCATCGTCACCAACCACCACTTGTTCTGCGCGGACCTCGCGCTTCGATCGACCAACTTCGGCGCGCAGGTGCTGCCCGACTACGACGCGGTGATCTTCGACGAGGCCCACGCGCTCGAAGAGGTCGCGACCGAGTTCTTCGGCGTGCGGCTCACGCGCGCGCGGGCCGAGACGCTGGTGCGCGACGCCAACCGCGCCTTCGAGGCGGCGGGGTTCTTCGTCGACCCCACGAGGCAACACGCGATCGGCCGCGTGCTCGCGGACATCCTGTCGGCCAACCTCGAGCTCTTCACGCTCTTGCCTCGGGTGGGAGGGCGCACAGCAGTCGGCAGCGCGACCGACAGCTTCGAGCGAACGCTCTCTTCGGTGGGCAGGGTGCTCCTCGACGGCCGCGCGATCGAAGGTCCCTTCGGAGACGCAGCGCGCGCTCTCGCCGCGGCGCTCGCGAGGCTCTCGGAGGCGCTGCGCGATTTCGTCGGCGGCGGCGAGGCTCTCTTGTCGGTCGCGCGAAGAACACAGTCGACGAGGGACGCGATCGCGATGGTCCTCGACGCGGCCAACCCCGCGCAGGTGGTCTACGGCGAGCCAGACTCTCGCGGCGGCGGCGCGATCGGCGTGAGCCCCATCGAAGTGGGCCCGCTCTTGCGCGAGCGGCTCTGGTCCCGACGGTGCTCGGTCGTGCTCACGAGCGCGACGCTCTGCTCGAGCACGCCGCCGGTCACGACCGCGGGAGAGATCCTGCAGACCTCCCAGGGAAACGAGGGGTTTTCTTTCGTGCGCATGCGTCTGGGCGTGCCCAAAGAAGCGGTCGAGCTCGCGCTTCCGAGCCCCTTCGACTACGGGGCGCAGAGCGCGTTGTATGTTCCGAGGCGCTTTCCCGAGCCGAGGGACGAAGAGTATTTCGAAGCCGCGACGCGCGAGATCCAAAGGCTCGTGGCGATCACCCGAGGCGGCGCGTTCGTGCTCTGCACGAGCCACCGTCAGATGAAGAATTTCGCCCAAGAACTGCGGCGAAAGTGGAAGTACCCGACCTTCGTCCAGGGTGAGGCGCCCAAACAAGCGCTCTTGTCGCGCTTTCGCGCGGCGGGCGACGCGGTGCTCTTCGCGACCTCGAGCTTCTGGGAGGGCGTGGATGTTCCGGGCCGCGCGCTGCGCCTCGTGGTGATCGACAAGCTGCCGTTCGAAGCGCCGACGGACCCCGTCGTGGCCGCGCGCATCGCGCGCTTGAAAGATCGCGGCGGCGAGCCCTTCGTGAGCTTTCAGGTCCCCGTCGCGACGCTCGCGCTCAAGCAGGGCTTCGGGCGCCTGATCCGCACGCGCTCGGACGCGGGCATCGTCGCGATCCTCGACAAGCGCCTGCTCACCAAGGGCTACGGCCGCGGCATGCTCGAGTCGCTGCCGCCTGCGTCCCGATGCAACTCGATCGAAGAGCTCGAAGCGTTCTGGCAGAGCGTCGATCGAGGGTGACTCGAGGAGCGTAAGGGCGGACCGCTACGCGTGGGGGGCCAATTGGCGGAGCAAACCTCGCAGTCGCGGATTGCCGCAAGCCAATGTCATTGCAGTTGATACTACGTTGGTATCCGTTCTGCGTGCTTCTAGTCCGCTGAGTATAGATCTCTGAGACTAGAAAAAGACCAATTAATTTAATGACTTAAGCATGCGGTGTCTCTGGATGGAAGGGCTTGGGGCGGGAGAAGGTTTGACTACGAAAGCAGTAGGTACTACTGTTGAAGTTACTTATCTCCGCCCATCCATCGCAGCTCGCCTTCGCACACGCGCGGGCTGGGCCGTGGTGTCGCGCGCAGGAGCTGCTCTCTCGACTGCAGAAACCGAAGGGACACATGTTTTCATGAGCACCAAGAAGTTCAGCGCAACTCCGATGGGCGGAGCGAGCGAAGGCAACACGCAAAAGAGCCCCGCGGATCGAGCGAAGGAGCGCGGGCCGCAGCCAGTGACGCTCTCGCTTCCGAAGGGAGGCGGAGCGCTCAGACCCATTGGCGAGAAGAGCTCGGCGTCCGTGGTGACGGGGTCGGTGAGTGCAGAGATTCCGCTGCCGGTGACGGCCGCTCGCGGCGCGGGGCCATCGATCGGGCTGGGCTACGACTCGGGTGCGGGCAACGGTCCCTTCGGGCTCGGGTGGACGCTCTCGGTTCC
>LNEO01000233.1 GCA_001465015.1 Deltaproteobacteria bacterium Ga0077539 | reverse complement strand
GCGCTGATGAACCTGGTGCTGCACGGGCTCGACGGCTCGGTGATCCTGGGAGACTCGCTGTCATCCGAGCACGTATTCAAGAGCGAGGTCGACGTCGTGCTCTCGAACCCGCCGTTCGGGACGAAGAAGGGCGGCGACACGGTGAAGAGCTCGGATTTCACCTATCCCACGTCCAACAAGCAGCTCTTGTTCGTGCAGCGCATCGTGCAGGCGTTGAGGGCGAAGGGGCGGGCGGCGGTGGTCGTTCCGGACAACGTGTTGTTCGAGGATGGCGTCGGGGCGCAGGTGCGGGCGGACCTGATGAACAAGTGCGATCTGCACACGATCTTGCGGCTGCCGACGGGCATCTTCTACGCGCAAGGCGTGAAGACCAACGTGCTCTTCTTCACCCGCGCCAAGAGCGACCTCGGCGCCACGAAGCAAACGTGGGTCTACGACCTGCGCACCAACATGCCGAGCTTCGGCAAGCGCACGCCGCTGACCAACGAGCACTTCAGCGAGTTCGAGAAGGCGTTCGGCGCGAAGAGCGACGGAACGGCGAAGCGCACGGACCAGGGCGACAAGGGCCGATGGCGCGTGTTCTCGCGAGAAGAGATCCGAGCGCGCGGAGACAACCTCGACATCGCGTGGCTGCGCGAAGAGGGCAGCGGCCACGGCGAAGCGATGGAAGAGCCCGAGGTGATCGCAAAGGGCATCGAGGAGAAATTGGTGACGGCGCTGACCGAGGTGAGGGCGCTGATCGGGGAGATCGCGTGATGAAGGGGGCAACGGGCGAAGCGAGCGAAGCGGGCGAGAGCGACAGCGAGAGAAGCGAGCTGCCGAAGGGGTGGGCGTGGGCGACGGTGGGGGAGGTGTGCGAAAAAATTGAGTATGGACTCACGGCGTCGGCATCGACGTCGGCTCGCGGTCCGAAGTTGCTGCGGATTACCGACATCACGGATCGCGGCGTCGATTGGGCCACGGTGCCCTCGTGCGAGTGCGACGACGCGCAAGCAGCGAAGTATCAGGTCGATCACGGAGACATCGTGTTTGCTCGAACCGGGGCGACCACCGGAAAGTCCCACTTGATCGTCGACCCTCCGCGGTCTGCTGTGTTCGCATCGTATCTGATTCGTTTGCGCGCACACGGAGAGGCCGTTCAGCCCGAATACTTGAGCGCGTACTTCCGAACACCAGACTACTGGAACGCGATCGTTGGCGAACTCTCAGGGATCGCACAGCCAAATGTGAACGGGACAAAACTGGCCGCCCTCCGGGTACCAGTTGCGCCACTCGCGGAGCAGCGGCGCATCGTCGCGAAGCTGGAGGCCGTGCTCGGGCGCATCCGTCGCGCACGCGAGGCGCTCGATGCGGTCCCGGCGATGGTGGAGCGGTACAAGAAGAGCGTGTTGGGGGTGGCGTTTCGGGGGGAGTTGTCTCGTTCGTGGCGACAAGGCAATCCCCACATTGTCGACGCTGATGCGCGGTGGCTGGCTGCGTTACCGTCGCACTTTGGATGGCGTAGCGCCCGACGCATCGGTGCGCTGAGCGGAACGAATTCGAGCTTTCCATCGCATTGGCAGCAACGCGAACTCGGAGACCTGTGCGTCTTCGCAGGGTACGGGAGCTCCTCCAAATGCGACGCCGAGAACACGGGGCCGGCCGTGCTGCGCATTCCAAACGTGATCGGTTCTACGATCGTCATGGACGACCTCAAGTTCGCAGAAAGTGATGCGTCGATCGGCAACCTTCCTCCACTCGAACCAGGGGATTTGCTTGTCGTTCGCACCAACGGCAGCGCCGACCTTATCGGGCGTGCAGCGCTGGTGTCAGTGCCGTTCGCCTCACCGACATTCTTCGCTTCCTACCTCATTCGTTTTCGTCTTGCGCCGGTGGGCTCGATTCCGCAGTGGATTGCTTGCATTTGGGATGCCCCTCCAGTGCGCGAGTGGTTGCACAGTCGAGCGGCATCTTCTGCGGGTCAGTACAACATCGGCATGGGCGAACTTGCCCAGCTCGCCATTCCGTTGCCCGGACCCAATGAGCAACATGCGATCGTCGCCCGCATCGACGCCGCGTTCGCCCGCGCACGCGTGCTGCTCGATGCCACGGACGCCGCTCGCGCGCAGCTCGATGTGCTCGAGCGCTCGGTGCTCGCGAAGGCGTTTCGCGGGGAGCTCGTTCCGCAGGATCCCAGTGACGAGCCCGCGTCGGTGCTGCTCGATCGCGTTCGCGCCGAGCGTGTCGAGGCGCCCGCGAAGAAGCCCCGCAAGCCACGCGCGACGCAGCCCGCGGTCACCACCCCCGATGCCATCACCACGCCCGTCACGGTCACCGCGCCCGTGACGCGCGATCCCGCGGGGCCCATTGCGGACTGGGTCGCGCGGCTGGCGAGCGAAGGCGCGACGGGGCTGCCCGTGGACGAGGTGCGGGCGCTGTTCGCGTGGCCCACGACGGACGCGTTCTACCGGGAGCTGCGGGGGTTGATCGACAGAGGACGCTTGCGCGAAGTGCGGCGAGACCAGAAGATCTGGATCGTCGCGCATGAGAATTGACTGGCTCCGCGTCGAGTCGTTCAAGAATCTGCAGGGGTTCGTCATCGATCTCGCCGAGCACGAAGCGATGTCCGTGCTCATCGGGGAGAACGGCGCGGGCAAGTCCAACTTGTTCGAAGCGATCGTCCTGATCTTTCGCTGGATGGACCTCGACGGAAGAGACGAGCGCGTGCGCTTCGCGTTCGAGCTCCGCTACGAGTGCAGGGGCAAGAAGATCACCGTGACGGGCCACCCCGATTGGGAAGGGCAGGGCTATCGCGTGTCCGTCGACGGCAAAGAGCTCTCGCAGCGCGCGTTCAGAGCGCAGCGCGAAGCGCTCTTGCCGGCGCACATCTTCGCGTACTACTCGGGGCCCGGCGATCGACTCGAACGGCTGTTTCGTCGGCACCTGCGCGACTTCGACAAGCGCGTGAGGGACAAGAAGCTCGACGTGGGCGAGCTGCGGCGGTTTTTCTTCTGCCTCCCGCGGCACAGTCGGTACGTGCTGCTCGCGTATTTTCTCGAAGACGCGCGGCACCGAGAGTTCTTGAAGGACTACTTCGGGATCGAGGCGTTCGACTCGGCGCTCTTGGTGTTGAAGCGCCCGTGGTGGTCCAAGCCCGGTCGAGAGAACCCCGAAGGCAACGCCCTCTTCTGGGGCGCGCTCGGAAACGTGAGCCGCTTTCTCGACGTCCTCTGGACGCACGCTCTCGCGCCGATGCGCATCACCGAGCCCGCGGACGACGACGCGCTGCCAGGCGAACAGCGACGCTCGGACCGAGAGATCGACCGGCACTATTTGTATCTTCCCTCCGAAGCGAAGCTGCGTGCGGTGGCCAAGGAGTGGGACACGCCGAAGAAGCTCTTCGCGGCGCTCGACGCGATCGACCTCGCGGACCTCGTCGACGACGTGCGGGTCAGCGTTCGCTGTGGAGGAGAGACGGACATCACCTTCAGCGAGCTCAGCGAAGGCGAGCAACAGTTGCTCACGGTCGTGGGCATGTTGCGCTTTACGCAGGGCGAAGAAACGCTGTTTCTCTTGGACGAGCCCGACACGCACCTCAACCCGCGGTGGAAGCTCGACTACCTCGAGCTGCTCCAACGCGAGCTCGATCACGTGAGCGAGACGAGCCAACTGCTGCTCTCGACGCACGACCCGCTGACGATCGCGTCGCTCGAGAAGAAGCAGGTGCAGATCTTTCAGCGCGACCGAGAGACGCGCAGAGTGAGCGTGCACGAGGCCACAGAGGACCCGCGAGGCTTGGGCGTCGCGGGGGTGCTCACGCAGATGTTCGGGCTGCCGCGGACGTTGGACCGGCCGACGTTGGAGATGATGGACAAGCGGGCGGCGCTCGCGGCGAAAGCGAAACTCACGGACGAAGAGCAGCGCACGCTCGACGCGCTCAACAAGACGCTCGGGGCGCTGGGATTTCTCTACGAGTCCCGCGATCCGCGTGTGGGTCAGGTGCTCGCCGCGATCGCGGATTGGGAGCGCGAGTGCGACGCGCTCTTCTGGAAGCTCGACGAGAACGAGCAACGCGCGCTCGCCGTGCGCCTCGTGCGAGAGCGGCTCGGAGCGCCGAGCGCGGGAGGGACGCTGTGATTCCCGTTCGGTGGAGGCAGGACGAGCTCGACAAGAAATGGGATCGCGTCGCAGCGCAGAAGCACACGAACGAGCTGCGCGTGTGCGCGACGGCCGAAGAGCGCTCGGCGTACCTCGACAGTCACCCCCTGTGGAGGAGCGTCTCGGCGCTCTTGAAGCGGTGGTCGTACCGCAAGTGCTGGTACACCGAGGCCAAGACCGAGCAGCACGGCGGGCGCTTCGAGGTCGATCACTTTCGCCCCAAGTGCGAGGCCAGAGACCCGTGGAACGGCAACCGCACCTGGGACGGCTACTGGTGGCTCGCGTACGACCCGACGAACTTCAGGCTCTCCGCGACGTCGGCCAACACGGTCGGTCGCGACGCCGACGGCAACACGTCGGGCAAGGGCGCGTGCTTTCCGTTGCGGGCTCCGACGGTTGCGATCGCGACGTGTCGGGCCGAGCTCGACGACGAGACCCGCGACGTCATGCTCATCGATCCGCTCGACGCCGACGCCGTCGCGGATGTGTCCTTTCGCGAAGACGGCCGCGTGACCTGCACGAGCTCGGACGACGAGCTTCGCAGCAAGCGCGTCGAGCTCACGGTCAACGTGTACAACCTGGACAAAGAAGCGCTGATCGAAGCGCGCCGCGACGTGTGGCGCGAGTGCAAGTCGCTCGTCGACAAGATCGAGAAGAAGCAGCATCTGTTGAAGAGCGTCGCGTCGATCCCTGACGTTGCTCGCTCCATCGAAGCCGACATCACCGAGCTTCGCAATGAGCTGAAGCTCAAACAACGAGCCGACGCCGAGTACGCAGGAACAGCGCTGGCGTTCGCGCGCAGCCGCGGCGTCGCGTGGGTGATGGCCCTGGGACAGAACCTCGCGCCGCCGGAGCTTCCGCCCCTCGACGACGAAGCCCCCGCCAACGACACGACCGAGGCGCCGAAGCCGAGCCGCTACGAGGACCCGCAGCTCTCGTTCGGGTTCGTCGCGGAAGAGGTCGTGAAGACGATCGAGCGTCCGACGAAGGCTTCGAGCAAAGCGAAGGCGACGGCGAGCGCGGCAAAGGGCAAACGCGCGAAGTCTCCGTGAGAGAGGGTTCCCCGGTGCCACTGCCGGTGGCAGCGCCTCTGCCACTGGTGGCAGCGAGCCTGCCACCGGGACTGGCACCAACACGGTTCTGCTTGGCGAAACCGCAATAACTTTGCCTGTGCTGTGAGTTGCCGTATCTACCGAGGTAGAAGGCGCACCATGCTGGACCTGCTCGACCTAGATAACGTGGGGCCCGCGCCAGCGCTTCGCGCGGACTTTCAGTCTCGTCTCAACCTCATTGTGGGCGACAACGGGCTCGGCAAGTCGTTTCTCCTCGACGTCGCGTGGTGGGCGTTGACCCGAACGTGGGCGCACCGTCAAGCGGCGCGCTTCGACGAGAGCAAGCCCGCCAGCATCAAGTTTACTTTCGACGCCAAGAACAAGAAGATCAGCTACGCGGCGCCGTTCGATCAAGATACCCAGCGCTGGAAGGGAAAGCACGGTCGTCCACCGAGTCCGGGACTCGTGCTCTACGCTCAGGTCGACGGGAGCTTCAGCGTTTGGGATCCCGCGAGAAATTACTGGATCAAGACGAAGGACGGGGACATCCAAGAACGGCCGCCCGCCTACCATTTCAAGCCAGAGGAAGTTTGGCGCGGGCTCTCGTGGAACGAAAAGACGGTGTGTGCCGGACTGGATCGCGACTGGGTCACCTGGCAGCAACGCAAAGATTCATCGTTGTTCAAAGTCCTCGCGCACGCGCTGAAGACGCTGTCTCCACCAGGAGAACGCCCGCTGACGCCGGGCGAGCCGAAGAAGCTCGACATCGACGTGGACCACTTGTTTCCGACGATCTCCACCGAGTATGCCGACGATGTCCCGCTCGCGCACGCATCGGCGGGCGTGCGACGGGTTGCCGCGCTGGCCTATTTGCTGGTGTGGAGCTGGGAGCAGCACGTTCAGGCATGTCACGCGTACGGACGGGAGCGCGCGCACGAGGTGATCTTCTTGATCGACGAGGTCGAGAGCCACCTTCACCCCCGTTGGCAGCGAGGCATCCTGCGATCACTGCTCGAACTGACCAGAGCGCTCGCCACGGGGAATCTCCCACGCGCCTCGGTGCAGCTCATCGCCGCGACACACTCGCCGCTCGTGCTCGCCTCTGCAGAACCGCTCTTCGACGACGAACAGGACGCGCTGTTCTTGCTCGATCTTGTTCGGTCGAAAGAGAAGCCCTCACAGGCTCGTGTTCGCATCGACCAGCGTCCGTGGGCCAAGCACGGCAGCGTCAACGCCTGGTTGCAGTCCTACATCTTTGGCCTCGGTCAGGCACGTTCAGTCGAGGCAGAGGCGGCGATCGCGGCTGCAACGAAGTGGATGGCGGGAAAGACCGTTGCAGAACCGCTCGACACGAAACGCAAGATCGCCGCGGCGTTGAAACGAGCGCTTCCGGATCAAGACCCGTTCTGGCCGCGATGGATCGCGCATGCCGCTCGCAAGTCGCCAGCGAGTGATGAAAGCGAGTGACGCTCGTGATCCCGACGAAGCTCGATCCCGAACCCAAGCGCTTCGACGTCGATTGCCGGACAAAAGGCCGGGATTGGCTCGCGTCATCGACGGGGAAGGAGTTCGTAAACAAAACACGCAAGCGGCCGCAGGACTACTGGAGCCCCTTTCGAAACGACCTTCGTAAATCGTTCGACGGGCGCTGCGCCTACTCCGCGATGTGGCTCTCCGGGGGCACGGTCGACCACTTCGAGTCCTGCAACGCGTCGCGAGACAGTGGCCGACCCGAGCAGATCTACGAATGGACCAACTACCGACTTGCCGATAGCGCGGTCAACAGCAGCAAGAAAGACGCTGTCTATCTCGATCCTCTGGTCGTGCAGGACGGGTGGTTCGAGGTTGTCCTCCCGTCCCTCTTGCTCTTCACAACGACATCCGTCCCACCTGCGCATCGCGTTCTTGCGAGGAGCACAGCTCTTTGGCTGAACAGCGAGACCATCGTCGAGATTCGTCGTGCTTGGTATGTTGAATACCAAGAGGGCCGTCTCACAGTCGAACAGCTCGAGCGCTACGCGCCGCTTATCGCGCGAGCGGTCGAATCGAGCGCCCCTTCAAGAACTGGCTCCACGCGGCGAGGACTGATGCGCACGTCACATGCGTCCCACAAGGCGAAGAAGCCCGGCGCTACGAAGAAGCGGAAGCTGCTCGTCGCGTTGTGCACATGGTGCCAGTCCCAGTGGCAGGCTCGCTGCCACCAGTGGCAGAGGCGCTGCCACCGGGAGTGGCACCGCGACACGCCATCGTGTGTTGTGGATGGTGTCCCCCGGGCGAGCGCGATCGGTGATCGAGACCTTTGCGCTCGAAGCCAGCCGCGGGTGGCCACGCGGCGTATACGTTGGCAACACGAGTCGCGTGCTGCGCCTGATCGTCGTGAGCGAACTGCCTCGATCGCGGTCAACGTTGCTCCTTCGGCTCATGGGTCGCGGAGCCGTGCTGCGCGCGGCGATCGCCGAGTCCGCGCGGCTCAGCGAGGATGCGTGGGAGCGCCCGTTCGTGACGCGCATCCTGTTGCGCATGCGGGCCGGACGCGTTTTCGAAGGAGATCGAGATGCGATACGCAGAGTACGTCAAGTCCGTAGACAAGACCCTCGATGACCTGATGGCCGAGAGCGAGGCCCGCGGTGAAGCGCGCGGAGAAGCGCGCGGTGAAGCCCGTGGTGAAGCCCGTGGTGAAGTGCGCGGCGAAGCGCGCGGCGTGGTGTTGGGTGAGCGGCAAGCGCTGTTCACGCTGCTCGAAGCGCGAAGGCTCTCTGTGGACGAAAGCACAACAGCGCGGATTGTTGCCTGCAACGACAACGACGAACTGAGACGTTGGATCGCGCGGGCGGCGACGGCGGAGTCGATCGACGCTGTCTTCGACTGACGACTCCCGGTGCCACTCTCCGTGGCAGACACAGGCCCGCGCCCGCTACGCAGCCCGATTGCGCTCGAGCGACCCGACGACTCGCTCGTACCACCCGCGGTCGTCGCGTCCGAGGCGCTCGGCATGACGGCGGAGCACCTCGACTGCGCTTCGATCGAGAGCGCCGTCGGCCGCCCACAACACGGCTTCGATCGACGAACGAAGCTCATCCATCAACGCGGCATCACTCGCGTACCTCGCGCTCAAGGCGGCGAACAACGCCTCGTGCGTCGCGCTCGCGGCGCTGAGCCATGTCAGCACCCACAGCGCTCGATCGCGATCGTCGGCCGCCCATTCGAGCAGCGCGTCGGTCCACTCGGGCAGCAGCGGCGAAGATCGCAACCACCACGAGAGTGCGCGCCGCGTCGGGGCGCTGAAAGCACGGAGCACCGCGGCCAACAACACGCTCGCTCGCTCGCGCGGCCAACGTGCCAGTACGTCGTCCGTCGGCGGAGCAGGAACGCGAATTCCTGCCTTCACGACCACCGCCACGAGATGCTCCGCAGCCCACTCGAGGTCGGTCTGCGCGATCACCAAGAGCGTGTGTTGCCATTCGGCTCGCGTCTCTGACGGCCACTTGTCGAGGTCGAGCATCGCCTGCATCGCCCGCCGCGCATTGCGCTCGTCGTGCAGCTCGTCGTCGCCTTCGTGGACCTCTCCCTCTCGCCAGCAAAGCCGCAGCGCGATCGCCGCGCGGTTGGGCGACGGGCGGGCGAGCATGGCGTCGACGAATCGCTCCCGCCAGGACGCGGGCGAGCGCTGCAACGTTGGGCTGTACAACAACCGCTCGAACCAATGGTCCGGCGCATCGCTCGACGCCGCTTCGACCACCCACTGCGCTCTTGCGTCGGTGTGCGCCTTCGCTTGCGCGATGTATTCGAGGCGAGCAGCGACGAGCGCACCTTCATCCCAACCAGCCAGCACCTCGTCGATCCTCTCGTGCTCGACGTGATCCTCCGCGCCGAGCAGGTACATCAGGGAGGATCGCGAGGTGGGATGACGTCGAACGTGGTCCTCGATCCGAGGCAAGCAGCGTTCGAGGCGATCGTACGCTCCCAGCGCAAACGTGGCTCGATGCGCGCACAGCGGCTCGCACTCGACGTCGAGCCACACGAGCTCGCGCTCGAAAGCCTCCTCATCCGAGCGCACGAGCTCGTCGAGAACGGCCTGCTGCTCGTCCGTGAGCGACTCGGGCAGCGGACGCTCAGCGAGCTGTGACGCAAAGGACCGAAACCGCTCGCTCATCGAGCGCGGAGCCAGCGCATCGATCAACGGAGCCACAGCGTGTCGATCATCCGTCGAAGCGCCACGTTGGCTGTTTCTCGCGTGCAGAGCTGCGAGCAACGCTGAGCGTTGATGCGCGGACCAATGGACCAACTGCGCGGCCACGCGCTCGGAGACCTGCCGCATCCATGGGTTGCTCGAGCGTCTAACGCCGAGAACAACATTGAGCTGCACTCTCGCCGTGTCGCGTACGCTCGCGTCATCATCGCTCAGCAAGAGCACGAAGCAGTCGACCACGCGCCGCTGTGCGTCGGCTCGCTCGGGCGTGTCGCTCGAGGTTCCTCTCGGCCACGCGCGGAGGTAGCCATCGTTGGCGGTCCACGCTGCACAGACGTCGAGCGCGAGCTTGCGCTCGGCGGGCTTTCCCTCGTGGACGACGCGCTCGAACGTATCGATCCGCGCTTCGAGCGAGAGCGAAGCGCTGTCGCGGTCGACGAACAACCGCGACCACACATGGCGCGGACCGTTGAGCATTCGCGCTTCGTCGAGCAAGGCGAGCCGACGCAGCAAGGGTTCGACAAGAGCAAACACTGCTCCCTCGCGTCGGTACGCGGCGGTCAGCGCGCTGCTGATCGCGACCTGCGCCATGCGGCGCGGAGACAACGCGGCGTCTTCACACGCCGCGAGAAACGTCTTGCACCATCGAGCGCACTCGACCGGACAGAGCGGTGCGATGCGGTTGAGCAACGACGCATCCAAAGAGCGCGTCGCATCGAGGGAGTCGACCGTCACGTCGCGCATGGCCGAGAGCACGTGCTCCGCGAAGCTACGCTGATCCTGCTCGGGGATGCCGTACTCAGCGAGAGCGTCGAAGAGACGCTCGATCATCGCAGCGTCGCACTTGCGTAGCGCAGCGATCTTTGCAGCGTCTTCGACGAGTTCTTTGACGATCACCTCGCGCGCAAACAACGCAGGGCTCACGTAGCCGATCGGCTCGGAGCGCGACGGAGGACGCACGATTTCACGCGATCGAAGCGTGTCGAGCGAGTCTTCGAGGTCTCTCCATGCTGAGACGCCTGGCGCCGACGAGACGCAGCGGCGCTTCTCGACGCTGAAGTCAGAGAGACGCTCACCGCGAAGCAACAGTGCGAGCAAGAGCGCCGCCCAGGCATCGCTCGCGGTCGCGCCCTGCGGTGTGATCGCTCTCTCGATGGCGTCGCGAAGCGAAACGGTCGTGGTTGCGTGTCGCGCGAGCAGCACCGCCCACCACGGGTAGCCCTCGCTGAGAACCACGAAGTCGTCAAGATTCGCCTGCGATTTGTCGTCCATCTCCGCTTCGAGCAACTGCCGGATCGAGCCATCTTCCAGCTTGTCCACCACGATCGTCTCGAACCCGTGGTCAGGAACGAGCTGGAGCTTCGCTTCGATCAACGCCCGAGGGGCAGAGACGACGAGCACCACGGAAGTGGTCGGTGTGCGCGGCTTACTCGAAAGGCGGTCCACGAACAAAGCGATGTCCGCCGCGTTCAGGTCGTCCACCACCAGCGTGAGATTCGCGACATCGAGCACCTTGTTGGACACCACATCGGTGAGAGCGCCCTCGTTTTCCGAGTAGACGATCGACCCCGGCGATCGCTCAGAGTCGAGGCGCGCGAGAGACTCGTAGATAGCGCGAGTCTTGCCGATGCCGGGCGGACCACAAACGATCGCGAGCGCGCCGTTATCGACCACAACTTCGAGCTGCTTCTTGACGTTCTCTCGAGACGCATCTCGAACGAACGCAGCTCGGTTCTGTCGCTGCGATTTCGTGAAAGTCGCCCCGAGATCGTCGATGGTCTTCCACCCGTCCAGGCGTCGGACACCGAGCTGCGTCAGTTGCGTGTCAGGCAGCGCGGGCTTGTACTTCTTCAGCGCTGCTTCGAGCTGCACGGCGGTGACGAGGACGATTTGATCGTCGAAGCGACGCCCGTTGTGCTTCGGATCACAGCGCGAGAGGCACCCCGCGATGGACGCCTGCGCATTCGCGCCAGGGTACTTCGTGTCCTCTTTCTTCTTCCGCGTGGCGTCGAGCGAACCTGCTTCGCTCGTGACGATCACGAACCGCGCGTTCGGGGATGCCGCCAACGTCTCGGCGATCATTCGCGCGCGCTCGTTGTAGGTTTTCTTCGATTTCCCGCTGCCTGTCGCCTTGTGTGGATCGAGGTCGCCGAGGACCTTGTCCAACCACTGTTTCGTGGCTTTGCACGAGTAGAGCTGCACTCCATCCAGTCGGGGAACAACGATGCCCTCGCCGCTTGCGCCGGAGCTCGGGTCGTACCTCAGGTCGACCCCGCCATCGCTGCCCGCGCCGGTCGTGTTGACGGTCACCTTGTGGGGGCGCGCGATCCTGCTCGCTGCGAGCTCTGCATGCACCAGCGTCCGCAGCAGGTCTTGAAGCAACTCGCCCGTCCCGCCCGAGAAGACGCTGGTGATCTTGGCAGCGGTGATGTTGCTGAACGAGCTCGAAATCCACATCGCTCCTCCCGAGGGTAGCGCGAATACGCGGTCTCCGCGGAGAGCGTCGCGGTGCCACTGCCGGTGGCAGCGCCTCTGCCACTGGTGGCAGCGAGCCTGCCACCGGGACTGGCACCCGGGGCGGTCTCAGAGCGGCGTTGCGCATGCGGGCCGAGTTGCGGTGACGACGCGTTTTCGAAGGAGATCGAGATGCGATACGCAGAGTACGTCAAGTCCGTAGACAAGACCCTCGATGACCTGATGGCCGAGAGCGAGGCGCGCGGGGAGGCGCGCGGTGAAGCGCGCGGCGTGGTGTTGGGTGAGCAGCAAGCGCTCTTTACGTTGCTCGCCGCTCGCGGACTCTCCGTGGACGATCCCACGGCCGCGCGCATCCGCGCGTGCGAAGACGGCGAGCAGCTCCGGCGCTGGATCGCCCGCGCAGCGAGCGCTTCGTCCACGACCAGCGTCTTCGAGTGACGCTCTCGAAGAGCGACGCTCTCGCGGCGCGCGCCCCCACCCGCGCTCCGCTCAGTACGTCTCGACGTGAAACCTTCCCTCCGCACGCATGAGCTCTCGTAGCGCGCTCCACGATTGGCCGCGCCGCTCGGCGATCTTCGCGAACGCCTCGAGCACGCCGTCCTCCATGCGCTTGTGACCGCAGAGGTAGACGAAGCAGTCGTCGCTCTCGAGCCACTCGCCCACTTTGTCCGCGCGCGCGAGCATCCGGTCCTGCACGTAGCCTCTGGCGTAGCGCTCGTCCCGCGAGAACGCGAACTCGACGTCGATCAAGCTCTTCGGCAGCTTCTGCAGCGGGCCGAAGTACGGCAGCTCCTCGGGCTTTCGCGCACCAAAAAACAAGAGGATCTCGCCCCCTTCGGCGAGGTTCATGCGGCGGCGACGGCGCTCGGTCATCGCGCGCATCGGAGCGCTCCCGGTGCCCGTGCACACCATCAAGAGCTTCGCTCCTGGGTGGTTGGGCATGAGAAAGCTCGCGCCGAACGGCCCGACGACAGAGACCTTGTCGCCCACCCTGAGGTCGCAGAGGTAGTTCGACGCCACGCCGCGCGTGGGGCGTCCTTCGCGGTCTTCGGTGACGCGCTTCACCGTGAGGGCGACGTTGTTGTAGCCGGGGCGCTCTCCGTTGCGCGGGCTGGCGACGGAGTAGAGCCGCACGTGGTGCTCGCGCCCGTGCTCGTCGCGGCCCGGAGGGAGGATCCCGATCGACTGCCCCTCGAGCACGGGCATCGCGGTGCGCCCGAAGTCGAGGACGATGTGCCGAATGTCCACGGGCGAAGAGGGCTCGGTGAGCCGGTAGTTGCCGCTGACCGTCGCGATCGCGGGGCGCTGCTTCGAATACAGGCCCACATAAGGGTGCGCCGCGCTCCACGGCGGCGGGGCCTCGCCGCCCTGCGCCCTCTGCGCCTCGCGCTCGAGCGCGCGCACCTCGTCGGGGACCTCGCTCGCGCCCGCCTCGATCGTCGCGGCGGGCTCGGTGGTCGTTGGCGCGTCGCCCTCGGGCGGGAGCATGTCCCAGGTCAACTGCACGTCGAGAGACCACGGCGTGGTGACGTTGCGCCAGTTGTCGATCGCCCCTGTGGGGCAGGGCGGAAGGCAGTCACCGCACGCGTTGCACTTGTCGAAATCGACGACGTAGTTGCGCGAGTCGTGGGTGATCGCCTTGGGCTTGCACACGCTCTCGCAGGTGTTGCAGCGGATGCAGAGCTCGGGGTCGATGAGGTGCTGTCGCGAGACCATGGGCGTCGGTCAGTGGAACTTCACGTACTCGAAGCCGTGCGGCTGGTTGTTGATCCCGCGCGCCGGAGGGGCGATGTAGCTGGCGTATTTGCCGGGCTCGACCTCGCGCTTCATCACGGACTGCACGTGCTCGTGGTCGGCCTTGGTGGGGACCCAGTCGCTGCTGTGCCGCGTCCAGTCGGCCTCGCTGAGGACCTTGCCGTCGGGGCTGATGTGGCTCTCGGCGAAGACGCCGATCTTGCGGTGAAACGCCTTGTGCGGGAGCGTGAGCTTTGTTTTGACGCCCATCTTTTCGAGCGTCTTGTTCCACCGGTCGACGCCGCCCTGGCAGTCCTTGATGTAGTCGTCGCGGAGGCGCTCGTTGAGGGCGAGCAGCGCGGGGTGGTGCTTCTCGACGAGCCGCTCGCCCACGGGCTCGAGGATCGGGTACTCCGCGTCGCTCAAGCGGTGGTCGTCCTTCAGCTTCTCTTCTTCGAAGCGGCCCTTCAGGCCCATCTGAAAGAAGTTGCTCGCGTTGGAAGAGACCTCGGAGCCGTAGAGATCCAGCGTGACCGAGAAGTGAAAATTCAGGTACTTCTGGATCGTGGGGATGTCGATCACCCCGCAGCGACGGAGCTTCTCGGGGTCGTCGGTCTTCTGCTCGTTCATCACCTCGGCGGTGCGCTGAAGGATGCGTCCGATGCCCGTCTCGCCGACGAACAAGTGGTGCGCTTCTTCGGTGAGCATGAAGCGCGTGCTGCGCGCGAGCGGGTCGAAGCCCGACTCGGCCAGCGCCGCGAGCTGGTACTTGCCGTCTCTGTCCGTGAGAAACGTGAACATGAAGAACGACAGCCAGTCCGGGGTCTTCTCGTTGAAGGCTCCCAAGATGCGCGGCTTGTCCGCGTCGCCTGAGCGGCGCTCGAGAAGCGCCTCTCCCTCTTCGCGGCCGTCGCGGCCGAAGTACGCGTGCAGCAGGTACACCATGGCCCAGAGGTGACGGCCCTCTTCGACGTTGACCTGATAGAGATTTCGCAGGTCGTAGAGGGACGGGCAAATCTGGCCGAGCAGCCGCTGTTGCTCGACCGAGGCGGGCTCGGTGTCGCCTTGGGTCACGATGATGCGACGCAAGGTCGAGCGGTATTCGCCGGGAACCTCGTTCCACGCGTGCTCGCCCTTGTGCGAACCGAAGGGGACCAGGCGATCCTTCTCGGGCGGGGTGAGAAAGATGCCCCAGCGGTAGTCGGGCATCTTCACGTAGCCGAACTCGGCCCACCCCTTGGCGTCGACGCTCACCGCGGTGCGCAGATAGACGTCGTGGTTGACGGAGCTCTCCGGGCCCATCTCGCGCCACCAATCGAGATACTTGGGCTGCCAGTGCTCGAGCGCGCGCTGCAGCTGCTTGTTCTCGGCGAGGTCGACGTTGTTCGGGATCTTGTCTGCGTAGTTGATCGCCATGGCAGCCGAGCGCCGAGGCAAGCGCAGGACCAGTGGACGAACGCAGGGATTTCACTGCGCAAACACGCGCGTCGCGCACCGGCTGCGCCGGGCATGCAGCTCGTGCGCTCGCCGCCGCGCTGCCAGTTGAGCGGAGTCCGCCGCTCTGTCACCCTCCGCGCCGTTATGGACTTTATCGATGAGGCCGTCATCAGCGTGAAGGCTGGCGACGGCGGTAACGGCGCTGTCTCGTTTCGGCGCGAAGCCAATGTGCCCATGGGCGGCCCTTCCGGCGGCGATGGCGGAAAGGGCGGCGATGTTGTCTTTCTCGCCGACCGCAACCTCAACACGTTGATCGAGTTTCGGTTTCGACCCAAGTGGGAGGCGCCGCGCGGAGAGAGCGGCGCGGGGCGAGACTGCAACGGTCGCGACGGCGAGGACATGGTGATCCATGTTCCGGTCGGCACGCGCGTGTACGACCTCGAGCTCGAGACGTCGCTGCGCGAGTCCGATCGCGCGTCGGCGAGCAGCGATGAGAGCGGTGACGAAGACGGCGACAGCGACGAGGAAGAATCGTCGAGCGCGCGGTCCCGAAGAAAACGCAGGTTCGACCCCGCGACGCGGCCCGATCCGAGGGCGCTCGTCGCCGACCTCGACACCGACGGAGCGCGCTTCGTCATCGCGCACGGCGGCCGCGGCGGCCTGGGAAACATGAACTTCGCCAAGCCCTGGGATCAGGCGCCCCGCCACGCGCAGCCGGGGATCGCAGGGGAGGCCCGTCGGCTGCGTCTGTCGCTCGAGCTGCTCGCGGACGTGGGGATCATCGGGTTTCCCAACGTGGGCAAGAGCACGTTGATTTCAGTGATCTCTCGCGCGCGGCCCAAGATCGCCAACTATCCCTTCACGACGCTCGTGCCCAACCTCGGCGTGGTGAAGGTCGACGAAGATCGCAGCTTCGTCGTCGCGGATATCCCCGGGCTCATCGAGGGCGCCAGCGAAGGCGCGGGGCTCGGGATCCAGTTTCTCAAGCACGTCGAGCGGACGCGGGTGCTCTTGCACCTCATCGCGCCGGACCCCGATCGCAACATCGACGACGACTACGACGTGATCCTGCGCGAAGTGTCGAAGTTCAACCCCGAGCTCGCGACGCGACCGATGATCGTCGCGATCACCAAGGGCGATCTCCCCGAGGCGCGCGAGGCGCACAAGCGCCTCAAGCCCAAGTTCAAGAAGCGTGGGATCGACCTGCACTTGATCAGCCCGGTGACCCACGAGGGGACCCGAGAGCTCGTGTTCGCGCTCGACAAGCTGCTGCGCTCGTAGGCGGCGCGAAAACTTCGCGGCGAACGGTCGAATTGCGAGCCCGAACGGCGCTGCTCTGGCGCTGCATTTGGGGGGGAGGATGTGGCATACACTCCCCGCGTTTCTCGGAGCGATGTTCTTCCGAGGCGTGGAGAGTGGTCATGAACGTTCCTTTTATCGATCTGGCGCGGCTTACCAAGAGCATGAAGAGCGAGGTCCTCGCGGACTGGAGCGAGGTGTTCGACAAGATCGAGTTCGTCGGCGGCCCGCGCGTCGGCGCTCTCGAGAAGGCGCTCTGCTCGACGTTGGGCGTCAACAAGTCCATCGCGTGCGCAAACGGAACGGACGCGCTCATCATTGGACTGCAGGCCCTCGGGGTGCGCCATGGTCACCGCGTCGCGCTGCCCAACATGACGTTCTGGGCTACGTACGAGGCGATCGCTCAGCTCGGCGCGACGCCGGTGCTGATCGACATCGACCCGGACGACTTGCAGATGAGCTTCTCGGAGTTCACCAAGGCGTACGAAGCGTACAAGTTCAACTCGGCCGTCCTCGTGCACTTGTTCGGGTGGGCCTCGAAGAACCTCCAGGACTATCGCGCGTTCTGCGCGGAGAAGAACATCCCGCTCCTCGAGGACGGCGCGCAGTGCTTCGGCGTCAAGGTCGACGGCAAGCCGGTGCTCCAGGGCTCGACCGTCGGGACGACCAGCTTCTACCCGGCGAAGGTCGTCGGCGGCTGCGTCGATGGCGGCGCGATCTTCGCGGACAACGAGGCGCGCGAGAAGCTCATCCGATCGCTCTGCAACCACGGCCGCAGCGCGCACTACTCGTACGATCGCATCGGGTGGAACTCGCGAATGGGCGGCCTCCAAGCGGCCTTTCTCAATCACATGGTCGCGCGGACCGACGAGATCGTCGCGGACCGCCGCCGCGCCGCCGAGTGGTACCGAAAGCGCCTCGCCGGCACGCGCAACCTCCGCGTGTACGGACCGCCCGCGGGCCACGACGAAAACGGCTACCTCGCGGTCTTCACCGTCGCGGACTCGGTCGACGTCAACGCCGTGACCGAGAAGCTCAAGGCCAAGGGGATCGGCTTCGGGCGCACCTACCCCGAGACGATGGACAGCCAGCCTCCCGCTTCGTACGCGATCAAGTTCGGCTCGCTCGAGCACTCCAAGCGCTTCTGCAAGAGCGCGCTCAACCTCCCGCTCTTCTACGGCATCACCGAAGAAGAGCTCGAGGCGAGCGCCAGCGCCCTCGTCGAGATCATGCAGGGCTGATCTTCGTCGCGCGCTCGCCGGTTCAGCGCGGCGCGACTGGGGGCTGATTGAAGGGGTGGCCTGCGCGGCGCGGAGTCGGCTGCTCCATGAACTCCATGGTCTGGAGCGTGATGTCTCGGTCGCTCTCGACGATGATCTCGTTGAGGCCCGAGGTGATCGCGTTGGTCGGAACGGACCACTCGATCGGCGCGTTGGCCCCGGGCGCGTAGGTGCGCGAGCCGAGGTCTTGCCCGGTCCAGAACCCGTTGGATCGCATGCGCACGATCGCGGGCCGATCGCCGGCGACCGCGGCCGCGATGCGCAAGTGCGTGATCCATGGCCAGTACATGGTCATCAGCCAGCGGCAGCGTTGCCCCGCGCGCACGCGCACTCCCTCGGGGCCTTGCTCGCAGCCCTCGGCGTAGCGGACATACTGGTTCGGCTGCGAGAAGTTGACCGTGCCTTCGATCTGTAGATCCCCGGTGATGTAGTAGACCTGATAGAGCCCTGTGTGAAACAGGTCGGTCATGTGCTTGGGGTGCACGCGATAGCGCGCGGCGAACACCGCGTTGGCCGGCAAATTCACTGGATTGCCGACGGCTTCGTACATCTGGTCGAAGTTGGCCTTCAGCGCCACGGAGTACGTGTTGGGCGCCCAGTGGTTCTTGTCCCAGTTGCCAGCGAAGGGCAGCCCCACGGTGATGAACGCCCACGGGCCGAAGATCAGCGTCGAGAGCACCACCTGGCGACGGATCTTCTTGAGCATCACCCAGGCGTACGCGCGCTCGAGAAACACCGCGCTGAACACGACCACCGCTGGCGCGAGCGAGGTCATCGTGCGCATGCCCCACGAGCCGCCCGAGTGCCACATCAACGCGGCGGACGAGACGTACGCGTCGAGCAGCGCGGGGATGGCGATCGCCAGCGTCATCGCGCGCCACCGCGCGGTCCGCAGCCCGATCACGAGCCCGAACACGCCGAGGTAGACGAGGGGAGTCCACGAAAAGAGCCCAGAAAATGACCCGAATGCGGTCATCCACGGGTGCGCGTTTCGGAGCTGCACGTACATCGTCCCTTGGGGGACGAGCCAATAGACGCCGAAGATCTTCTTGTAGACGACGAGCTGAATCCAATAGACCGACGCGAAGCCGACGATCGTGAGCACCGCGGCGAGCAAGGGGAGCTTGAGCGAGCGAGGCTTGCTCTTGAACTTCTCGTACGCGGTTCGAAAGAACCAAGGCGCGGCGAGCAAGCACCAGACGCCCTCTTGCGGACGCATGAGCGCGGCGAACGCGAGGCTCATCCCGAAGAGCACCCAGCGGCGGAATTTCTCTGGCTCCTCCGTGGCTCGAAAGCCCGTGAGCATCGCCAGCGAGACGCCGAGCGCCGACCACATGTGGCAGTAGAACCAGACGATGGCGCCGTAGGTGACGAGCGTCGTTCCGAAGGCGCCGACGAAGGCGCCCATCATCGCGAAGGTCCGTCGAACGAAGCGCGTGGCGACGCGGTACGAGAAGTAGATCGTCAGCGTCGTAAACAGCGGCGTCCACGCGGCGACGAACCACGGCCACGGGCCCTCGCACGCGCGCTGCATGCGCGGCGTCGCGCCGGCCGGGAGCGTGATGATCGCCTTGGCGAGCTTGAGCAGCGGCGTCCAGATGAGCGCTGGGCCGAAGTAGAAGTGATTGGCCGGCCGTCCTCCGCCGCGGTCGGGCTCTGCGAACCCGCACACGGCGTAGTCGTTGGTGAAGTCGATGTCGTTGTCGAGCGCGAGCGACACCGCGTAGATCCACGAGCCGAACCCGTCGCCGTGCGGCGCGGTGTGGAGCTTGCTGCAGCGAATGAGCTGCAGGACGTAGGCGAAGAAGACGAAGAGGATCCCGAAGAACGCCACGCGCTGCTCGGGGTCCGAGAGCCGCGCACGCACGGTCGCGACGCGGTCTCGCAACCAACCAATTGCTTGCATGCGCGGAGTATATCGATCGTCCCGCCGGACCGCTGTTCGTAGCGAAGTTGCGACCGAATCCGTTGCAGAGCGTCGCGATGTCGGCGTACACATCACGGCGATGGGTTCTGGCAAAATCAAGATCGTTCTCTTTGGAATGGGCCGCATGGGCCGCAATCACTTTCGAGTGACGAAGCTCGAGCCTCAATTCGATCTCGTCGCCGTGGTCGACCCAGTGAGCAACGCGACGCCCGCGGAGCTCGGCGGCACCAGGCTGCTGCGCTCGGTCGAAGAGCTCGCGGGGATCGACTACGACGCGGCGATCATCGCGACGCCCTCGTCGATGCACTTCGACAACGCCTCGGCGCTCATCGACGCCGGCAAACACCTGTTGGTCGAGAAGCCCGTGTGCACTTCGGCGGCCGACTCGATCAAGCTCGTCGAGCACGCCAAGAGCCGCGGCATCAAGCTCGCGGTCGGCCACGTCGAGCGCTTCAACCCAGCGGTGCGCAAGCTGCGCGAGGTGCTTCGTCAGGGCTTCTTGGGCACCCCCATCCACATCTCGGTCACGCGCGTCGGCGGCTACCCCGAGAACCTCTTGCCCGGCAACAACGTGTTGCTCGACCTCGCGGTGCACGACATCGACGTGGTGCGCTCGCTCGTCGGCTCGCTCAAGGTCGAGGCGTCGGTGTGCCACTCGACCGTGAAAGAGGGCGTGCTCGACACGGCCGAGGTGTTTCTCGCGAGCCCCAAGGGGCCGACCGCGTCGGTGCACGTCAATTGGATCACGCCGACCAAGATCAGGACGATTCGCGTCACCGGGACGCGCGGCGTGTGCTTCGTCGACTACATCTTGCAGACCTGCGAGCTGTTCGGCGGCGCGCTGCTCAACGCCAAGCAGCCGACGGACGCGACGTTCTCCGAGCTGCTCGAGCTCTATCGCAACAGCGACAAGATCAGCTTCGGAGTGAACAAAGAAGAGCCGCTCCGCGTGCAGATCAATCAGTTCGGTCGCTACCTCAACACCGGCGATCGCGGCGAGCTCTGCGTGGGCCCCGACGCGGTCGCCGCGGTGCTGCTCGCCGAGCGTTCGATCCGACTCGACGCGCGACGGCACGACAGCTCGGCGGCTCCTTCGAACACCGACGCAGTCCCGACGCTCGACACCGAGTACGTGTGACCGACTGCTGCTAACTTTCTTTGCGCGAGCTTCGCTGTTGTCGAACGCGTCCACCCCATCGGTCCCGCCATCGTCGTCGCGCCCGCAGCCTTCGACGCTCGGTCGCGTCGCGCGAGCGCTGCTCAAGTGGGCGGTTCCGGCGCTGCTCATCGGCTGGCTGGTCTCTTCGGGAAAGCTCGACTTTCGCGCGCTCGGTCGCGTGTTCAGCGACCCGGCGCTGCTCGCGCTCGACCTGGGCCTGTGGGCGCTCGGCTCGATCGTGCTCGCGGGAGTCCGGTGGAAGCTCCTTCTGCGGGGCCTCGGCTTCGAGCTCGGGCTCTTTCGCGCGATGCACTACCAATGCATCGCGCTGTTCATGAACACCGCGGTCCCAGGCAACGTCGCCGGGGACGTGTTCAAGAACATCCTGGCAGCGCGGCACGTCGAGGGCCTGACGCTGACCCGCACGCTCACGTGCGTGATGGTCGAGCGCGTGCTGGGGATGGCGGCGCTCCTGGTGCTCTCTGGCGTGGCCGTGTCCCTGAAGTTCTCGGTGATCTACGCGCGCGCGCCGGCGCTGGTGGTGTTCGTGTACCTGCTCAACGCGGGCGTGGTCGCGGGCGTCGCGCTCGCGCTGCTGCTCGCGCGGTACCGAGCGCGCAGGACGAGCGCCACGGTGACCGACCCGGGTGAGCGCGCAGCGCCGAGCGGGCTCGTCGGCAAGGTGCGCGTTCGCGTCGCCGAGGTGGGTGAGGCGCTGCTCGCGTACGCGTCCAAGCCGTTCACGTTCGCGCTCGCCTTCGCCCTCTCGGCGCTGATGCACGCGCTCTTCATCGGGCTGTTCTACGTGCTCGCGCGCAACGTGACGCAGCTCACGCTCTCGCCCATCGAGGTCGGCGTGATCTACCCGCTCGGAATGCTCACGAGCATCTTGCCCTTGGCGCCCGGCGGGATCGGCGTCGGCCACGCCGCGTTCGCGTCGCTGTTTCAGCTGTTTGGCGCGGCGCGCGGCGCAGACGTGTTCAACGTGTTTCTGTTGGGGCAGCTCGCGCCCAACCTGCTCGGAGTCGTTCCGTACGTCGCCGACGGCGGGCCCGGCGCGCAGAAATAGTCGCTCGATTGGCTGCTGAACCGAGACCGCCGCGAGGTCACCTGCCCGAGGCGGTCTTCTTCGCGGCCTTCTTCGCGACCGACTTCTTCGCGACCGTCTTGTTCGCGGCCTTCTTCACAACTGATTTCACCGCGGCCTTCTTGGCTGCCTTCTTCGCCGGCGCCTTCTTGGCGAC
This sequence comes from Deltaproteobacteria bacterium Ga0077539, assembly GCA_001465015.1. GTDB lineage: Bacteria > Myxococcota_A > Polyangia > Polyangiales. The sequence continues at coordinate 21,202 of LNEO01000233.1, read as the reverse complement.
GTTCTTCGCGACCTTCTTGGCTGCCTTCTTCGTCGCGGGCTCCTCGTCGGGCTCGTCGCTCGCCTCGTCGCTCGCGGCGCGCTTGGGGCGCTCCCACCCCGTCGTGCTCTTCAGCGCTTGCATCCACGCCTGGGCGTCGGTCGTGTCGTACGGACTCAGGTCCACCGCCACCTCTCGCTCGAACACCAGGCCCTCGTCCGTCGCGCGCAGCACGATCGCGAGAAAGCGCACTCCCGCAGCGCCCGCAGCGCGCGCCGCCGCGGCGAACTCCGGGTCGTGCACGTCGCTCGGGCGCAGAAACTTCGCGTCCTCTCGCTGGATCACGAACAGCACCGTCGCCCGCTCTCCCTCTTTCGCGAGCGCGGTGAGCTCGCGCATGTGCTTGGTCGCCCGCTCGCTGACGCTGTCGGGAAAGTACGCGCCGCCGTCGGGATACACGAGGTGAACGTTCTTCACCTCGAGCATGTTCATCACGCCGTCGTCCTCGTGAAGCACCGCGTCGACGCGAGAGTGCGCCCCGTACGCCACTTCGTACTGCGCGCTCTTCGCCTTCGAAAACCACGGCGTGATCGCGTCCGAAGGAGCGTCCGTCGCGCTCTGCGCGCGGATCATCGCCTGCACGATCGGGTTGGGCAGCGATGTGTTCGCGCCGATCTTCAGCCCGTCGAGCTCGATCATCTGCCAGGTGTATTCGAGCTTCTTGCCCGGCTTGTTCTTCGTCAGCCAGACGCGAGCGCCCTTGACGACGAGGCCCTCCATTCGGCCGCTGTTTACGCAGTGCGCGGTGACGACCTCGCCGTCGACCTCCACGTCCGCGAGAAACCGATGGTAGCGCCGCAACAGACGCCCTTCGATCAGCGCTGAAGGCCACGCAAAGTGAAAGCGGTACGGCGCCCGTTCAGTCATGACCTGCGCACCCTGCTACGACCGACGCTCGTCGGGCAAGCGATCGCGTCGATGCTCACTGCGCGCGGCGCAGCAGCACGACCGGCACCCGCTCGTCGCGCCCGCGAGTCAGCGCTCGCATCGCGCCGTCTGCCGTGACCTCGAGCTCGAGGGTCCGCTCGCTCGTCGGAGCCTCGCGCGCCAGCCGCACGACGCAGCGGCCTTCGCCCTCGGTCGCGCTGACCACGCGCTCGGTGGTGGCCCCTTCGCGCTCGAGCTGCCGCGCGCTGAGCGTCCATCGCTCGCGAGCCACCGCAGCGCGCATCACCGCCTGTAGCTCGGGGGCCGCTCCCTCGACGCCCTCGACGGACTCGCCTCGCCAGCGCCCCATGACCTGCTGACACTGCGGCGGCGCCTTCTTGCACGAAGGGACACACACAATCGAGACGATCGCCAACGTGAGGGCAGCGCGTCGAGGACTGGCCTTGTGCACGGCGCTGTTTGTACAACGGATCGATCGCTCGCGCCGCGTCGGTGGCGACTACAGTCGCACTGTCACCGGGACGCTCGAGAACAGCGAAACTCCAAGCTGTCCATCGGCGTTTTCTCCCCAGCAGCGAACGGTTCTGTCCATCGACACGACGCACGTGTGCGTGGTGCCTGCGCTGACCCAGCGCGACGGAGGCAACGGCAGCGCCGGCGTTGGAACGTGCGGCATCGGCGGGGCAGCGCCGAGCACCGAGGTGACGTTGTTGCCTCCCCAGCAGCGGATCGTTCCATCGGTGCGCCGGGCGCAGACGTGATTGACCCCCACGCTCAGCTGCGCCGTGTCGGTCACCCCGCTGACCGTCGCGACCGTGTGGCGATTGGTGGTCGTGCCGTCTCCGAGCTGCCCCGCCCCGTTGTTGCCCCAGCATTGCACGGTGTTGTCTCTGCGACGCGCGCAGTTGAAGCCGAATCCCGACTCGATTTCGACCGCGTCGGCGACGGCGGTGACCGTGCGCTGCGACCCGTGTCCTCCCATGAACGCGGGCTCGCCGAGCTGCCCCGAGCCGTTCGATCCCACGCAATACGCTTGCCCCGACGCGCTCAGCGAGCACGAGTGCGTCGTGCCCGCGCCCGCGGCGACCACGGTGTGCATCGCGGCGAACGGCTCTGCCATGAAGCGACGCCCCGTCGGAGGAAAGCCCGAGCACTGGCCCTCGATGCAGTAACCCCAAGCAAAGGCGTTGGTCGCGCTCCACGCGAGCACGTGTCGCTCCATGGCGATCCCGATGATCCCGGCGACGCCCGCCACTTGCGTCGGCATGGGCTGCGAGTCGCCTTCGCGTCCGTTGGCGAGCTGCCCTGTTTGGTTGTTTCCCCAGCAAAACACGCCGCCGCCTGCCATCTGGACAGCACACGCGCTCTCTCCCATCGCGTCCATGGTTCGCACGCCGGTGAGCGACGTCGCGACGGGAGCGCGCGACGAGGTGCGCGTTCCATCGCCGAGCTGGCCAAAGGCGTTGTTGCCCCAGCAACGAACAGCGCCCGTCGCGGTCACCGCGCAGGTGAAGTTCTGCCCCGCGTGCACGGACACGGCGTCGGTGATCGTCGGCACCGGAGGCAGCTCTGCGAGTCGCGACGATGTTCCCTGGCCCAATTGCCCCTGGGCGTTGTTGCCCCAACACGAGATCTCGCCCGTCGCCCGTCGCACGCAGGTCGTCGTTTGCCCCGCGGCGATGTCGACCGCGTCCGTGATCCCCGGCACCATCAACGGAACGTTGCTCGTCGTCGCCGTCGATCCAGCGCCCAGCGCCCCGTTCAGGTTCGATCCCCAGCAGTACACACTACCAGACACCGCGCGGGCGCACAGGTGGCTGATCCCCGCGGCGAGCTGTTGAATCACTGGCAATCCCATCACGCGTCCAGGGGTGGACGTGACCATCATGATCGCGGGTTGTCCGAGCTGTCCGGCGTTGTTGCTTCCCCACGTCCACACCTCGCCCGCGCCCGTGAGCGCTGCGCTGTAGCTGCTGGCTGTGCCGAGACCGCCTGTTGCGATCGCGGTCGCGTTGATCCCCGCGACGACGGTCGGCGAAGCGACGCGCGCCATCGCCGTCGGTTGTCCCGCCGCGCCGGCGCTGTTGTCGCCCCAGCAGAGCACGCTCCCATCCTGGCGAACCGCGCACGCATGAACGTTGGCTGCGGACACCTGTCGGATCGAACTCAGCCCCACGACGCGCGTCGGCGTGAGTCGATCCATGGACATGCCGTCGCCGATCTGCCCAGAATTGCCGCGGCCCCAGCAGTCTGCAGCGGTGTCGCTCCACGCGCACGCAAAGACAGAACCCATGCTGACCCCGCGCTGAGCGCTCAGCGTCCCCGCACGAACCGGCGCCAATCTGTTCATGATGGTCCCGTCGCCTAGCTGCCCAGACGAGTTGAGTCCCCAGCACTGAATCTCGCCGGACCCGGCGATCACGACGCAGCTCGAGGACGCGCCCGTCGCGAGCGCGGTCAACCGCGAGCTGAGCATCACGGGCTCTGCGGGCAACGCGCTCGGCGCGGTCGTACCGGTCCCCCGCTCGCCAAAGTTGTTGTCGCCCCAGCAGCGAACGAGGTTGGGCGGGGTGCCGAATCCCGCGCAGACGACGTTGCGTCCGACGCTCAGCAGCGCGGTCGGCGCGCAGCGACCTGATGCGCAGGTGCCTCCGCACGGCGTGTTGCACGCGCCGCAGTGCTGGTTGTCGGTCTGCGTGTCGACGCACGCGCCTCCGCACTGGGTCATCATCATCGGGCACGTCACAACGTCCGCGCCGAGGTCCGACTGCACATCGACGACGTCGCGCGCGTCGATCGCGGCTTCGGGCACATCGGGGCCATCCGTCGCGACCTCGGGCGCGCTTCGATCTTGGAGGACATCGAAGTCTCTCGCGTCGTCTGCGGCATCGATCCCCGTGTCCCGTCGAACGACGTCGAGCTCGGCCCTCGGGACGTACGGTCCTGTCACCACTTCCGGCACGACCCGCGGATCCACGCACGTCGCGTCGTCACCGCACGTTTGACCGCGGGACGAACACAGCGCCGCCACGGTGCATTCGGTCACCTCGGGCGGACACCCCACCGCCGGATCGCCGCAGCGAAGCGGCAGGTAGACCCCCAGTCGCTGCCGGGTGCTCGGAAGAAACTGAAACGATCGCTCGACGGAGTAGCGCACCTCTGGCGCGGTCGCGTCGCTGCTCACCGTGACGTTGAAGCGAAGCGTCACGCGCTCGCTGCGCTCGCCGGCGCGAGGCAGGACCGCGAACGACGCGGGAAACGCCATCGGGTCGCGCATCGCCGCGAAATCGAGCGTCCGCTCCGCGCGCGCCACGTCCGCGCCGTACCGCGCGGTGACCTGAACGCGCACCGATCGGCGCTCTGGCGCGTCGGTGTCGAGAACGATCAGCGCCTGCGTGCCAGGCGAAGTGCAGCCCGCTACCAGCAAGACCCAAAGCAAACTGCGTCGCGTGTTCACCATGGCGAGTTTCGTCGTTCGTCCTAGGGGTCTTCAAGCGGGATGCTGCCCGACCCCCGCTGTTTCGGGCGCGAAGCTGTGGCATCCTTCGACGCTCGCCGCTCAACGCTGCCCTTCGCTTTACGGATTCGACCCTATGACTCGACGATCATCCAGACATCCCTCGAAGCCTCGCGCCCCACGTTCGACAGACGTTTCGGACGCCGAGCTTCGCGCGCTCTCTGCGCCGCCCGCGGAGCCAGCGTTGCTCAAGCGCGCGGTGCTCGCGACTGCGGCGGGCGCGATGTTGCTCGGCTGCGGGACACCCATGCCGGTCACTCCGATGGTCGATGGCCAGGTCGTCGACAGTCAGGCGGACAGCTCGACGACGCCGATGGTCGACGCCATGCAAATGGACCAGATGCCGCCCCCGCCGATGCCCCCGCCGATGCCCCCACCGATGGACGTCCCCGAGCCGCTCGACGCGCCGAGCGACGTTGTCATTCGACCCATGGTGGATGCGTTCGTGCAGGATCGTCCGGTGATCGCTCCGATGCCTCCGCCGCGCGACGAATAGCGTAGGTCTTCGAGGCCATGAGCACTCGCCGAGCGTCTCGCCGCACGACAACGCGGCGCACGGCCGCACCGACTCCCGACGAGATGGGGCTCTCGCCCGCGTGGGGACGCTGGGTCGTCGACAACCTCCTCGCAGGAGCCCGCCCCGAGGTCATCGTCGCTCGACTCGAGCGCGAAGGCGTCGCGGGTCCGCTGGCGGCGAGCGAGGTGTCGACGATCGCTCGTTCGCCCGCGCTCCTCGTCGCGCGCGAGGCCCGCGTCGAAGCGCGCAGGCTCGCCATGCTCGCGCGCATGCAGCGCGATCTGCAGCGGACCGCCGCGCGACCGCACAAGGTCCTTCGAGCCTCGGGGCTCTCTGCCGAGCGGTTCTTCGACGAGTACTACGCCAACAACCTGCCCGTCGTACTCGAGGGCTTCGCGCGCGAATGGCCCGCGGTCTCCCGGTGGACGCCCGAGTACTTTCGCGACGAGCTCGGGCACCACGAGGTCGAGGCGTGCGTCGGTCGCGATCGTGACCCGGACTACGATCAGAACTTCAAAGCCCACACCGAGCGCATGACCCTGCGCGCGTTCGCCGAGCGCGTGCTCGCCGCGGGACTCTCCAACGACCTCTACCTCATCGCCAACAACCGCAACATGCAGCGCGCTCCGCTGCGCGTGCTCTACGACGATGTGCGCTGGGAGCATGGCCTGCTCGAGCCCGATCGTCTCGATGGTTGCACGGCGCTCTGGTTCGGTCCGCGCGGGACGTACACGCCCCTGCATCACGACACGACCAACATCCTCTTCTGCCAGATCTACGGGCAAAAACGGCTGTGGCTCGCGCATCCCGCGGAGGTCTCGCTGCAGCGAGGGGCGCGCGGCGTGTACGCCGCGATGGACCCCGAGCGCCCCAAGCCCGATGACCCCGAGCCGCTGTGGAAGCAGGTCGAGCTCGAGCCGGGAGACGCGCTGTTCATTCCTGTGGGCTGGTGGCACTCGGTCCGCGCGTTGTCGGTGTCGATCAACATCGCGTTCACCAACTTCACGCGGGACAACTTCTTCTCGTGGTTCACGCCGGCCGCTGCGCGCTGAGCGCGCTCAGCGCGCGAGGTTGATCGCGACGCTCGTGTGCACGATGTGGTCGAGCTCCCACGCGGGGCTCGGCTGCCGCGCGCGAAGCGCATAGCCGAGTTCGATCCGCAGCTCGGGCGCCACTGAGAACGACAGCCCGACGCCCGAGCGGTTCTCCAAGAACCCTGGCTGCGCTCCGCCCCCGTTGATCAAGTTCAAATCGAACAGCGCTTCTTCCCAGATGAACGCGCCGACGCGCCACCGCGGCGGCGTGATCGACGCGCGAAATTGCAGGCGATATCGCCATCGCTGCCAGACCGCGCGCCACCGCGACTCGCCCCGATGACGATGGCTGAGCGTGAGCGGGCCTGCGCGCAACGTCGCCGTCGCCTCGAGCTCGACGCGCTGCTCCCAAAACGGGGCGCGCGTGCTGGCGTCGCTCGAGGTGAACGCCGCGTAGTTCGCTGCGACGACGAGCCACGGCAGAGCTTCGAACATCGGTCCGAGCCGCGTGAACGCGAGCCCGAGGCCGTGGTGTCTGCCCGTGAATCGCAGGTCGTAGAACACGCGAAGCAAGAGCCGATTCGAGCGAGGGTTCTCGGTCAACAATCGCGTTCGGTGTTCGATCCACGTCCAGCTCTCGACGTCCGCTCGCGCCTCGCGCGGCGCGACCGACACGACCGCGATCGCGACGACGATGGATGGCTTCGGCCGCATCGCAAACGGAGCGCTCAGCTCGTCGCTGACTCGCGCTCTTCGAGCAGACCACGCTTGGCGAGCAGCGGGGCGACGACGGGGTCGCGGCCGCGAAACGCGCGGTAGGCAGCGCCGGGCTCGAGCGTGTTTCCTGCGGAGTAGACGTAGCGAAGGAGCCGCTCGGCGATCGCGGGATCGAAGATGTCGCCCGCCTCGACGAAGGCGTCGAAGCCGTCGGCGTCGAGCACCTCTGCCCACAGGTACACGTAGTAGCCAGCCGCGTAGCTGTCGCCCGAAAACAAGTGCGCGAAGTGCGGGAGCCTGTGCCTGAGCACCATGCCCTCGGGCATCTCGATGCGCGCGAGCTCCTCGCGCTCGAACGCGGTGATGTCCACGCCGCCGGCGTCTTCGCGGCTGTGCAGCGCGAGGTCGAGCAGCGCGCACGCGGTGTATTCGACGGTCTCGAACCCCTGGTTGAACTTGCGCGCTCGCTGCGCGCGCGCGACCAGCGCCTCGGGGATGGGCTCGCCGGTCTCCTGGTGCCTCGCGTGCTGGCGAAGCACCGAGGGCTGCTCGATCCAGTGCTCGAAGAGCTGCGAGGGAAGCTCGACGAAGTCCTTGAGCACGTTGGTCCCCGAGAGCCTTCGATACCGAACGTTGGACAGAAGCCCGTGCAGGCCGTGACCAAACTCGTGAAACAGCGTCTTTACGTCGTCGAGCGACAACAGCGTGCTCGATCCCTTCGCGAAGTTGTTGTGGTTGGCGATGATCGGCAGCGTCTCGCCGCCGTTGCGCGACTGCAGGCGGTGCTCGCTCATCCACGCGCCGCCCATCTTGCTCGGCCGCGCGAAGTTGTCCGACAAGAACAGCCCCACGGCGCTGCCGTCCCGCGCGAAGACCTCGTACACGCGCACGTCGGGGTGGTACGCGACGATGTCCGAGCGTCGCTCGAAGCGCAGCCCGAAGAGCTTGCTCGCGCAGTCGAACATCGCGTCGATCATTCGATCGAGCGTGAAGTACGCCTTCAGCTCGGACTCATCGAGCTCGTAGCGGCGCCGACGCACCTTCTCTGCGAAGAAGCGCCAGTCCCAAGGCTCGATATTGTGTGTGTGCCCGAGCGCCCGGGCCTCTTCGAGCAGCGCGTCGCGCTCGCTCAGGGCGCGCGCCCTCGCCGGTCCCCAGACCTTCTGCAAGAGCTCGAGCGCTCGCGCGGGCTCTCGCGCCATGCGATCGACGAGCGCGTACTGCGCGAAGTGGCTGTATCCGTGGAGCTTCGCTTGCTCCGCGCGCAGCGCGAGGATCTCTCGGGCCAATCTGCGGTTGTCGGTGGGGCCCTCGGCTTCGCCTCTCGAGATCCACGCGCGAAACGCCTCTTCGCGAAGCGCTCTGCGCTCGGAGTAGGTCAAGAACGGGACGATCAGCGAGCGGCTGAGGGTGATCGCCCACTTGCCTTCGATCCCCCGCTCCTTGGCGGCGGTCGACGCCGCGTCTCGCAAGAACGGAGGGAGCCCCGCGAGGTCGTCTTCGGTCGAGAGCACCAGGGCGTAGGCGGACTCGTCCGCGAGGACGTTTTGCTCGAACTGCGTGAAGAGCGTGGCTTTTTGCTCGGCGATCTCGGCCAGCCGCGCGCGGGCCTCGACGGGCAGCCGCGCGCCAGTGCGCACGAAATCAAGATGCACGCGCTCGAGCAGCCTGAGCGACTCGGGGTCGAGCCCGAGCGCCTCGCGCCTGGCGTAGACCGCGTCGATCTTCGCGAACAGCGCGGCGTCCGTGCGCGTCGCGTGGTGGTGCGCGGCGAGCTTGGGCTGCACGCGACGATCGACCGCCTGCAGCTCGGGCGAGGTCGCGGCGTTGGTGAGGTTGTTGAGCAGGCTCTCGACGCGGGCGAGCGCGCGACCGCTGCGATCGAGGGCGGCGATGGTGTTCTCGAAGTCTGGCGTCGCGCTGTCGTTGGCGATCGCGGCGAGCTCGCTGCGGTGCTCGGCCATCGTCGCTTCGAGGGCTGGCTCGAAGTGCTCGGGGCGCACGCGCTCGAACGGCGCGATGGCGTAGGGCGTGGTCCATGGCTGAAGCAGCGGGTTGTCCGAGGTAGTCATCGTCGGGGGGTGAAGCGTAGCGCGCCCCGACGCCGAATGGTTGCCTCGACGATCGTGAGCGACGACAGCCGCGCCGAAGTCCTCGCTCGATCGCGGCCAGCGCGTGAGCGGCCCGCGGATCGCGGCTCAGCCCCGCTCTTTCTGCATGCCCTTCACGATCGAGACGACCTCGGGCGCGAGGTCGCGATAGGGCCCGGTTCCGGTCTCCCACGAGCGGACGACCCGCTCGGGATGCTCCCTGGCCACGCGCCGTCGACGCTCGTAGTCCGCGCGCAGCCGCTCCTCTGTTTGCAGTCCCGAGACGGCGTCGAGCGCGCCTTGTCTGCGCTGAGCGCTCACGGCGGGCGGCGTGTGAACGAACACCGTCGTCGGCGCGTCGCGCACCGAGCGCTGCCACAGCGCGTCGATCGCGTCGCGCGCCGAGGGATCCTTCGCCCACGCGCCTTCGTAGAGGTACGCGTGCAGGGTGATCCAGCCGCGGTCGCTCGAGAGCAGCGCAGGGCGCTCTGTGTCCGCGTGCCTCGCGAAGAACGCGTCGCGCACGACCCTCGCTCGCTCGATCAACCACCGCGCGATGCGCTCGTTCGGCTCCGCCGCGGACTCCATCATCGGGACGCCGCCCTCGTACCCCTGTCCCTTGGCCCAGTCGTTTCCCTCGTGAAAGAGCGCGTGAGCCTCGACGACCCACCCTTCGCGCTCGAGCGCGGCGCGCACAGCCGTGATCGTGGTGGTCTTTCCGGCACCTTTTGTTCCTTCGATGCAGAGGTGAACGGCGGTCATCGCCCACCCCGCGACCAGGTTGGCCGAAACGCGTACGTCTCGCTCGGCGAAAAGAGCGCCGGGTGCAGCGCGGACAGCACGTCGTTGATCGCGACGAGCACGCGTCGATACTCTTCTTCTCGGCCGGGATCGTCGATCGCTCCGACGAGCTTGTTCAAGTTGCGCAGCGATCCCGTGAGCAACACCATCGTGGCCTTCGACGACGCGTGCGAGAGGTTGATCGCCTCGAGCGCGAGCGCGCGATGCGCAGAATCTGCCGGGCTTTCTGCGACAAACAGCGATCGCCTCGCCTCGCGAAGGGCGGCGTATCGCGGCACGTCCTCTTCGCAGAGCACGCACTGCGGCGGGTCGCTCTGGGCCTCTGTGCGAGCCTCGGTCAGCCGCGCGAGGTGAACGATGTCGCGCTGTCCATTGAGCTCGTTTTCACACGCCGTCGAGAAGCCTGCGACGAGCAGGGTCACCGACGCCAGGTGCGCGATCGATCCGTGTCCCTTCTCGAACGCCGCGCGCGCGAGGGCCTCGGGGCCGCGGTTGTACGGGTCGAGGTAGGTGACCGCGGCTCCCGCGCCCATCGTCGCGAGCTGCCTCTCTCTCAGCGCCTCGAACCACCGCCGATCGCCGTGATCGTCGATGGCGTCTAGTGAAAATCCCTGCGCAAACGCGTGTGATATCCCGAGTCCCCCCGCGGCGACGAGCCTGGCGCTGGGCGCTTTGACGAAGCGTCGATCGCGATCGTGAAAGACCACGCCCGCTTCGGCGAGCAGCGCTCGGATGCGGTCGCGGTGAGGGACGTCTCTCGCGCTTCGAAAGAAGGCCGCGAGGTCGAGCGAAGGCGGCTCCCTCGTCGCGGCGCTCGGCGCGGCGAAGCACTGCGCCGCCACCTGATCGAGCGGCGCGGCGTCGCTCTTGCTCTCGTAGTAGACGTACCTCGGCTCGAACAGCGGAAACACCCCGTCGTACGTTCGCCGGTCGTCCTCCGAGAGCATCCCTTCGCTGACGAGCTCGTTGATGTGCTCGCTCATGCGCGCGCGGACTCGGGCGATGACCTCTTCGTCGATCGGCCCGTCGATCGCCCGCAAAATCGCCACCGCCATCGGCGTCGAGCGCGGAACGAAATCCCACGCCGCGAACATCATGCACTGCCCGAGCACCCAGCGAGAAAACGCCTTGGCACGCCGCGCATCGCGCGCGCTGTCGTCCGTCACGCCTCCTCGGACCGCGCGCGCTTCGAGCTCGTCGAGCACCACGTCGAGCACCAGCTCCACTGTCCCTTCGAGCGACCCGAGCGCGCTCGGGTCTCGCACGCGCAGCTCGCTCGTGAGCGAGTGCACCGTGCGCAGGCCCAGCGACGCGAAGCGACGCTCTCCCACGAGCGCGCTCCACCGAGCGAACACCGCGCGTCGCCGCCAGAGCTCGTCGAAGTTCGCGACGGTCCAGCGCCAGTCCGCGCGAAAGTACCCCTCGTACTTGGCCTTGTATCGCTCGAGCGCGACCGCGTACTGAGCGTCGCCGCCCCGCTGCGCCGCGAGCGCGTCGAGCGCGCTGGTGTCTCCGAGCAGCGCGTAGCGCGCGTTGGCTCGGACGAGCGCGCGCATCGCGCCCACGAAATCATCGCTCGATGATGGTTTGATCGCCTGAAAGAGCGGGAAGATCTGCCGCTTGTCGAAGTCGTACTCGAGCCCCTTGGCCCGCAGCTCGTCGACGAAGAGCATGTCCGCCACCACGAGGCTGCAGGCCTCCGAGACCATGCGCCACACGGAGTACACGTTGCGCGCGATCGCCGCGTCGCCGCCGACCTCGCCGGTGAAGATCAGGTCCGGCTGCGCGAAGTGCACGAAATCGTGCACCATGAACGTCACCTCGTGCACCGCGTCGCGCTTGGGCGTGAGCGGAACGCCCGCGTTGAGCCCCGGCCACCAATAGTTGCGCTCTCGTCGGTTGTGCGCCGCGCGAAAGAAGAGCCCGTCGGCCACGACGCTGTCGATGATGCGCCCGACGCCGGCGCCCGATCGATCGAGGCGCGAGAGCGAAGGGTGCTCCCTCACGAACGCCGCCGCGTCGCGCGCGAAGTCCACCGTGGTGCTTTGATTCTGTGGTGTGTAATTCAAGTCGACCCGCTCGCGCAGGTACAGCTCGTCCATGGCGAACGCTGCGAGCACCCGATCCCGCGCGCTGTGCTTGAGCCCCGCGGCGCGCAGCTCGTGGTAGCTCTTGCCGAGAGATCGCGTGCGAAACACGGCGTCCCAGCCGAAGGCCTCGCGCGCGCCTTCGCTCGCCGCCGGGTCGAGCCACCCCTCGACGATGCTCTCGTACAGTTTATGCCGTTTGTGCTGATCGCCCGCGACGCCCTGGTCGCGTCGCGTCCACACCTGGAGCCGCCCGACGTTGTCCACTGGCAAGACAGCGAGCGCGGGGTCGCGCCAGTCGCGGATCACCTCGCCGTTGTCTTTGCGCACCAGCTTGCTCGTCTCGCGCAGGACCGCGACGAGCTTGGGGTGCTCGGCGAAGATGGCCTCGATCGAACCCTCGTCGAACGAAGCGTGCGGTCGGCGTTCGACGCGCATCCCGTGACGGCCGAGGATGCGCGCGCACTCTTCGTACTTGAGCAGGTTGTCGGTGACGAGCCAGAGCATAGAGGACCGACGAGCGTAGCGCTCTGTCGACCCTCAGCGCGATGCGTCCGAGTCGCCCGGCTGGTCTTCGGGCCACAAGCAAACGATGCCCATGGCCGTGCTCACGGGTCGCAGTCGAACGTCGTAGGTCGCGCAATCCTCTGGCGCGCGGGCCTGAGGGACGCAGCGACCCAACGAGCACAACCACGGCGGTCCGCAGTCCGAGCTGTGAACGCAGTAGCCGAAATCATCGGGCGGCAGGCACGCGCGCTTCGTAGGCGTGGCGCTCGGCCGGCAGAGAAAGCCACCAGAGCAGTCACGGTCGTCGCGGCAGATCGCGCGGCAGAGCGTTCCGGCGCAGAGCTGGCCAGAGGGGCAGTCGTCGTTGAAGATGCACTCTTGCGAGGCCCCCGTGCGAGGCGCGACGCAGGCGGACGCGATCGTCACGATCAGCGCGAGCATCGCAGCGCGCGCCGCAGTCCATGGGCCACACGCTGGCTTTTCAGAAGCAGACATAGCCGACCTCGCCTTCGCCGGTGCGCACCGTGCACAAACTGGCTGTTCCGCCGCCGCCCGTAGGGCCGCCGCGACCGAGCGCTCCGAAGTTGTTGCAGCCCCAGCAGAGCATGCGTCCGTCCGCGCGCACCGCGCACTGGTGGGTGGTCGTCGCTGCGATGTCCATCGCGTCGTAGACCGCGGGGATCCGCTGCGGCGCGCGCACGGCCGCCGTCGCGCCAGGCAGCGGGCTGCCGCGCGCGACCGAGCCCCACACCCACAAGTCACCGGCGCGATCGACGGCGAACGCGCGCGTCTCGGTCGTCGCGATCGCAGCGATGGGCGGAACCGTGATGGCCCACGCCCGATCGCCGCCGGTCGACGGCGCAGCGTCGTTGCCGAGCGTGGATTCGACGTTGTTTCCCCAGGCGAAGCCCCGGCCGTCCTCGAGCACCGCGATGAAGTACTGCGGCTCGGCCGCGCCGCGCGCCAACGGGCTCTCTCTCGTCGGAACTCCGAGCGACGCGAGGGGCACCTCCGTCGCCGTCGCGAGCACCGTTCTCGCCCCAGCGGGGCCGAAGGTCACGCTGTCGTTCACCTGGCCGAAGTACAGCGCGCGCGTCGCTCCCGCGATGGGCGCGATCGAGGATCCGTAGCCCGCCCACAGATCGTTCACCGCAGTGGGCGTCGGTACGCGCTGCGCTGGCGACACCAGCGCGAAGACCTCTCCCGGCGGGCCGAGCCCTGCGCCGTTGAAGACGCTGCGCCCCGCGAAGAACAGCCTCCCGCTCACGTCGACGACGTGAACGCCCATCCGCGAGACCCGCATCCGCGCGAAGCGATCGATCGTCGCGCCCGCGTCGGTCACCGTGAACCTCACCGGCGTCGTGACGATCGACGGAGCGCCCGTCCCTTGTCCGAGCTGGCCTCGACGATTGTCTCCCCAGCAGAACACCGCTCCGTCCGCGCGCATCGCGCACGCGTGCGCGGCCGCGCGGCTCAGCCCGCCGACGGTGATCGTCTCGTGTGAGCTGCACCCGAGGTCGATCATTCCAGTGAGGGCGCCGATCCGTTGCGGTCGGTCGAAGCTCTCGGTGCTGGTCGGCTGCGCGCACTGTCCCGACGCGTTCGACCCCCAGCAATACACCGCTCCGTCCAGGGCGAGGGCGCACGTTCCGTGCGGTGTCGCGCAGGCGCGCAGAAAGCGATGGGTGATCGGCGTTGCGCACCCTGCCGGCTCGAGGCGGCCGGGCGCGTCGCTGCTCACGTCCGCTCCGCTCGCGTCGGCAGCATCACGACCGTCGCCGTCGGTGACCGAGCCCCCGTCCGCGCGCGCGTCGTGAACGTCGTCTTGCGCGTCGTCACGACCGTCCATCGCCGCGTCGGGCATCGTCGCTCCATCCGACACGCTCGCGTCGAACGAGCTCGCGTCGAGCGCGCCCGTATCGACCGCGCCCGCGTCGAGCACGGTGGGCTCGCACAGCCCTCGCCCGGTCGCGCAGCGAAATCCCGGCCCTCGCTCGCGCTCGCACTGCAGATCATCCGAGCACCCAGCGATGCACTGCAGCGCCCTCTGGTCGCACACGTTGGGGCGATCGCACTCGGGCGTGAACATGCAGTACCCGAGCTGCCCGGGAGGCAGACACACACGCGTCGTCGCTACGCCCGAGGGTCGGCAGCGCTCTTCACCGACGCAGTCTCGGTCTGTGTTGCACGGGGCGCGGCAACGCTGCCCAGCGCACACCAGGGGCGCGGGGCAGTCGCTGCTGAAGAGGCACTGGTCCCCCGTCTTGCGCGGCGCGACGCAGCCCGAGAGCGCAGCGAGAACGAACGCGATCCAGCAGCGATTCATCAGCGAAACTCCACGAAGGCAGGCAGCGTATACTCGTGGCCCGACGGCGGCGGAGGACGGATCGGCAGGCCGAGACAACCGTTGTTGTTCGATCCCCACCCGTACGAGGTGCCGAGCCCATCGACCAGGAGCATTCCGTAGAGACCGCCGCGCAGCACGCGCACGTCCGTCAGGCCGCTGACGCGCTCGGGCGATGGACGCACGATCGACTGTGAGCGAGAGCCCCAGCAGTGCAAGCCGCGCTCGGCACCGACGATCGCGCACACCGTATCCGAGCGGATCCCGCCTCCCGCCCCGGTCGTTGCCCAGCGAATCGCGCTGACTGCGTGCACATCGGACAGCATGGGGACCGGCGCGGCGTAGAGGCGCCCGGCCATCGTTCCGTCGCCGAGCGAGCCGATCGCGGCGTCCCCCCAACACGACAGCGTGCGGTCTCGCAGCACGGCGCAGCACGTCCGCGATCCGCATGCGACCGAGGCGGCGTCCGCGAGCGGCGGGTTGGTCGCTGCGCTCGTCCGCACTTGCACGAAGCGGTCAGGGCTCTCGCCCATCGGTCGCGTCGCGCCCAGCGCGTGGAGGCCCTCGCAATGCACTGCGCCCATCGCCGTGACGACGCACACCGTTCCCGCGCCTGCGCCCACGTCCGCGATCGCTCCGAGCGCCGTGAACTCTTGCGGCGTCGCGATCGTCACCCTGCCCAACAACCCCGACGACCAGCTGCCCCAACGAAAGAGTCTACCGCTCGCGGTTCGCGCGTAGGTTCTGAAGTCCGCGGACACGATCTGCACGATGGGTTCGGCAAACGAGAGCGTCACGGGAGTGCTGCGAGACCCACCACCAGCGACGCCGAGCTGCGAGAGTGTGTTGTCTCCGACGCACGCGACCTCGCCCGACGGCCTGAGCACACACGTAAACCCTGGCCCCGTCGAGACGTCCCGCGCTGGGCCGAGCGTCGTGAGCCTCGGCGGACTGATGTTGGTCCCGCCGTCGACGCCAGCGTCACTGTCAACGAGCGCGCCGAAACGACTGTTGGTCGCCGATCCAGCGCACCACACCGCTTCGCGATCGGTGACCCAACACCCGTGCGTGTCCGTCGGACTCGCCGCGATCATCACCTGCAGACTGTCGAAGGGGCGCGTGGCGCTCGCGTCGATGGGCGGCGGCGACGCGAGGGCGTCGCGAAGGTTGGGCTCCGCGTCGGCCGGGGGCGACACCGCGCCGTCCGTTGTGTCCGGAGCGTCCGGTGTCGAGCGGACGTCCATCATCGTCCCCGTTTCGGCATCCATCGTCGCGTCCACCGCCGTGTCGATCGCAACATCCGTGTCCGCGTCCGTCGCTGAGTCCATCGCTGCGTCCATCGCCGCGTCGCGCTGCGCATCTGTTGCATCGAAGCCTGCGTCACCCGTCGCGCAGATCCCTTGCGGCAGCACGCAGCGCATCCCCGGCCCGCCCAGGTAGCAGTCGTAGTCCGCTGCGCACTCGCTCACGCACGCGAACGTTCGCGGATCGCACCGCTGCGGCGCAGGGCAATCCGCGCTGGTCTCGCACGGCAACGACTGCGCTTGGACGCACACCCTCACGGCTCCCGCTGGGCGGCAAACGCGCCCGGTGCTCGTGCAGTCCTCGTCCGAGCGGCACTGGATTCTGCATCGTCGACCGGCGCAAACGAGCGGGTTAGCGCAATCGTCGTTGAATAGACACGCGCCGCCTTCGGAGCGCTGCGGAGCGACGCATCCCCCGAGCGCAAGGAGCGTGACGACGGCGACGAGCCACGCCGGCAGAGAAGAGCGGCGATGACGTTCGTGATCGCGAGCTCGTGTTCGTGTTCGACGAGGCCCTCTATGGGCATGCTGCATGCGTGAAGGATTGCACAGCGGAATCGCTCGGTGTGACTGGCTCGCGCTTAGCGCTCCATTAGCAGTGACTGTGCCCATTCGCTGTCGGTCACCATGCAACGAGCCCCAAGCGCAGCGGCGGACCCCCCCGTCGCGCTCGATCGGCTCGCGTTTGTACACGTGTCCGTTGCGCAGTCCTGGCGAGCCACGAGGTCGCGAGTAGCTCGACCAACAGAGACGCGAAGGGGATGCGAGGACCGTCCCTCTTTGTGCCCTCAGCCCATTCGGGGGTCGGGCGCGTAGGGCTTTCCGGGCGTGGCGCCGAGCGCGAGCAGCGTCGCGCCGTGCTCGCGCGTGACGAACTTGCGCGTGGTCTCGGGAGCCACTCGAACGAGCGTCCCCTTCTCGATCACCGTCTCGTCGCCGTCGGCGATCAGCACGATCGAGCCTTCGAGCACCACGTAGAGCTCCTCTTGGCCGTCGTGCTTGTGGTCGTGCTCGGGATAGCCGTCGCAGCGAGGGTCGAACTCGAGCACGTTCATCCCCCACGCGCTGATGCCCATCGCCTGACGCGCGGGCTTGAACCGGATTCCCGCGATCGTGTGCTCGCCGGTATGCTGTGGAATCTCACTGATTTTGCTGATCTTGGTCGTCATCGTGTTCCTCGCCAACGGAGGTAGCATCGAGCCGCTTGGCGCGGCTTGAACAAACACGACCTTCGGGCAACGGACGCGCGCGCGTCCTCGTGTCCTCTCGCGTCAGCGGCCGTCGCGTCGAGGCGAGCACCTACGCGCCTGGCGAGCTCCTTCGTCCTTTCGTCGAGTGTCTCTGGACGAGCCGCTGGGATCTTCGAGGGCATCTCCGAATTCTCACCGGAAGCGCAAGGACTCGAAGAGCAGCTCTTCGCCATCGACGACGAGGTCGAGTCTCTGCTCGTGCTCGACCGCTGGCTCTGCTCGCTCGTTCGACAGCCGGTCGATCCGCAGGTTTCGCTCGCGGTGCAGCTCGTCGAGCACGTCGCGGCGCGACCCGAGTTGTTGACCGCCGAGGCCCTCGTGCGCGCGTCAGGCCTCTCGATGCGCCCGCTGCAGAAGCTCTTTCGTTCGCACGTGGGCGCGTCGCCGAAGTGGGTCATTCGGCGTTTTCGGCTGCAAGAAGCGGCGTTGCGCCTCGAGCGCGGAGAGTCTCGCTCGATCGCAGAGCTCGCCGCAGAGCTCGGCTACAGCGATCACGGGCACCTCACGCGCGACTTCAAAGCGGCCACCGGTCGCAGCCCGTCCGAGTTTGCGCGAGACGTTCACCGCTGAGCGGCGCGTCGTCACCGCCAAACGAGCACCATGAACCACCGCGATGGCCACAGCGGCGTGTCGCGACCCCCTTACCGTCGCACATTAATCTTCACGCGACGATCAGCCCGCGTCATGAGCAGGCGTCGAACGAGCCCATCGAGACCAACGAAGCGCGCCCCGGTCTCACCCGCGTCGAGGGCGATGGGACGAGCGACGAGGGACCGCGCGAGCAGACTGTGAAGTCGCGGATCGACTGGGCGACACTGCTGCATCGGGCGTGGCAAGTGGACGCGCTCGTGTGCCCGCGATGCGCGGGTCGACTGCAATTCATTTCAGTGACTCCGGAGCGAGCGGTGATCGTGTGTGCCGGGCTGACGGGGCCGACGAGCGCAGAGAGGCCGCGGGCGACGCTCACCGACGCCCAGAGCATCTCCGCGAGCGGCACCCACACGTGCGCAGTTCGAACCGAATCGCGTCTTGTGTGCTGGGGCGACAACGCCGCGGGGCAGCTCGGAGACGCGACTCCCGCCCCGCAGCGCGCCCCCCTGTGGCGGTCCTCGGCGTAACGGACGCCACGCGCGTCGCGAGCTGCGACAACTTCACCTGCGCGATTCGCGGCCGAGGTCCAGGTGTTTTGCGGGGGCTCGAACACGGACCGCTCGGCGACGGGACCGTGAGCGTTCGGTCCGCGCCCACCGCCGTCAGCGGCATGTGACGGCGTCGGACGGCACCGTAGAACCTTTCGGGGATTCACGGGACGCAGGCTCAACATTCTTCGCGCGGGCGCGGGTCTCCGTTGATTGTGTGCTCGAGTGCGGTGGACGCTCGCCGCGGCGCGGTGCGACCTTCGTCGGCATGCACGGGTTCAGCGCGGACGGAGAATCCCTGTTCATCGTCGACGGGTTCGGGCTGACGCAGCTTCGCTTTTCGAAGACGGTGAAGACTGACGCGGCGCTCGCGGGCGAGTGGCTCTCGATCGCGGGCGATCGCTTCGTGGTTCGCGTGAGCAAGACGGGGCTCGTGATGCATCGAACCGTCGCGTCGCAAGAGAACTTGCGATGGCGCGGGGACAACTCGAAGCGCCCCGTGCTCCTGCACGACGCGACGCGCGCGATCGATTTCGACGCCCCCTCCCTGACCGTGCGACGCACGGAGAAGAGCCAAAAGAGCACGCTGCCCTGGCCAGACGACGCGCGGTCGCTCGGCGACGTCACGCTCGGCCCCGCGCCGAGCGGAGAGGCCCGCGCTCAGTACGCCTGCGCGGTGAACGAATCCGGCCGGATCGCGCACTACTCGAGCGCCGCGAAGCGGGTCTTCATCGGCTCGCTGCGCGGGGACAAGAAGCTCGTCTGCCATGGAGCGCTCGCGGTCGGAGCGCTGATCGCCCCGCCGTCGCTGGTGTTCGACGGAGAGACGCTGTTCGTGTGCGCGTTCGACGCGGCGCACGGCGAGGCGAAGCTGTGCGCCGTGACAGGGACGATCGTGAGCCCCGTCGAGACGTTGACGACGATCTCTGCGCCTACGTTCTCGGGCACGCATTGGTGTTGGCAGCCCAGCAACGCCGCCGTCCTGCGCGCTCGATGGAACGCGCTACGCGAGGTCGAACGCTTCGCGCTCCCCGCCGCGGCGCGCGGGGCTGGCGTGTTGATGGCGCACCGCGAAGCGCGGCTGTGCTTCATGCAGCCCAACGGCGAGCGCGTGTACGACCTCTGCGCGAAGACGGCGATCGAGCGCAAGCTGAGCAAGCGCGAACAAGCGATGCGCGATGTGGCCAGGACGCAGGCGGCGCGGCTGAGCGCGTGGCTCGGAGTCGAAGGCGGCGCGTTGACCGTCGCCAACTTCGAGGTCGACCGGCGCAACAAGGACCGCGCGACGTGGTCGCCGGTCTTCGATCTCGGCCGGGGGACGCTCTCGGCGTTCTTCGCGTTTGGAGACGCCGTGTTGGCGCGCTTCGGATCCCGCCGCGCGAACGACGGCCTGGACATCCACTGGTACACCTCGCAGGGCCCTCTCTCTCCGTGCTCGCTCGACGACGTGCGTCGCGCGTTCGCGGCGATCGATCGGCACGAAGGCGACGTGCGCATGGGGTTGTTCGCGCTCGAAGCGCCGCTGAGCGAGGCGATGAGCGCGCGCAAGAAGCAGCGCGGCGCGTACGCGCGGGTCTTGGACGAAGCGGCCGCGAAGGCGGTGTTGACTGCGTTGTTTCGCGCAGAGAAGAGCAACACCCGCGCGGCGGTGAAGGGCCGTGACGCCGACGCGTGGGCCGAGCGCGAGGTGAGCGTCGAGTGGCTGAAGGCGCAGCGGTTCGCGCAAGGAGAACGTTCGCTCGCGAGCATGTCGTCGGTGGCCGGGCTGCTCGCGCTCGACCTGCTGGGAGAGCGAGCGTGGCCCGTGTTGGCGCACTGGTTCGTGACAGCGCCCTGCAAGACCGTGCGAGACAGCCCGCACGCAGCGGGCCCAGCGCTGAGCGAGATGATTCGTCGGTATCCGTCGACGAAGCAGGCGCTGCGGGCTGCGTGCAACGCGGCGGGCGCGCACGGAGAGAGCGTGAAGAGCGAAATCGAAGCGTCGCTGCGCTCGTCCGCCGCGTGAAGTTGTAGACGATACAGAGGGCGCCCCAGCGAGACCGCGCCGAGTGCGCTCGTCCGCGGCGAGCGGGACCGTGAGCGGCGCCGCGGCGATCGCAGCCACGAAGCGCCCTGGGCTGACTACAGCGGGCGCGTAAGCACGCACATAAAAACAATCCGATAGATTATTTTCAGAAGCTACGTCGGGTGTTCGATTCGACACCTGACGGCTTCGGTCGCCGTCGGTCGACGCCTCGAGCCGCGATCGATCTTCGGCGAGGTCATCCGCCGTGATTGCCACGGGCGGCGGCGACCGCTCCCACGGGGAGCGGCACCGCCGAGCGCTTCAAGTGGCGGCGAGCGCCTTCACGAGCTTCTTCGGCGCCACGTTGCAGAAGCTCTCTTGGATCCACTCGCGCAGAATTTCGATGGGCGGACAGCTCTTGTGCAGAAGGTCGATCGACACCCAGCCGCTCTTGCCGAGGCCGTAGCCCGTGGGCGTCGCGCACGGGAGCGCGAGGGCGATGTCGGCGTTGTCGCCGAGCTTGATGGACAGTGATTTCGCAGGACTTCCGACGCCGAAGAACGCGAACACCTTCTTGTTCACCTTCGCGACGCTCTCTCCCCACGGGTGATCTTCGTACGCCTCGGGGAGCGAGAGGGCGTAGTCGAGCAGAGGGCCCTTGGCGGTCTTCGTCGTCGTCTCGACCACCGCGGTGCCCTTCGGCTTTGCCGCGCGCTTGCTGGCGCTCTTCTTCGCGGTCGCGACTGTCGTCTTCGCGCGGGCGCTCGTCGCCTTCGGTGCGCTCGAGGCGCGCTTTGCCTTCACCATCGTGGCCGGAATTGTACAGGAGCGGGGCTCCCACCCGCGACGAAGCCGCGATCTCGCGGCGCCTATGCCCTCAGAGAGGGGTCTCTGCGCCAGCGGAGAGAGTGCCGACTCCTGTGCTGCCACCACCGCCCGCTGCGCCCACAGCCAACAGGAACC
>LNEO01000232.1 GCA_001465015.1 Deltaproteobacteria bacterium Ga0077539 | reverse complement strand
GCGCGAGCCCGCTGCGCTCCGCACCGTAGGTGCGTTGTTGCCCGGCCCCTCGGCTCCGGGCCGAAGCTGCGCTGCTGCTTTCCCTCACTGAACTGGGGTAACCATGAGGGCGCGACTTCTGGCTGTCAGGCGAGCGAGCGTCCGCGTTGTTCCCTCACGAATACCAGGGCTGTCGCGCCCAAATCCGGTTCCCTGCTCAAGTATTCGGCGCAAACCTTGCTTTCAAAATAGTTGAGTTATTGAGGACCGTCCCTCGACGCGTGCGCTCGATGGCGACGCTGACTTCGACGGCGTCTGTGACGCTCTCGACTGTGGGTTGCGAACGATCTCGCGCAGACGCATCGATCGCGCCTTCGCGATGATCGACATCGATTCCATCGACCGAGAGCAGTTCGCGGTGGTCGAAGACCCGCGTGGGAACGACGAGGTTCTCATCGTCGCCCGCCGTGGAAAGTACGCGTACAACGCGACCGAACGCCGCTTACGAGCGCTGCTCGTGACGCGCGCGGGGCAGGTGCTCTCGACGGGCTATCCGAAGTTCGACAACTACGGAGAGAACCCCGAGGTCGACGCGGCGTTCGACCGCGCGTTCGCCCTCGGGCAAGCGACGTTTCGCGAGAAGATCGACGGAACGCTCGTCATCGCCGACCTGATCCGCGGAGAGCTGCGCCTCCGCACGCGCGGCCGGCCCGAGGTCGAGTGGGAGCGCGACGCCTTCGACGCGTTGCTCGCCCGCGAATATCCCCGCCTGCGCGAGCGCCTCTCGCAAGAGCCCATGATCGAAGAGCACTCGATCCTCATGGAGTTGTCGCTCGTCGAGCGTCCGCTGGTGGTTCGCTACGAGCGATCGACGCTCACCCTCGTGGGGCTCGTTCACAAAGAGCGCATCGAGCCGGTGATCGACGTGGCCGTTGAAGAGGCTGTCGCCGCGCGGCTCGGCCTCGAGATCGCGCCGCTGGTCACCGTGAGATCTCACGATGAATTGCTGGAGATTCAGGGGGTGAAGGGACGCGAGGGGCTCGTCGCGCGCTTTCGTGATGGCGAAGGAGGCCCCGCGCTCATGCTCAAGCTGAAGTCTGCGGACTTCTTTCGCTTGCACGGGCTTCGCGCGCGACTCAACGAGTCGCGCGTCCGGCAGATCGCGCTCATCTTGGACCTGCGCGAGGAGGACGACTTTCTTCGAATGACGGCGAAGTACGGGCTCGACTGGGAGGCCGCGCAGATGGCTCGGCCCTTTCTTGCGCCGTTGATCGCGAAGAAGCGCGAGGCGCTCGCCCTCTTCGACGCGCTGAAGGCGCTCGTCGAGCCGGCGCTGGGTGATCGTCAGGACAGCGCGAAGCCTGCGTACGTGCGTCGCCTGCGCGAGGTGATGGCGAGCGACGCGCGGTTTTCGGACAAGATGTGGTTCTACGCGGGGATCGAGTGGTTCGTGCGGCCCGAGCGAGCGCGGATCGTGATCGACTCGAACCTCTTCGGCGAGACGATCGTGCGGATTTCAGAGTGGGTGACGGACCCCGATCGCTACGTGCGCGCGCTGATCGAGGCGCCGGGCGCAAGCGACGACGCGCAGGCGTGAGTGCATCGCCAGCGCTGGCGTTGCGACTCACGCAACACTGTCTTGCGAAAGACGAATAGCGCAGGAAATGCGGCCATTTCGTGCGGTCCGCCGAAATCGAACGCTCGTTCGCAATTGGGCGTCGGTCCCACTTGGCGCGGCGCGGCGCGTGCGCCAAGCTCCCGCTCCGTTCGCGGCGCGCGGCGTTGGGCGTCAGGTGTCCTTCGGATCGCGCAGAGACCCCGCGACACGGAAGGAGCTGTTCACTCATGGCAAGGCCGATTCGCCGCGTAGCTGTACTCGGCGCGGGCGTTATGGGAGCCGGGATCGCCGCGCACCTGGCGAGCGCGAGCGTTCCTGTGTTGTTGCTCGATATTGTTCCGCCGGATCTGAAGGAGAACGAGAAGGGCGATCGCGCGGCGCGCAATCGCTTCGCGGCTGGCGGGCTCGACAAGGCGGTTAAGAACAAGCCTGCGTTGTTCATGCACCCGTCGCGGGCGCAGCTCGTGTCGGTGGGCAACTTCGACGACGACCTTCAGAAGCTCGCGGACTGTGACCTCGTGATCGAGGCCATCGTCGAGCGTCTGGACGTCAAGCGAGCGCTCTTCGAGAAGCTCGACAACATCGTCTCGGCTGACACGATCGTCGCGAGCAACACGTCGGGTCTGCGCATCAAGGACATGCTCGAGGGACGCTCGAAGCGCTTCCGCGAGCACTTCATGGTGATGCACTTCTTCAACCCGGTGCGCTACATGAAGCTCCTCGAGCTCGTGGTGGGCCCCGAGACGCTCGCGTCTGTGTCCAACCGCGTGAAGCTCTTTGGAGAGAACTCGCTCGGCAAGGGGATCGTGTACGGCAAGGACACGACCAACTTCGTGGGCAACCGCATCGGCGCCTTCAGCATGATGGCGGCGATCCACCAGATGATCGAGGACAAGCTCTCGCCCGAGGACGTCGACGCGATCGCGGGCTCGCCGATGGGACGCCCGAAGTCCGCGGCGTTCGGGACGGCGGACCTCGTGGGCCTCGACACGTTCGTGCACGTCGCGAACAACTGCTACACGGGCCTGCCCGACGACGAAGAGCGGGACGTCTTCAAGATCCCTGCGTACATCACGGGGATGCTCGAGAAGAAGCTGCTCGGCAACAAGACCAAGGCTGGCTTCTATCGCAAGGCCAAGGACGGAAGCCGCGAGACGTACGACCCGTACACGGGCGAGTATCGCGCGCAGTCGAAGGGCTCGGACGTGCAGAAGGCCACCAAGGGCCTTCGCGGAATCGAAGAGACAGCAGAGCGCGTCAAGACGCTCGTCAACGATCAGAGCGCGGCGGGCCAGTTCGCGTGGAAGACCGTCGCGCGCACGCTCGCGTACACGGCGCGCAGGATCCCCGAGATCGCCGACACGCTGTGGGCCGTCGATGACGCGATGAAGTGGGGCTACAACTGGGAGCTCGGCCCGTTCGAGACCTGGGACGCGATCGGCTTTCAGTCCTCGTGCGCGAGGATGAAGGCTGACGGTCGTCAGCTTCCGCAGTGGATCGAAGTGATGCTCTCGAAGGGGGCCGAGAGCTTCTACACGGCGGACGGCAAGGTCTGGGACCCGGCGACGGGCGGCTACGTCCTGCGCGAGGTCGACCCGCGCACGCGGCCGTTCTCCTCGCAGCGCACCAAGGTCCTCGAAGAGAACGAGGGCGCGACGCTGTGGGACACGGGAGACGGCGTGTTCGCGCTGACCTTCAAGACCAAGTCGAACAGCATCGATCAGCACGCGATCGACATGATTCACCTCGCGGTGGACCGCAGCGAGAGCGACGGCCGCGCGATGCTCGTCTTCAACGAGGGCGAGAACTTCTGCGTCGGCGCCAACCTCTTCGCCGTGGTGGCCGCCGCGATGCAGGGGCAGTTCGAGGACATCAAGTCGATGGCGCGCAAGCTCCAGGCGGGGTGCCAGAAGATGAAGTACGCGCGGGTGCCCGTGGTGGCCGCGCCGTACGGCTTCACCTTCGGCGGCGGCCTCGAGCTGTGCCTCGGCGCGAACAACGTTCAGGCCGCGGCCGAGACGTACGCGGGCCTCGTCGAAGTGGGCGTGGGCCTCGTGCCCGCGGGCGGCGGAACGATGGGTCTGTTGTGGCGCGCGTTCGAGGGCGTTCCCGAGGGCGCGACGGTGGACAGCTACGCGCTGGTCACACAGGTATTCAAGAACATCGCGCTCGCCAAGGTGGCCACGAGCGCGATGGAGGCGCAGGAGCTCGGGTACTTCCGCAAGAACGACGGCGTGAGCTTCGACCGCGCGCGGCACTTTCACGAGGCCAAGAAGCGGGCGATCGGCCTGGCCGAGAGCGGCTGGGTTGCGCCGGCGCCCAAGGCGTACAAGCTGCCGGGCGCTTCGGGCATCGCGACGCTGGGCATGATGGTGCGCACGCTCGTGCAGAGCGGGATGGCGAGCGAGCACGACGCGTTGATCGCCGGCAAGGTGGCCAACATTCTGTGCGGCGGCATGGGCGGACACGTCGAGCCGGTGAGCGAGGACAAGATGCTCGAGCTCGAGGTCGAGGCCTTCGCGTCGCTGTGCGGCGAAGAGAAGTCCCAGCAGCGCATGCAGTACATGCTCACCGAGAACAAGCCGCTCCGTAACTGAGCGCGGGTGCGATCAACTCGAATTCACACAGATTTTCAAGAGGAGAAAGATCCCATCATGAACACACCCGTGATCGTTGCTTCGGTACGCAGCGCCGTCGGGCGCGCGCACAAGGGGGCGCTCTCGCAGACGCGCCCCGACGAGCTCGCGGCGCAGGTGCTCGCCGCGGCGCTGGCGAAGATTCCTTCGCTGGACAAGGCGCTGGTCGACGACCTGATCCTCGGATGCGCGATGCCCGAGGGAGAGCAGGGCCTCAACGTCGCGCGCGTGGTCGGCATGCTCGCGGGCCTGCCGGACACCACCAGCGCGATGACCATCAATCGCTTCTGCTCGTCGGGCCTTCAGGCGATCGCGCTCGCGGCCGAGCGCATCGCCGCGGGGCACGCGGACGTCATTGCGGCGGGCGGCGTCGAGTCGATGACGATGGTGCCCATGACGGGCAACAAGCTCAGCGCGTCTCCTGAGGCGATGGCGCGCGTGGCGGACGTGTACACCCCGATGGGGATCACGGCCGAGAACGTGGCCACACGTTTTCAAGTGGCGCGCGACGTGCAGGACGCCTTCGCGGTGAGCTCGCACAAGAAGGCGGCCGCTGCGCAGGCGAACGGCAAGTTCACAGAGATCGTGACGGTGAAGGCGACGCGCTTCAAGGCTGACGGCAGCGCGGCGCATTTCGACTTCGACAAGGACGAGTTCGTTCGCGCGGACACGACGGTCGAGGGGCTCGGAGCGCTCAAGCCGGTGTTCAACCCGAAGGGCTCGGTGACCGCGGGCAACGCCTCGCCGCTCAGCGACGGCGCGGCGGCGAGCATCGTGATGAGCGAGGCGAAGGCGAAGGAGCTCGGGTTGAAGCCGCTCGCGTATTTCCGCGGGTTTCAGGTGGCGGGCGTGGCGCCGGACATCATGGGCATCGGGCCTGTGGCGGCGGTGCCGAAGCTGCTCAAGCGACACGGGCTCAAGGTGAGCGACATCGACTTGTTCGAGATGAACGAGGCGTTTGCGAGCCAGGCTGTGTACTGCCAGAGGACGCTGGAGATCCCCGACGACCGGCTCAACGTCAACGGCGGAGCGATCGCCCTCGGGCACCCGCTCGGGTGCACGGGCGCGAAGCTCACGGCCACGGCCATCGCCGAGCTCACGCGACGCGGCGGCAAGTACGCCGTCGTGACGATGTGCATCGGCGGCGGAATGGGCGCCGCAGGCCTCATCGAGCGCTACTGAGCGACGGCGGGGACAGCGACGGCGGGGAAGTCGCTCGAGTCGCTCGGGTCGCTCGGGGACGGTCCTCAATAACTCAAGTATTCACGGGGACCGTCGAGTCGCTCGAGTCGCTCGAGTCGCTCGGGGACGGTCCTCAATAACTCAAGTATTCGCGGCGTGCTCGCAACCTCTCGCGCGGCGCGGCGATCAGGGCGCTTATGCCAAGGCACGCCCGCATTCACGCGCCCGGCGCGATCGTTCACGTCATCTCTCGCTTCGTCAATCGCGAGCATCGCATCGACGGGCCCAACGCACGCCGAGCTGTCCTTCAACGGATCGCTCGGGCGCTCACACAAACAGACTGGAAGCTCATCGCGTATGCAGTGATGAGCAATCACATGCACCTCGCGATGATCGCCGGCGATCGCCCGGCGTCTACCTACTTGCGATCACTGCAAACATCGGTCGCTCAATGGCTGAACCGAGCACAGCAACGGATCGGTCCAGTGTTCGCTGGTCGACCGCAGACGATCATCGTTCCCGACAGCCGCGGCGCGGAGTTGGTCGCGTACATTCACAATAACCCCGTGCGCGCTGGCGTTGTACACGTCGCGGCGGCCAGCAATTGGAGCAGTCACGCTGCGTTCATCGACGACGCGCCTGCCGCTGCTTGGCTCGAGGTCGAGCATGCCCTGCGACGACTCGGCTTCGAAACATCCAGTCGCGGGCGAGCGTCGTTCGACGCGTTTGTGCGCGAGCGAGCGGGCGATGCGCCGGCGCCGTTGTCCACCGAAAGCGCGATCCGTACTCACCGTCGCAACGTCCGCTCGCGCGTCGCGCTGCCCCTCGAAGTCAGCTCACCGATTGTGCTCGACGATGGCGCGTCCACAGAGCTCGTTCATCTCGGGCCTGCTTTGGTGGCGCCTCGATGGAGCGGCGACATCGAAGAGGTGCTCCGAGCTGTTTGCCGCAGTCGGGCTGTGCTCCGCAGCGAGCTGTGCTCTCGCAGTCGAATCCGTCGCATCGTGGATGCGCGACGCCTCGCGGTCGCGACGGCGACCTTCGCGCTCCGGCGCAACGTCAACGAGATCGCGTCCGCTCTCGGAATCGCCGCGAACACAGCAAGCATGTTGCTTCGGGACGCAGCGCGCGTGCGAGACGAGGCGAACCGACTCGCGCAGAAGTTGGTCGCGGAGGGCAACGCCGTCGCACCCTCGTCCGTGCGCGAGCGAACGGCACGTTCGTAGCGGGAGTCGGCGAACGAACGGCAGACCGGATCCCCGCAGAGCGAGAAGCGATCGCGGCGCCGTCGAGCGCCAATAGTTGAGTTATTGAGGACCGTCCCCGAGCGACTCGAGCGAATCGAGCGACCCGAGCGAACCGGTGAATACTCGAGTTATTGAGGTCCGTCCCCGCTTCTGTCCCCGTCTGTGCCGGAAGCAAATACTTGAGTTATTGAGGACCGTCCCCGTTTGGGTCGCTGTGGCTCGCGCGCCGCCCACCATGGCACGAGCAGCGCGAGCAGCGCGACGAGGTCGCTCGGGTCGCGCGCGAACGCGACGCGCCGGGGACCGGGCGGCGCGGGGAGGCCATGAGCCCATGAATTCAAGTGGTCCCAGGGCGCCCTGAGCCAGCCCCAGTGGCTTCGATAGAGCTCGGCGCCGGTGAGCGACAGCTTGCACGCCGCGAAGATCGCGCCGGTGACGAGCGCGGCGGCCAGCACCCATCGCGGCCGATCGCGCGCTGCTCGCCCCGAGGCGAGCTCGATCGTGGCCACGAGCACCGCGGGGACGAGGGCGAGGCCGGCGAGGTCCGAGAGCTTTCCGGTGAGGGCGTTGGCGAAGTGCTCTTTGGCCCAATGATCGTTGACGACCAGCAAGGCGAGCGCGAGCAGCGTCGTCGGGTGCAGCGCGAGGCCGCCAGGGGCGCGCACGAGCGAAGCCCCTCGATCGCGGAGCGATGACGGACCGGGCGTCGTCGAATTGGACTCCTCGATCGCGCTCATTGCGGAGTGATCTCGAGCAGCGCGCTCGCTCCCGCGGGCGCCGTGCTGTCTCCTCTCCCCTCGACCTCGGCGTGAAGGTCGATCACGGCGTTGGCGCTCGCGCCAGGCGCGGCATCGGGCCACTGCACGGTAAGGATGTACGTGCGAACGCAGCCCGCTTGCTGGGGGCACGGGCTCGAGTGCCCTGCGGACCTCCCGTTGTTCGAGAGCCGGCCCAACGGCTGATCAGGCGCGAGCGAGACGGCGACAGTGGCAGGCCTCGGCGAGCCCACGACGGTCGAGCGGCTCGTGACCTGCAGGCTCGTCGAGACGCGTTCTTGTCCGGTCGCTAGCGCGCGGGTCGATGGGCGAACGACGACGCGAAATGTGCGGGTCTCGCCGGCGTTCATCGCGAACGGAGCGATGGTCTGGTTCGTCGTGACCGACCAACGAGGTTGCGATGTCGCCACGATCGCCGCCCACGACAGAGCGACGACGGCGATGGGCAACAATGGACGTCGAGAGGGCGCTGCCATGGCGGCTGAGCGTAGCGCTTTGCTCGCGCGATTGCCCCGAGGCGCGCGTCGATCGCGGTGCGCCGCCGGCGGTCAGTGAAACTCGACGCCGAGCGAGAGCGTGATGTTCAGGTATCCGCCGCCCTGGCCGACGAAGAACACCGGGTGGACGTCCGTGCCGATGTTGAAGCCGATGCGACGCGGGCCGTTTCCGATGATTCCGCCGAGGTTCAGCGCGGCGCGACCGTGAAGACCGAAGCCGACGCCGCTGCCAGCGTCGCACGCTTGCATCATGGACGTCGCGCCGCAGCCCGCGAAGCCGATGTAGTCGAAGGACGCCCCAGCGGCGAACTCGAGCGCGTGAAAGAAGGTGAAGCTCGCGAGCAGGCTGTTGAACGACTGCGCGAGGATGACTCCCTCCGCAGAGCCCGCCATGGTCACGACGGCGAGTCCGCCAAGCGAGTTCTGCGACTGCACGTACAGACCGAACAGGTGCGAGAACTGCGCGCCGAAGCGGACCGAGAGTCCTCCGAGTCCTCCGACGCTGGAGATGGAGCCGATGCCGAACGGGATGATCGGTCCGCCGCCCAGGCTGAGGCCGCCGCGCAGGCGAAAGCCGTCGCGTGGCTCTTGCGGCACGGCCTGCGGCTGTGGCGGCGGCTGTTGAAACGACTGCTGCGTTGTGGTGATGGGGCGACCGCCGGATGCTGCTCCTTGCGAGGTCTGGGCCTGCGCCGCGGAGGTGCCGGGCGCTGCGGCCACGGCGAGCGCCGCGGCGAGCGAGGCAGCGGCGAGGGGGATGTGTCTCGAATTCATGGGCTTAT
Organism: Deltaproteobacteria bacterium Ga0077539; assembly: GCA_001465015.1. Classification (GTDB taxonomy): domain Bacteria; phylum Myxococcota_A; class Polyangia; order Polyangiales. The sequence continues at coordinate 5,764 of LNEO01000232.1, read as the reverse complement.
ATTCATGACGGTTGCGGTGCGGTATCGCTCCCGTTGCTTCGGGAGTATATGTGCATTCGCGCGGAGCAACGAGGGACGATGATCAGAATTCGAAGCGAATTCCCGCGCGTTCGAGGCGCGGAACGAGCGCCAACCCCATCGCGCTCGCGGGCGTGAGCACGCCGCCCTTGCGCGGCAGATCGTCTTGCAGGAGGCACAGCGCGCTCTCGGAGATCATGCGCGCCGTCGCGCCGTAGCCCGGGTCACGCTTGCCTCGGATCGTGAGCGTCGCGGTGACGCCGTCGCCGTGGCCGACGAAGCGAGACGTGAAGAACCCCTGCTCGATGGTGGTGCGGCTCGGACCCTCGCCGGGCTTGGGGAGCACTCGCTTTGCGAGGAGCGATCGCGCTTTGGAGTTTTGCAAGAGCACCATGAAGCTCCCGAGCCCCGCGGTGAGGGCGCTTGCGCGAGCGAGGCCCGTCGCGCCGCGGCCGGTGCTCTGAAGCTCGGTGTAGCGAAAGTCTTTTCCGTAGTGAAATTCCAGGAGCGCGTTGCTTCGTCGGACGACGCGCGAGTTGACCGCGGCCATGACGAAGGGCCCTGTCCACAAGCCGATTTCGTCGTCGAAGCGCACCGCCATCGGGTCGGGACCGTCGGGGCCTTTCTCCGCTGGGTCGGGGTTGAGCGCGTAGGGATTGGCGAGGAGCTTTCGCAGCGAGCGGTCGACGCTCGAGAGCTCCATCATGGCGAGCATGCTGGCGATCGTTCCGCCGGAGACGCCGCCCTTCGATTCGCCTGCGTAGTGGGTGATCCGCGTGAGTTTCTTGTTGTGCGTGCGCTCGACGTGATCGAAGAGCGCGAGCGTCCCGAGGTCCGACGGGATCGAGTCGTATCCGCACGTGTGAACGATGCGTGCTCCCGTGCGGCGCGCGGTCTCGTGGTGCGCGTCGATCATCGCGCGCATCCAGTGAACCTCCCCCGTGAGGTCGCAGTAGTCCGTGCCCTGCGCCGCGCACGCGGCGACCAGCGCGCTTCCGTACTTCGCGTAGGGACCGACCGTGGTGAGCACCAGCCGCGTCTGCTCGGCGAGCAATCGCATCGAGCCTTCGTCCATCGCGTCTGCCACGAGGATGGGGACCTCGACGCCGATCGCGGACTGCACGGACTGGAGCTTCGAACGATCGCGCCCCGCCATCGCCCACCGGAGCGCGAGGCCGTCGCGGCAGCGTTCGGCGAGGTATTCGGCGACGAGGCGCCCGGTGAATCCTGTGGCTCCGAAGAGGACCAGGTCGTAGCTGCGTTGTGACGTTGGGTCGGTCATTCGTTCTGTGGCGTGCGATGGTGCCACAGACGCGAGCGCCCATTGTCAGCGATGACGACGCGAGGGCGATCGTCGAGTCTGCGGCTGCTCGCCGCGAGGCGGAGGAGGCGGAACGAGCGCGATGTTGCCCGCCGTGACCGGATCGATCGATGGGACGCCAGGGGGCAACTGGGTGCCGTTCGGATCGGGAGGCGTGAAGGCCGTGGTCCCGCCGACGGTCGTGCTCGTCGTGTGAAGCTGCTGCGACGGGGGCTTGCTCTCGGCGCGGCTCGCGATCGCGGCTCCGGCGGTCGCTGCGGCGGTCGCTGCGAGCACGCCCGCGACGACGCCGCGGCGACGGGCGCGCTTTTTCTTCTCGACGCCGACGGGGCAGTCCTGCGTGAGCACTGTCCCGTCGAAGCGACGGAAGATGCGAAGGCATGCGTCGGTGCCCTTCGCCTGGAGCAGCGCCTCGGCGTCGGCCGTGGTCATCTGGCTCAGGTCGTAGACGGTCTTGCTGCAGGACGCGCAGAGCCTCGCGCGTTCGTCTCCCGTCATCGACTCCCACGGAACGTTGCAGGGCGACGCGATGTACACCCGCTGCAAAAGCGGGAGCGCGCGGCGCTTGGAAGATCCTTGGACGGCGTTGAGCTTCGCGTACGTCTCCTCGAGCTCGCGAACTGTCTCGAGGACCGACCCCTCGAGGCCTTTGCTCGCGGCGATCTGGGCGCGGAGCGAGGCGAGCTTCGCCTCGAGCTCGGTCTTGTGTCCTTCGAGAGCCTCTCGGTCGTCGCGGTATGCCATTGCGTGTGCGGCCAGAGACACCGCGACGCACGCCGCGCTTGGGTGGCGAGCTTCAGAACGTTCCTGCGACGGAGATTCCGCCGGGATACGGGGCGATCGCGAGGGTGTGCACCGCGCCGAGGGGACTTGTGGCCGAAGGCCAGCGTGAGAGCGGGCCGCCTCGCGCGTCGGGATAGCGCTGGGCGTACCGCTGCCAGGCCTCGATCGCCGCGGTAGGGCTGGTTCGAATCGTGATCTGGCCCACGATGATCCCTCCGCCAGCGTTGAGCACCGCGGCGATGGACAGCCCGTAGCCGTACTCGAGGAGAAAACCCATCGCGATCGGGATCACGGTCCTGAGCGCGACCGAGAGCACCGAGCTGTTGAAATCCTGGTTCTGCGCGAGCTTTCGAAAGAGCTCTTCGCCCTCGCGCATGACCTGCAGATGGCTCGTGTTGGGCCTGCGAAGCACCGCGCGAAACTCCGCTGCCGCGTACTGTCCTCGGGGCGGGACGATCAACATGTTGAGCGCGCCCGCGGTCGAGCCGATCGCTGCGATCCAGCCGGCCGCTGTGTCCGGGGTGTTGAGCGCGTGGGCGACGAGGGCGCGCGTCATGTTGCCGAGGGCGAGCGCGCCGTACGTCGCTGTCCATCCCCAGCGCCAGCGCGCCGAGGGAGCCGCTTCTCGCTCGAGCGCCGAGCGAATGACGCCGATCCGCTCGTCGATCTCGCGATCGTCTGGGAGGGACTGTCCATGCGAGGTCGCCGAGGACGCGACAGCGACGAGCGCGAACAGCGCGCTGCTCGCGAGGCGGATGGATGATCTCTCCACGCGGTTGGCGTACGAGGGTACAGCACTCCGCTCCGCAAACGGTGAGCGCTGTGCGATCATCGCGAGGTCGTACGCAGCTGTTGGCGCACGACGTGAGCGAGATCTAGTCATGAGACGTCGCGTCTTCATTGCTGTGCTCACGGCAGCGCTCTTCGGGCGCGCGGCGTCCGCGCAGGTTTTCAACCTGTTTCCGCTGCGATCGACGGAGTACCTCGAGCGTCGGTTCGCTGGGTCCTTCGCGATCGCGACCGGGACATACGCGACGGCGGCGATCCAAGTGGGGCTCGCGCCCGGCTCGAACTCGATTCGGTCGAGCACGGCGACCGCTCCGACGATGATCGGCATGCCCGGTAGTCTTGCGAGCATCGGCGAGAGTCCGCGCGAGCTCGTTGTGGGCGCGATCGGAACGAGTCGCGTCGTTGTGTGGCTCGAGGGGCGTAGAGAAGAACCGGCGATTCAACTCTCGGTCGATCTGCGCTCGCCCGTACAGTGGACCGCTGGTCCGGTGTCTGCGCCCGCGATCGACTGCGATCCGTCGCTGTGCGTCGTCGCCGTCCAAGGGCCGTCGGGGAGGGTTCATCTCGGCGCGCTGGTCTCGTCGATGTCCCCGCAAGTCGTGCCGAATTTGATCGCTCCCGACCCGAATCTGAACGCGAGCGCCCCGTTGTTGGCTCCCGCGGTGGTGATCGTGCCGGGATCGCCTCGAACTGTGATCGTTGCGGTCAACGTCGCGGAGGCTGGCGTGCGATCCGTGAAGCTGCATCGCATCGCCCTCGGCACGAACATGCCGTTTCTCCCGCCTCCGGGTGCGCTAACGCGCCCCATCGTGCTTCCGTCTCGCAACGTCGCGCCGGAGCCTCCGACGTTGACGCGCGTTTCGATGGGCTACGCGGTCGCGGTGCGCGTCGGCTCGGGCGCGCACGTGTATCGCGGTTCTGTCAGCGGGTCGTTGAGCGTGCCCGTCGAGATCGGCGCCTCTCCAGGCGGAACGATGTCGGACGTTCAGCTCGCCAACAATGGAACGACGCTCTTGCTCGGTTACCTCGAACAGACAACGGCCGTTTCTCGACCGGCGATGCTGCGCGAGGTCGACGTTGGCGGTGTGCGAGGTTGGTCGGCGGTGCGTCGTGTGGCGTTGCAAGACGCAACGGCAGATCGCGTTCGCTTCGCCAGCGGCAGCCCGCCGCTGTTGACCTTCGACGGTCCTGCCGTGCGCGGGATGGCTGTCGAAGGTCGCGGAATCTTCGCCGACGATCGCTGCGACAACGATGACGACTGCGTCGTGGTCGACGATGCGCGGCGCTGCGCGCGGTCCTGTCGGTCCGGCGTGTGCGCGACGATTTTGGGGATGTGTGTGCGGATCTTCAGCGACGCGGGCGTCTCGGATGGAGGCGCGCTCGACGCGGGAGTCGGGCCGGACGCGAGCGAGGACGTGCTCGACGCGTCGGCGGACCAGGGATCGAGCGACAGCGCGCGCGATGGTGGAGTCGACAACAATAACAACAACGACGTCGGCCCGAATGCGACGCCCATCACTGTGCGATTCAACGGCGGCGCGTGCTCGTGCTCGGTCGTAGCTTCGCCGTCGACAGACACGCGCTCGCTCGCAGGGGGCGTCGTGTGTGCGGCGCTCGCGCTGGCGCGTCGCGTGCGGCGACGCCGTCGCGGGTGAGATCTCGTGGGGGAGCGCGGCGCACGAGCGTTGGCGCGTCGTTCGTTCGAGCTCACTCGGTATGCTCGAAGACGAAGGTGTCGTCGCTCAGCGTTCGGAGCGCGTCGTCGAGCGACAGTGCTCGTCTTCGAGAGGGATCGTTGCGTCCACCAGTCCTACAAGGGGCATCGGTAGCCTCACAGGCTGGCCGGCCACCGGGGCGCGGTCCCGCCTATTTCTCGCTCGGTACAGAGAGCGACATTCCGCGAAATAGGCGGGACCGCGCCCCGGTGGCCGAAGCCAGCCAAGAACAGGCTACCCTGCGCGGAATGTCACACTACTGTGGCCTGCCCGACGCGACATCGGGCGTGTGCTCGAGGCACAAAGGCTGAACGCAACGATCACTCTCGAAGAAGAGCGTCGAGAGTGCACCACACGGCTCGATCGGTCGCAAGCGCGATGAAGCGCCGTGTGACAGTGAATGACAGGACGACGGCCGCTCGAATCCTGGCCGGCGCGCATCGCTGTGTCGCCCCGAGCGCGACCGTCGATCGCCCTCAGTGGCAGTTGGCGAAGTTGAGCGAGCCGGAGACCGTCATGGGGCCCATGCACTGAGGAGTGACGGTGCCTTCGACGTTGTACACGTTGTTGATGCGGGTATTGGTGCGGCGAACGCTCATCGCGCCGCACACTCCGACGACCATGGCAGGCGCGCCTTCGCTCGCGAAGTAGAGCACCTGCGGGACGTTGGTCGGAGTCTGGACGAAGCGCAGCGACGCGCCCTCGGCGTTGGTGAGCTCGACGCCGACGAACCCGTAGGTCTCGCCCGAGCGGCACGCGGTGGGTTGAAATGGTGTGCCGTTCAGCAGGAGCGCCCCCTCGAGCTTCGCCTTGCAGCCGCTGGCGGCGATGGCGAGCAACGCTGAAAACAGAGCGACCTTCCACGAGCGTCCGGCGATGTTCATGGCGCTAGTGTACGCCTTTGCGACGGGCAGCTCTGACGTTGGCCGACGAATCTCGCTCACTGGGACGGCGCGCGAGCAGGCTCGCTCTTGCGCTCGGGGACGATGGTGGCTTCGACTTCGAGCGCGATCACCTTGTCGGACTTCTTCACGACGCCCGAGAGCACGCGGATGTTCGCGCGGGTGGGGGCCGCCGCGCGGCTTGGTGACAAACGTCGTTTCGTCGCTCGATTTGCAACTCCAACTCGCTTGTTATG
>LNEO01000231.1 GCA_001465015.1 Deltaproteobacteria bacterium Ga0077539 | reverse complement strand
GCCCACTGCCGTTTCACTCGCTGGCGGGCGGCAGCGCGGGTGGGGGCTGCGTAGCAGCTCTGCGCCCAGCGCGTTCTCCTCACTTGGGGCGCGCGCCGCCGCGCGGCTCCATTCCAAACGTCGGTTTGCTCACTCGGGGCGCCGCGCCCTATCGCTCGTAGCGCCCGATGAGCGCGCTCGGATCGAGCCCCAGCGTCGGCAGCGCTGGCGCCCACACGTCGCGCACCAGCGAGGCAAACAGCGCGCGTTGCTCGCTCGTCGGCATGTGCCCGTGGTCTCGAGCCACTTCGCCGAGCGCGTCCAACGGGTCCGGCTCTCGATCGTCGCTGTCTTCGCCAAACAGCCCCGTCTCGAGCCCGTCGAACACACCGACGAGCTGTCGTTGCGTCGTCGCGCGCAGCGCGGGATCTTCGAGCGCCGTTCGCAGGTAGCTCCACCCCATGCGCGCGTGATGAATCTCGTCGGACAACACGACGCCCACGCACGCGCGCACCGCGGGGTCCGTCGCGCGCGCGTAGAGCGCGTGAAGAAGCGCACAGGAAAACGTCTCGGCGCCGACGCACAAGTGCAGCGCCTCGACCGCGGCGAGCTCGGTGAGCGAGAGCTTGTCGTCGTCGGGAATGGGCGAAATCCCGGGATCCGGCGACTCGTCCTTGCCCGAGTAGCACCGGGTGAGCGCTGCGAAGAGCTCTGCGTGGCGCACCTCGTCGAGCTGCGCGCGGCACGCCAGCGAGAGCACCGACGCCGGCGCGCCGGCCGCGAGGAGATCCAGCGTATACGTTGCGAAAATACTCACCGACCGGTGCTCGGACCGCGCCCGACTTCGCCACAGCGCAGCGAGCTCGTCGCGCGTCGACGGCGCGAGGCTCGCGGCCGTGCTCGTCGAGAAATCGACGCGCTGGTGGCGCTCGTCCATGAGCCGTCGGTGCTCGTGCTCGAGCGTCGTCGGCGAGCGAAAATCCAGCAGCGTCGAGGCGCTCTCGAACAGCGCGACGTCCGTCATCGCGTCGCTCGTCGCGCGCGCGCTCCGGCGATGCCGGGAAGCGACCCAGAGTCCGTCGGCGTGCGGCCTCGGCGCTCGGTGCGCACCTCCGGCTTGCTCTCGAGATCCGCTGATTTCTGTGTGATCGAATCGGTCACCGCGCGGCCGGGCGGGCCTGGCCGCGGGCGTCGCATCGGCGGGCCGGGCGGTGGCCGTCGGATCGGCGGCGGACCCGGCGGCGGACGAACGACTCCAGGACCGTCTTCGCTCTGCGGCCTCGGCGCGATCGTTCCCGAAACAGGGATCTCCCTCGCCTCGAGCACGCCCGAGTCCTCCGCGGGCACGCCAGAGTCTGTCGGCACTTGCGGCTGCGGAGTCGTCTCGGTCGACACCATGCCGGGAACAGCGACCTGCCTCGAGCGCTGCTCGATGGTGGACTGTTGTGCGCTGCGATCGCAGGCCGAGAGCAAGAGGTCGGCGCTGGTCAATCCGAGGGCCGGCAGGACCACAGCGCGAAGCACGGCGCGAGAGCTCTTGGAGGACACGGTCGCATATCGTACCGCGCGCGGCGCCGCGCTGTCTCGTCGGTCCCCCGTCGCCGATCGTCGCGCGGAGAAGTGCGCCAGAACTCCGCGCGTCCGCTCGGTCGATGTTCGGCCGCCGTTGTTGGCTCGGGACACATTGACCCAAACGAGCGAATGCCCCAACGATCGCTGACCATGGCGCAACCATCGAGAGAAGGCCTGCCTCCTGGGCCGAGCTTGCCGGCGATCTTCGTCACGCTCGCCTATATGAAGGACCCGTATCTTTTCTATCGCACACAATTTCAAAAGTACGGTTCGCCTTTCACCGTCAACACGCTGCGTGGAAAGCTCGTGATCGTCACCGACCCCGAGCAGGCAAAGCAGCTGTTCACGGCCAGCCCTGACGAGCTCGACGTGTGGGGGGCGGACGCGCTCGACCCGATCGTCGGACCGGCGTCGCTGTTGTTGGTCGCGGGCAACCGACACAAGCGCGATCGCAAGCTGCTCACTCCGCCGTTTCACGGCGCGAGGATGAAGGCGTACGGCGCGGTGATGCGCGACGCTGCGCGCAGAGAGGCAGGGCGCTGGCGGGTCGGCGAAGAGCAGAGCTTTCTGCGTTGCGCGCAGGCGGTCTCGCTCGAGGTGATCCTTCGCGCGGTGTTCGGCGTTCAGTCTTCGGGCGACGTCGAGGCGTGGAGCCGCGCGGTCACCGGGCTCATGGACTCTGCCCATCCCGCGGGGCTCTTCTTTCGCGCCGCGCGCGTCGCGCCGTTCGGCCTCGGGCCGTGGGCGAAGTTTCTCGAGGCGCGCGCCGCGGTCGATCGCATGGTCTTCGACGAGATCCGAGATCGCCGTGCGAAAGAGCGCTATGGCGACGACATCCTCTCGCTCATGATGCAGGCCCGCTACGAAGACGGCGGCGTCATGAGCGACGCGGACCTGCGCGACGAGCTGATGACGCTCTTGCTCGCGGGACACGAGACCACCGCGATCTCCCTCAGCTGGGCGATGTACTGGCTGCATCGCAACCCGAGCGACCTCGAGGCCGTGCACAAAGAGCTCGATCAGCTCGTGGCCGAAGGGCGCTTCGAGGCCGAGCACATCGCGCAGCTCCCCATGCTCGAGGCCGTCTGCAACGAGACGCTCAGGCTCAACCCGATCGTGGCCGACGTCGTTCGTCTCTCGCACGCGCCGATCGAAGTCGGCCCCTACAAGCTCGCCGCAGGAACGGCCGTCGCCGTGTCCATCGCGACCATTCACGAGAGAGAAGACCTCTTCGAGCGGGCGACAGAGTTCGTTCCGAAGCGGTTTTTGCAGAAGAAATACTCGCCGTTCGAGCACATTCCCTTCGGCGGAGGCCACCGCCGCTGCTTGGGCGCCGCGTTTGCCATGTACGAGATGAAGCTCGTCCTCGCCGAGCTCTTGAGCGCCCACCGCTTCGCGGTCACCGGTCCCGAGCGCGTCGGTCGCCGAGGAATCACGCTCGGACCCGAAAACGGTGTGCGCTTTCGCTACCTCGGTAGTCGGGTCCCGGCGACGTCCGCGCGAGAAATCAAGGCGAACGTCGTCTGAATCCGCCGCGTCCTGCGGGTCCGGTGATCAGTCAGCGCGAGACACTTCTCGCGTGGGGGATTTCCGCGGTACGCTCCTCGGCCGTATGAGTGCGCACGAGCGCGACGAGGGCTCGACGCTCGCCCCTGGCTATCTGGTCGCAGGCGAGTACGTCGTAGACGCGGTGGCTCACGAGGGGGCCGGGTGGATCTCTTACAAGGGCCACCACATCGAGCGCGCCGACGAGTTCGTGTCGATCACGTCGCTCCGCGCCGACGCGCCGAGCGCGGGATTTATCGAGGCGTTTGCGCGGCGATCGCAGTGGCTCGCCGACGCGTCGATCCCCAACGTCCCGCCGCTGCTCGCCTCGGGCGTCGAGATGGGACTGCCGGTCATCGTCACGCCGTGGGTCGACGGACCGACGCTGCGCGAGCTGCTCGCCGAAGAGGGAAGCCTCTCGCGAGAAGAGGCCCTTCGGATCATCAAGTCCGTCGGTGAGTCGCTCGACGCGATGCACGCGCGTCGGCCCTCGGTCGTGCATCAGCTGTTGTCGCTCGACAACATCCGCATCGACGGGATCACTCGCGCCGCGCGCGTGATGGACGCAGGCGTCGCGCACGCGCTCAGGGTCGCGCGCGTCGAAGACGTCCACGCCGCAGCGAAGGTCCCCAACGTGTTTCGCGCGCCCGACGACACCGTCGGCCGTACGCCCACTGGCGCGGTCGATCGCTACGCGCTCGCGAGGCTCGCCGAGGCGCTCCTGTCGCCGATCGCCGTGAACACGCAGCTCGCCCGCACGATTCAGCGCGGCGCGTCGGACCTTTCGGGGTCGCGATTTCCGACCTGCGCGGCGTTGGTGCAGGCGCTCTCGCAGGCGCTCAAGGACTCCAGCAGGTTTCCCGCGCCGCAGGTCAGCGCCACAGCGAAGCCCGCGACTGCGCTGGCACCGACGCCAGCAACGACGCCCGCAACGTCGCCCGCGACCAGCTCGCCCACCGGCGCGGCGATCGGAGCCGCGAGCGTCGGGCAACCGCCTCCGTCGATCTTCGGCGGCTCATCGGACCCAGCGCCGATCGCACCGAATCCGCCGACACCTTCTGCGATCGCTTCGCCTGCGCCGACGGTCACCGCGGCTGCTCCGAGCGCGCCGAAGCCTCCTACCCTTCCGCGACCTGCGACCGCTTCGCCCGGAGCGAGCGCGATCGCCCAGGCCGCAAAGCCCACAGTCGGCGCGCCTGCTCCGCCTGCTCCGCCCGCGCCGAAGCCCGCGCCGCGCGCGACGAAGTCGACGCTGGTGGGAGTCGCGCCTCCGACGAACATCCCGAAGAAGGCAGCGACCTCTACGCTGCTCGGGATTTCGGCGCCGATCGTCGAGCCCGTCGCGGTGGCGCCGGCGGCGCCCGCGCCTGCAGAACCGTCACGCACCGTCGAGGAGACGCGGACTCCGCCCCTCGATGGGTTGCTCGACGATCCGGCTTTCACCGCCGCGAGCCCTGCGCGAACGGAGACCAACCCCTTCGAGCCAGAGGCCACCAAGACCGAGCGGGTCGAGATCGACCCAGCGTTGAGCGATCCGTCGCTCGATGAAGAAATCGTCGTCGGTGACAACTCGATCATCGAGTCGGTGTCGCTGCTTCCCCTGGCGAGCGAGGAGTCCTCGGTGCTCGTGGCGGAGCCAGCTCCGTTCGAGTTGTCCGAGCCGGAGCCCGTCGTTGCGGTTGCTGGCAAGCCAGCAACGGCGGCGCAGACGCCTGCGATCGCAGTGGAGCCACGCGAAGAGAAGAAGCCCGACGCTGGGCTGCCCTTCGCGCAGACGATGATCGGCGCTGCCCCGCCGGTCCCGAAGGTCGCTCCGCCCCCGATCAGCGTCGCGGACGAAGATCCTTTTCCGGCCATTCCACCGCTGAGCGAGCAAGAAAAGCAGCGGCAGCCCGCGGATGGGCTCGACGTTCCTCCGCTGTTCGAGATGGGGCCGCCGGTGCCGGCGCCGATCTCGCCCGACGCGACGTCGGGGGTCGCGCCGATCAGCCTCGAGCCGCGACGATCCGCGGGAAAGACCGTCGCCATCGTCGCCGCTGTGGTCCTCGGACTCGGCGGCGGAATCGCCGGCGGATGGGTCGGCTTCGACCGCATGATGCGCGGCGAATCCTCGAACGGCTCGCGCGGCGTCGGGGCCAGTGACGCGGCCACGAATTCAAACGCGACCGCGGGTCACGGCGCCGACGACGCCGCTCCGTCGAACAACGCTGCGCTCGCAGCGGAGAGCGACGCTCAGTCGACCGCCGCCAACGCCGCGTCGGGCGACGACGCGAGCGCGCCCACCGTCGCGATGGCGGACGACGCGGCGGTGATCCAAGACGCAGCGCTCGCGCAGCGTGAGCCCGAAGACTCTGGCATCTCCGTCGCTCAACGCGAACCCGAAGACTCCGGCGTCGCGGTCGCAGCCAACACCGGAACAGAGCCGCGAGACTCTGGCGTCATCGCGCCGTCCAACACGCCACCGGTAAGCGCCGACGGTGTCCTGGTCGTCGCTGGCGAGCCGGGGCAGAGCTCGCCCGACTGGCGGACGCGCGCTGGCGCTCGTCGCGCGGTGCGCGAGCGCGTCGAGGTGTGCGGTGAAAACGGGCAGAATCGCGGCACGGCGCGCTTCGAAGTGCGCTTCGAGGGGGCGACTGGCCGCGTGATCCAGTTCCGAATGTTCAACACCGCGTGGCGGGGAACGCCGGTCGGCGACTGCATCGAGCGCGGGATGCGCTCAGTGGCGGTCCCGACGTTCAACGATCATCACTGGGATACCGACTACGCCGTCCCGTTGCGCTGAGCGCCGGCGTGAGCGCCGGTGATCGTCGCGAACAGCGACTCGATCGCGCGGACCGAGAGAGCGCCCAACACACAGGCCACGGGGATGAACGCGCTCGAGCGCACGAGCTCGGCGATCGACGCGCGCAACACGAAGCACAGCGCCGCGACGATGACGCCCGTGACGAACGCGGCGAGCGTGAGGAAGAGCGAGCGGGCTGCGTCGTTGCGAGAGTTCATGGATCGATAACTACCGCTGTTTTCGCAGGGCGATCAGTTATTGCAGACATACTCTGTCACGCGGTGCAGCGCTCGAAACACCGCTGATTTCGCGTGACAGAGTACGTCCATAGGACATCCCTGAACTTGCCTCCCCCAACCGAGTCGTAGGCGCGGGCCGCGCGCTCCCCCGAGCGCTGCGACCGTGCACTACTTGATGGACTTGCTGCCCTTGCCGCCGCTCTTGCTGACGTCCGCGCTGTCGGTCGCGCTGCTGTTCCAGCCGAGGCCCTTTTGCTGGTTGATAAGAAACAGCGTCCCGTCGCCGACGATGCCGTCGACCGTGTAGCCGAAGGACTTCTGCAAGTGACGAACGGCGTCTTCCGTCCCGGGCCCGAAGTCCCCGTCCACCTTCACGTCGTAGCCGAGGGCCACGAGGTCTCCCTGCAGCACCTTCACTGCGTCGCCCTTCGAGCCCTTCTTCAACACATCAGCCATGGTGGTCTCTCCTCGAGTGAAGCGTCCTCGAACCGTCTGTTCGTCGTGACGCGAGCGCGCACCGTAGTCGCTGGACGCTTCGAAGGTCAACGCCCCGCGACACGAGACCTCGTGACGATCGTGTGAGATGCTGAAGGGTTTTCTTTCTCGAGAGCGCGGCTCACGCAGCGCGACGCTCGAGCGCGTCGAGGCGCTGGCGCACTTCGACGAGCGAGCGCCGCGAGTAGAGCACCAGCACGCCGAGCCGCTGCGCCTCGGTCTTCAAGTGCTTGAGCAGCGGGTGGCTCGTGTAGTCCGTGAGCACCACGACCAGCGAGACGTTGCTCGGGATCGATCGTCGCGCGTCGCCTTGCTTGCGCCCGTTCCAGTGTTCGACCCGCGTGTATCCGTGCTCCGCGAGCGCATCGACGATCTGTTCGACGTAGTCACCACCAACGATCAGTGCACGCATGATGAGCCTCGCTTCGCGGCGCACAGCGGGGGAGCCGCCGGACAACCGCGTTCATCAAACCGAATCTTCGGTCAGTATAGTAGAACTCTTCAGCACGACAAGTCCCCTCGCCGGGCCAGAGTGTCTTTCTGTGTGAGCCAACGCGGGGACCAAAGGAGCTGTTCCGAACGGGCGAACACAGATCGCAGTTTTGCGGTTTGTAAGTGAATTTGCAGCTCGAACGCGTTTGCCAAAATGTCCTCGCGCGCACGGACCTTTGTCAGCGCTGCACGCGCTTCACACTTGTTCACGCTGAGACCGCTCGTGACTTCACAGGAGCAGCACGAAATGACCCTCCGTGGCGCTGAGCTCGTGACCGCTGTGGTCGGGCGCAGTCGTCCAGAAGGGATGCACTCGAAACTATGTGCGGATTCATTTTCGGAACCCTCTGCCTCCTCGCGTTCATCAAGCTCGCGCGCCGCGGCTACGGCGGCGGTTGCCACCGCGGCGGCGGCTGCCACCGCAGCCACGGCTGGGGCCATCACCGCTGGCACGGTCACGACGGCGGCTACGCCGGCCCCTTCGGCGGGCCGTTCGGCGGAGGACGGCGGTGGATGCTCCGAGCGCTGTTCGAGCGCCTCGACACGACGCCCGGACAAGAGAAGGTGATCGTCGCCGCCTTCGACGAGAGCCGCGACGCCGGTCGCGAGGCGTGGAAGAGCGTCCGCGAGTCGCGCGAAGACGTCGCCCGCGCCCTGCGCGCCGAGAGCTTCGACGAGGACGCCGTCCGCGCCGCTCGATCGCGGCACGAAGAGGCCCTCCGCAAGGCCGAAGACGTGATGGCCGCCTCGCTGCGCAAGGTCCACGAGGCGCTCGACGCAAAACAGCGAGCGATCCTCGCCGACCTGCTCGAAGGCGGACCCTGGACTCCCCGCGCCTCGTGGCGCGGCGGCTTCAACCCGCAAGGCCCCTACCGATCTGCGTAGCACCACGTAGCCCCCGTCAACGCTCACTCGAAAGGACACACACCCCAATGGTTGCACGCAAGATCGCGATGGCCCTCCTGCTCGTCGGAGCCGTCTCTGGATACGCGAGCGGGTTTCGCTCGATGGCTCGATGGCGCGAACACCACATGGCGCACCGCCGCGCGGCGGTCGAGCAGTTCTCTCGCGCCTGCGCCGAGGCCGCCGTCGACGCCCATCGCGCCCAGTCGACCAAGGTCTCCGACGCCACGACGAGGTAACCGCTCAGCCAACACCGCGACGGGCGTCGGGTCTTCTGCGTTCGCGGCGTTGGTTTCGACTGAATTTCGACAGTCTCTCCGACCGATGACCCGCTCGGGCGCCCTCGATGCCCGTCGCGGGCGCGGTATATAAGAAGGAGCCAATGACCGTGCGCGCGCTGCTCATCGACGACGACGTCCGCTTCGCGGACCTGCTCTCGAGCTACCTCACGCAAAACGGCGTGCACGTCACGCGCGCCGCAGACGGACTCAAGGGCGTCGAGGCCTTCGAGCGCGGCTCGTTCGACATCGTCTTGCTCGACGTCATGATGCCCGGGATCGACGGGCTCGAGGTCTGTCGCAGAATTCGCGGCAAGAGCAGCGTTCCGATCGTGATGCTCACCGCGCGCGGCGACGAGACCGACCGCGTCGTCGGGCTCGAGCTCGGCGCCGATGACTACCTCGCCAAGCCGTTTTCTCCGCGCGAGCTGCTCGCGCGCATCCGCGCCGTCCTCCGCCGCGCGATGCCCGACAGCGCCAAAGAGCACCTGCACGTCGGCGGCGTGTCCATCGACGTCGGAGCCCGCGAAGTGCGCATCGAGAGCCGCGTGATCGAGCTCACCGGGCTCGAGTTCGATCTGTTGCTCGCGCTCGCGAGGCGCGCAGGGCGCGTCGTTCCGCGAGAGGCGCTCTTGTCCCTCGCAGGGCGAGACGACGTCGTGGTCGGTGAGCGCACCGTCGACGTTCACGTCTCGCACCTGCGCGCCAAGCTCGGCGACGACTCGCGGTCGCCCAAACTCATCAAAACCGTCCGGGGCGTCGGCTACGTCTTCGCCAAAGAGGCCCCCATCACCGAGCGCGTGTCATGAGACCTCACCCGATCGCCAACATCCGCTGCTACATGGGCGCGAGGCTCCACCGAAAGCTCTTCGCCTGGTTCGGCATCGCCATCATGATGACGATGCTCACCGTATCGCTCTCGATGCGCATGATCTCGGGGCCCGAGCACTCGATCGGCGCGCAGCGCGAGCGCATCCAGCGCTTCACTGCGAGGGGCTTCGCGCGCGTGTGGGACGACCCCGCGCAGCGCGCCGCCCTCGCGCGCTCGTACCGCGAAGACCTCAACGTCGTCGTCTCGGTCACCGACGTCAACGGAATGCTCGTCGCCCAGAGCCCCGGCTGGCAGGGCGATCACTGCGGACCCACCTGGAGCACCCGCGTCACGCGCTCCGACGGAACGCCGCTCGGCACCGTCCGCATGTGCATCGCGGGCCCGGGCTTTTATCCCGCTCCCTGGCGCACGCTCGTCACGCTGCTCGCCGCGGGCCTGGTCCTCTGGGCGATCTCGAACAAGGTCGCGCGACGCCTGGTCAAGCCGCTCGAAGAGCTGACCAACGTGGCGCAGTCGCTCGGCAACGGCGACCTGTCCTGCCGCGCGTCGCTCTGCCACACGCACCCGGGCGAGGTCGGCGAGCTCACGCGCGCCATCAACGACATGGCCTCGCGCATCGACCGACAGCTCAAAGAGCAGAGGCAGCTGCTCGCCGCGGTCTCGCACGAGCTGCGCACGCCCCTCGCGCGTATTCGAATCCTCACCGAGCTCGCTCGCGACGGAGCCAGCGCGGGCGAGGGCCGAGACCCCCTCGACGAAATCGAGGCCGAGGTCGTCGAGATGGACTCGCTCGTCGGCGAGCTGCTCGCGAGCGCTAGACTCGAGTTTTCGGCGCTCTCGCGAAGGCCGCTCAGCGCGCGCGCCGTGATCGAGCGCGCCGCGGATCGCGCGAGCCTCCCGTCCGGTCGCACGCGGGTCGAGCCTGCGACGCCCATGCTCGACGCCGATCCGACGCTGCTCGCTCGCGCGATCGGCGCCCTGCTCGACAACGCGCGCAAGTACGGCGGACCGACGGTGTCCGTTCGCGCCATGCCCAGCGCGGATGGTCGCGTCGAGATCAGCGTCGAAGACGACGGCGATGGCTTCGCGCCGGGCGAAGAAGAGCGCGTGTTCGAGCCGTTCTTTCGAGGAAACCGCGACGGCGAAGCAGAGGCGCGCGGCGTCGGTCTCGGCCTCGCCCTCGTTCGTCGCATCGCCGAGGCGCACGGCGGAAGAGCCTGGGCCGAGAATCGGCCCGAGGGCGGCGCGCGCGTAGTGATGGTGTTTCCCGCGGCGAGCATCACCGACGCGAGCGTCGATCGCAGCCCGGGCGCCACGCCCCCCAGCGTGGCCGCCGCGGAGTGATCCCTCACTCGCTGCGAGAGACCGTCAGCTCGTACGGACCGCGCTCGCCGCGGTAGCCGTCGACCACGATCCACAGCGCTCGTCCCGCGCGCGCAGAGAAGCGCAGCCGACCCTCTCCCACCGCGGCGCTGTCGTCGTCGCACGCGACCTCGCGCGCTTCGTCGAACACCGCGACGACCACGTCGTGCATTCCTCGCACGTGCGCTGTGTACGCGCCGTCTCGCGTCGCGACGAAGCGCCACGCTTGATCCGAGTGTGCGCTGGTCGCGCGAATCGCGCACTGAGGAGCGCGCCTGCCGTCAGGCTGCCTCGAGTCGCCGAGCACCGGTCGATCGACGAAGACCTCGCGCGTGACCGTGGCGCGTCGGAGCGCGACGACCGCGTACACGACGGGCGTGCAGCTCGTCGCGAGCGCGCTCGTCGCGACGAGCGAGCACAGGACTCGAACGAGCCCGCGCCGCGCCATCAACGAACGGCGATGAGCTCGACCTCGAACACCAGCGTCGAGTTCGGCGGAATCACCGGCGGAAACCCGCGCTCCCCGTAGCCCATGCTCGCTGGAATCACCAGCTTGCGCAGCCCGCCGACGCGCATCCCCGCGACGCCGACGTCCCACCCTTGAATGACCTCGCCTTCGCCCAACGTGAACTCGAACGCCTCGTCGCGGTCACGAGACGAATCGAACTTCGAGCCGTTGGTGAGCGTCCCGACGTAGTGCACAGAGACGGGCCGGCCGGCGACCGCGACGGGGCCCGTTCCGACGCGGATATCCTGCATTTCGAGCTGTTGCGTCATGGCGTGGGTGTGTACCACGAGTCGGCGGCGGTCATCATGGGAGCGCCACTCGCTCGCGCAGCGCCTGACGCACGGGCTCCTGCGCCTCCCGAAAGTACGCTGCCAATTCACGCTCGACCCCGCTCGTCGCCGGTTCGTCCACGTGTGACAGCTCCTCGACGATCCATCGCGGCAGGGGCGCCTCTGGCGAGTCGTTGTCGTCGAGGGACGCCTCGCTCACGGCGAGCAAGTGCGCCGCGACGTCCGCGCCAGCGTCGTCGCTCTCGGGCCAGCGCAACGTCCCTGCGACGCGAAGGCAGCCGTTGGAGAACCATCGCCACCTCAGCTGCGTCTGGCCGCTCGAGAACCTCCCGCTCATGACAAACCCGTTAAACGAGGCTCGCGCTGCCGAGTCGTGCTCGATCCGCACACCCGTCGGCGCTTCGAGCCCGATCGACTCCCGCGCGTCCGCGGTCAGGTGCGGCGCGAGCAGGAGCGCGAGCGCCACGTCGCGGATCGTTTGCACGTCGACGCGGGCCGCCGTGACGACGATCGGATCGACCCCGGTGTCCGCGCCTGCGTCGCGCTGGTTGAACGCCCGGACGAAGTGCATCCCATCACAGCGCTTCGCGCGATAGAGCGAACCGGTCGCGAGGTGAAACGCCGTGACCGCGTCACAGTACGCGTGGTGTCCTCGTCGACCCTCGACCACCAACCAGCCGGTGGGGTTTCGAAAGCGCCCGAGCGGCAGCCTCGTGCCTCTCTCTTGCAGGTGGACTGTCGCGCACTGACGAAACGCTGCGTAGCGCAGCGACGGTCGAGCGGCGGCGGTCATCCGCGCGCAGTACTCGTGCCAGTCTTCCGAGGATCGTCGCGGAGGATCGTCGTGATCGAGCGCCACGACGCGCTCGACCGCGTCGTGTCCCGCGAGCAGACGTTGATAGCGAAGGACGAACGGGGCGGACTCTCGCCCGCACGCCTCGTCGTTGGCCGCGCAAAGGACCGGCGCGAGCGCAGAGTCTCGATGCTCTTCGAGCACGAGGCTTCGCAGCTCGGACGGCGCAAACCAAAGCGTTTGTCTGGTGGAACCGCTGCTCGATTGCGGCGCGACCAGCAGAGACTCGACCCAGCTCGCGCCCCCATCCATCCACCACGATCGAAGCGAGTGAGCGCTGCGTCCGATGGGCAGATCGTCCACCGACCCGAGGGCGAAGCAGGGGTGCGACAGCAGCGCCTCGAGGGCGTTCTTCGCGGCGGTCGGATCTTGCCCCGCTTCGAGCGCGTCCATCGTCCTCTCGAGCGCGTCGAACCCCGCGCGCGCCGCGCGAAACTCCGCGCTCCGCGGAGCGCACTGAGCGATCATGCCTCGCGGCGGAGCGGCCCAGTTCGGACTGATTTCATCGTCGCCAGGCGCGTCCCGCGCTCGGTCGGACTGCTCGACCGCGGGACAAGCGCTCGCGCGCCGCTCGCCGACCGCGAGCCGCGTGGCGCCGCCGTCGGGTCGCGAAACGACAGTCCTCGCGACGCTCGGAGCGGACGCTCCAGCGGTGGTCGCGCTGCGCGGCGAGGGGGCGATCCGACGCTCGCACGCGGCGGCGACGAGCCACGCGCCGATCGTCCACTTCGCTCGCGATCGCGCCGGACACCGATGCATCGTCGCTCTCCTTGAACCCTCGGTCGTCTCGTGAACCACGCTCTTTCGCCTGCTCGCGCTCGACGCTACACGATTCAGCGCGCCGCCAGCACGCCGGGCGAGGGGGCGCCGGGGTCGTTCAACGAAACGTGCGTTCTTCGCGAAGCGAAGCGCGAGGGTCGGGGTACCCTCTCGCTCGCCTATGCGACGTCGGAGCCGTGGATGGTCGCGGTCGATCTTGATTCTGTGTGTTGGATTCGGGTCCGCGCTCGCCTCCCGCGACGCGCGCGCGATCGACGACCGACCCACGATCGTGAGCGACGCGTTCTATGTGGGCGCCCGCGGAGAGCCGGGCTGGGCGCTGTCGATGGGATGGGACCTGGACATCTATCCGACGTCGGACCGCGCGGTGTCCCTGGGGCCGGGACTCTCGGTGATGGTCCTTTCGTCGGATCCGCCCACCCCGCGGACGCCCGAGATCGCAGTGGCCGTCGACTGCGTGCGCGCCAAGATCGGGCTCAACTCTCCAGGGGGGCTCTTTCGGCCGTTTTTGCTCGTGGGCGGCGGCTTTCAGTGGACGCGCTTTCTGCAGCGCATCGAGGCTCCCGTGGGCGGGCGAGACGAGGCGTTCACAGGGCTCTTCACGGTGGGCGCGGGCGCCGACGTGTGGAGCCGCGGAAAGTTCGGCGTCACCACGCTCTTGCTCACGCGAATCCGCGCGTTCGGGACCGACCGCGTCCCGACGGCGAGCTTCGAGTGGTCCGTAGGATTTCGTTTCGGACTGTGAGCGGTCGGGATTTCGACGGACAAAGCTCGCTCGCTGGTACGCTCGTCTCAGCAACGTCGTGGCCGAAGCTCTCTTGCGTGTCGAGCACCTGGTGACCGAGTTCGAGACCGACGGCGGAACGCTCCGCGCCGTCGACGACGTCTCCTTCGAGCTCCCTGCGGGCGGGACCATCGGCATCGTCGGTGAGTCTGGTTGCGGAAAGAGCGTCACGTCGCTCTCGATCCTGAGGCTCATCCAGCGGCCCGGCCGCATCGCGTCGGGCAAGATCATGTTCGACGGGCGAGACCTCCTCGCGCTCAGCGAGAAGGAGATGCGCTCCATCCGCGGTCAAAAGATCGCGATGGTCTTTCAAGAGCCCATGAGCTCGCTCAACCCCGTCTACACCGTGGGCGACCAGATCGCCGAGAGCGTGATCCTTCACCAGAAGCGCTCGAAGCGCGAGGCGCTCGCGAGGGC
Source organism: Deltaproteobacteria bacterium Ga0077539 (assembly GCA_001465015.1). GTDB lineage: Bacteria > Myxococcota_A > Polyangia > Polyangiales. The sequence goes on along the minus strand of LNEO01000231.1, from coordinate 13,493 downwards.
CGTCGAGCTGCTCGCGTTGGTGGGGATTCCTTCGCCCGAAGAGCGGGTCAACGCGTATCCGCACCAGCTCTCGGGCGGGATGCGTCAGCGCGTGATGATCGCCATGGCCCTGGCGTGCGACCCCAAGCTGCTCATCGCCGACGAGCCCACGACGGCGCTCGACGTCACGATTCAAGCGCAGATCCTCGAGCTGCTCGCGGACCTTCGAAAGAAGAAGGACATGGCCGTGATGCTCATCACGCACGACCTCGGCCTGGTGGCGGAGTTCGCCGAGCACGTCGTGGTCATGTACGCGGGCCGCGTCGTCGAGAGCGCGCCGGTGAAGGACCTGTTTCGAAAGCCCCAGCACCCGTACACGCGCGGGCTGCTTCGCTCGGTTCCGTCCTACGCCGACAACGCGAGGCAGCCGCGGTTGCCGACGATTCCGGGCGTCGTGCCGGACCTGCGAAGGCTCCCGCCGGGCTGCAGATTCAAGGACCGCTGCGACGTCGCGATCGACCGTTGCGGCAAAGAAGAGCCCGCCCTCGAGCGCCGCGCCGACGGTCGGCTCGTTCGCTGTTACGTCGAAGCCTGAGAACGAAATCGCTCACGACAGGCGCTTGCGAAACACGGCGCGCGTCGAGCGCCCCAAAAGCTCGATCGCCAACCGCCGCGGAAGCAGCCGCTCCATCGCAAACGACGCCGCGCGGTTGATCGCCCCCGCGACGAGCGACGGCGTTTGTCCGAGCGCCGCGAGCGCCTCGCGCACGACGAGGTCGGGCTCGGTCACGGGCGGCGTGTACCATGGGGGCTCTGCGCCCGAGCGCTGCCAGCCCGGCGTAGCCGTCGCTCCTGCGCACACGGCGACGACGTCGACGTTGTGCGCGCGCAACTCGTCCCAGAGGGACTCGGCGAGCACCAGCTCGAACGCTTTGGTCGCGGCGTACGTCGCGAACAGCGCCGAGCCCTGACGGCCCGCCATGGACGTCACCAGCACGATCGCTCCCGTGTTGCGGGTGGCCATCGTCGGCGCGAGGCCGTCGATCAAGAGCGTCGGGGCTTCGCAGTTGACCGCGAGCGCGCGCAGCTTGTCCTCTCGCGACGTCTCCAAGAACCGTCCGAACGGAACGTACGCCGCGTTGCAAACGAGCACCCCGAGCTCGCGCTCACGTGTGCGTGTAATCAAGTCGTCGACCGCCGCTCGGTCCGCGAGGTCGCAGACGATCGACTCGACTTCGACTGAAAATTCACTGGCGATCTCGCGCGCGACGCGCTCGAGCGGGTCGGCCTTCTCCGCCACGAGCAGAAGGTCGTGCCCCTCTTTGGCCAGCGCCCTCGCGAAGGCCGCGCCGATCCCTTCAGAGCCCCCTGCGACGAGGGCCCAGCGCCCGTAGCGCTCTCGCATGCGTCTCGATCCTGCGTTCATCGACGGTTCGAAGCCTGTCATATCGTGACGCGAATCACCGCGCGTTCTGCGAAAGATAGCGCCGCGGCCGTGCGTCCATCGGGCGTGACCGAGAGGCTCTGCAACGGGGCCACAACCGAGACCGCGCCGCTCTGCTCGGCGGCGCTCACGCGGCTCGTCACTCGCCCCGCGGTGTCGCACTTGACCAGGTCTCCGTTTTCGAGCGCCGCCCAGAAGCCGCCGTCTACGGTGGCCACCATGGCCGTGGCGGGCGAGAGGAAAGGGACGTCCGCCATCACGGTCTTCGGGGCATCGGATGGGCGGGTCGTCGCGGCGCGGCGCAAGATCGCAGGCCCATCGGACGGCGCGCGCCCCAACGTCATCCATACGCTGTCGTCGCACGGCGCCATGACGTTGGCCCTCGCCCTCGCTCGGCTGTCGACGAGGTACACCAACGGGGCAGGAGATCGCATCCCTCCTCGAATGGCCATCGCCAGGTCTTCCACCCGCCACACGACTGCGCCGTTCGAGAGCCACACTCGCTTCGTGATCGGATCGACGCAGAGCTGCCTGCACCAGTTCGGAAGCTCCGTCGTCACGCCGGCTTCGGTGACCGCCAGCACGCTCGTGCTGGCCATGAGCAATCGATCGAGCGGATCGACGGCGACTCCGTAGATGACCGTCGCGGGCACGCGCGTCTCCCATCGCGTAACGCCGTTGGGCGCCACGCACGCGACGCTCGAGTCGTTGCTGCGTCGCTCCCAGGCGTCTCTCGCGGTGCACAGCGCCAGGACGTTGTCCCTCGTGTCGCAGGCGATCATCCCCGCGGTCCGCGGCGTCAGGGCGCGCGCGGATTCGAGTCCGTCGCGCTCGATCTTGCTCATCCACGCCTGCGCGAAGCTCACCCAGAGCGCCCCCGTCGAGTCGAGGGCCGCAGCCACCGCGACGCTCTTGGGAGCGATGCGCTCGAACGTGATCCGCTCGACCCTCGGCGGCCCGTCGTTTTCGCTCGAAGTGCTCACGGGCTCGCAGTGTACGACGTAGTACTCTCGCGCCCACTCACCCAACGGTCATGACCGAAGTCCCCAGCGCAAAGAGCGCGCCCGCCAACGGCGAAGCGCTGTGCCGCGTCGAGTCGCTCTCGACGCACTTTCCCGTCAATCGCGGGCCGTTTCGCAAGGGCGGCGTCGTGCGCGCGGTCGACCGCGTGACGCTCGAGGTCCACCCTGGCGAGACCGTGGGGCTCGTCGGCGAGTCTGGCTGCGGAAAGAGCACGCTGGGGCGCACGCTGCTTCGCCTCATCGAGCCCACCGCGGGAAAGATCTTCTTCGAGGGCAGGGACATCACGAAGCTGTCTGCCTCGGAGATGCGCCCGCTTCGTCGACGGATGCAGGTGATCTTTCAAGACCCGTACGCGAGCCTCGATCCGCGCATGTCCGTGCGCGACACCGTGGCCGAGGCGCTCGAGATTCATGGTCTCGCCAAGAGCGAGAAAGACGCGAACGACAAGGTTGCATCGTTGCTCGAGAAGGTGGGCCTGCGGCCGGATCAAATGGACCGATACCCGCACGAGTTCTCTGGCGGACAGCGGCAGCGCGTGGGAATCGCGAGGGCGCTCGCGGTCGATCCGCGGTTCATCGTCGCAGACGAGCCGATCAGCGCGCTCGACGTGTCGATTCAGGCGCAGATCGTCAACCTGCTCAAGGACCTGCAAGAAGAGCTCGGCCTCGCGTACCTCTTCATCGCGCACGACCTGAAGGTGGTCGAGTACCTCTCGCACCGCGTCGCGGTCATGTACCTCGGTCGCGTCGTCGAGACCGCGCCGTCCCGCGAGCTCTACGACGACCCCCGACACCCATATACGCGCGCCCTGCTCAGCGCTGTTCCTGTGCCCGACCCCGAGACCAGGCGCGCGAGGATCGTGTTGCAGGGGGACGTTCCGTCGCCGCTCGATCCGCCGTCGGGATGCTCGTTTCATCCGCGCTGCTCGATCGCGGAGAAGGGGCTGTGCGACCGCGAAGCTCCTCCGCTCGTACAATTGAAGAAGCGTCCTACGCAGTGGGTCGCGTGCTTCAAGGCCGAGGAGTCTTGAGCCGCCGACGAAAAATGTGACGCCGCCGTCGATTCGGGTTGTCGCTCGGCGGGCATTGTGCTCAATTCTCTTTGCGGCGGTCAGCCGAGGCGGTCCCCCCCCCACGCCATCCTGACCGCCGTTTTTTATTTCTCCCGCCCGAATGTCGTCCGACGACTCGGTTGGCGAGTGAGCGAGCGACCGTCGTCGAGAGGCTCGCGCGCGCTATGGTTCGCCCGTGGGACGAGCATCCATTCTTGTTGTCGACGACGAACCCAACATCGTTCGCACCGTTCGCGGCGCGCTCAAAGTCGAAGGCTACGACGTCGACTCGGCGGCCGACGGACCGAGCGCGCTCGACAAGCTCGCGTCACGAGCCTTCGATCTCGCGCTCATGGACGTGCAGCTCCCTGGGCTCGACGGGTTGCAAGTGCTCGAGCGCGCTCGCGCCCAGGGCGTCGACACGCCGGTCATCGTCATGTCGGGCCACGGAACGATCGAGACCGCCGTGCAAGCCACGCGTCTGGGAGCCCAGGACTTTCTCGAGAAGCCGCTCTCGACCGACAAGCTGCTCTTGACCGTGCAGAACACGCTCGAGCTCTCGAGGCTGACGACCGAGAACAAGAAGCTCCGTCGGCTCTCGGGCGTCGCCACGGGGCTGCTCGGCGACAGCGCCGTGATGAAAGAGCTGCGCGAGCGCGTGCGTCTCGCCGCGAGCGCGAACGCTCCGGTGCTCATCAGCGGCGAGCGCGGAACCGGCAAAGAGCTCGTCGCCCGCGCGATCCACGAAGGCTCGCGCCGCGCGCACGGGCCGCTCGAGAAGCTCAACTGCGCCGCGGTTCCGGCGGACCTGATCGAGAGCGAGCTGTTCGGCCACGAAGCCGGCGCGTTCACCGGCGCTTCGCGCATGCGTCGAGGCAAGTTCGAGCGGGCTCACGGCGGCACGCTCTTTCTCGATGAGGTGGGCGACATGCCCGCTGCGATGCAGGCCAAGCTGCTTCGCGTGCTGCAAGAGGGAGAGCTCGAGCGCGTCGGGGGGCACGAGGTCCACAAGATCAACGTCCGCATCGTGGCCGCGACCAATCGCGATCTGCCCGAGGACGCGACGGCCGGTCGATTTCGCGCCGACCTCTACGATCGATTGAACGTGGTGCCGATTCACGTCCCGCCGTTGCGGCAGAGACGCGAGGACGTTCCGCTGTTGCTCGCCGCGTTTTTGCCCGCCTCGTGCGAGGCCAACGACCGCGCGCCCAAGACCGTGACGCCCGCCGCTGTGGCGCTGCTTCAGAAGCACCCTTTTCCCGGCAACGTCCGCGAGCTGAAGAACCTCGTCGAGCGCCTCGTGATCCTCACGCCCGACGAAGTGATCGACGAGCAAGACGTTCGCATGGTCCTCGGAACGCCGATCAACGCAGGCAGCGACGGCTACTACCGCGCAGGCGTCTCTCTGCGCGAGATGCTCGAAGCCGCAGAGCGCGACTTGATCCTTCGCTCGCTCGAACACCACAAGGGCAACGCCACGCACGCCGCTCGCGACCTCGGCCTCGAGCGCTCGCATTTCTACAAAAAGATGCGCGCCCTCGCGATCCGTCGACCCGGCGCGGACGGCAGCGACGAAGCCGACGACGAGTGAGCTCGGGGGGCTCGACTCACGCCTCGGATCAGATCCGTTCGTGATCGGGCCTATAAACTGTCTAATTTAGGGATATCAATCGCTTATCCCAGAGGTGCATCTCTCGCTGACGTTGGTTAGGGTGGCCGCGATGGACGCCAGAGGAACCACAGGCTCCGCGCGCTTTTTTGCGCGTGGAATGGCACCCCTCGCAGTCGCGGTCTCGGTGGCGCTCTTTGCGCCGACCGCGCGGGCATCGGTCCCGGACGCATTTGATCAACCCATGGCCCGAGCGTGGCCGGTAAGGCGTGCGTGGGACGCGCAAGCCGAGCAGGAGTTTGGGCAGTTCGTCGCGGCCATCGGACGAGGCGTTGCCGAGCACCGATGCGGGACCCTCGCGCGCTGCCTCAATAACCCGCGGGTCAATCCGCTGTACGTCGCCGCGCGACGGCCGCTCAACATCCACGCGGACTGCGGCGACGTGCCGTACACGCTGCGGGCGTTCTTCGCGTTTCGCAGCGGGCTTCCGTTCACGTGGGCGCGAGACACCGTCGGAGCAGGGCGCGATCGTCGCTATCGCTCGCGCGTGCGCCCGGTCGGCCTGCACCGCTGGACGGAATTTCGTACGCCCCGCGCGCTCTTCAACGAGATCGCCAGCTCCGTGGACTCGGGCTTCTACCGCATGGCCGCCGCCGTCGAAAACACCGACACCTACCCCACGCGCGTCGATCGTCGCGCCGTTCACCCGGGGACGGTCTACTACAACCCCAACGGTCACGTGTTGATCGTGTGGCGCGTCGACGCCGACGGGACGGTCCACATGATCGACGGACACCCGGACAACAGCATCACGCACCGCACGCTCACCGAGCGATACCCGCACGGATCGCGAGGGGACGGCGGCGGCTTTCGAAACTGGCGCCAGCTCGTGGGTCCGCGCGGCGAACGCTACGTGAGCAACCGCGAAGTGAGCGACCTCGCCGACGAGCAGTACGACCGTCGTCGCTGGACCATCGCGGGGCACGCCGTGGCGTTTCAGCGCTGGGTCCGCTCTCGGCTCGAGGCCACCGCGAAGAGCCCGTAGCCCCGAGGACGCGTGCTCGCGCGGTGAGCGCTGTTGTACGCTCTCGCTGGCTATGTCACTTCGAAGCGCTCTCTTCGCCAGCACGCTCTCTTTGGCCGCGATCTCCTGCGGACCGCCGCCGGGCGTCCCGGGCGGACCGCTCGAGAGGCCGGGACCGTTTCTGCCCGACACCCGCACACCGCAGCGGATGATCGTGCTCACGAATCATCGTCCGCCTGCGACGCTGGGCGAGCCGGGGTCCTGCAACGCGACGGCGTTCTTCTTCGACCCGCACCCGACCAATCAGCGAAGCCGCAATCAGCTCGCGCGCGAAGCCGAGTGCACGCTGTATCCCCCGCCCGTGGATCTCTTGATCCCCAACCAGAACTGGCTCTGCCTCGGAGGGCTCTCGGTCACGGCTGGAGCCAACACCGAGACGCTCTCGTTCTGTCCTGCGCAGATGATCGGCGCGGTCGGCGCTGCGGGCCTGGTGGCGCCGGTGCCGGGCTGTGCGGTGCTCGCGATGGGCTCGATGGTGAGCGCTTCGTCGATGATGGAGTTTCCCGAAGATCAAGTGCCGGACCTGAACTTGTCTGTCGCGATGCCGGCGCCCGTCGCGATCACGTCGCCCATCTCGACGCCGCTCGGCGCGTGGCCGACGATGGGGGACGTCAACGTTCGTTGGACCAGCGCAGGCTCGACGAGCGCGGTGGTCGTGCTCGAGGCGCGCGACACTGCGGGCGGCGCCGCGGCGTCGATCGTCTGTTTGCCGGGCACCAACGGGCAGGTGTTCATCCCGTCGGCGCTGCTCGCGCAGTCCAACCTCCGCACGCGCGAGGCGCGGTTGACGGTGGCGACGTACACAGACCGCGTCGGGACCGCGACGGGCAGCGAGCCAGCGCCTCGCTTGTCCGCGGGATTCTCGACGTCGGTGATTCTTCAGCCCAACCGTTGAAGCGGTCGCGCGCGATCACTTCTTCGCGATCGAGCGTCCGATGCGGGCGAGCACTTCGCCGCCGAGGCCGCCAGCGATGGCGCCGATCGCCCCCGCGGCGAGGATGTCCGTAGGCAGCTCGGCGCCGCCCACCGGGCGAAATTGCAGAAAGATCGTCCCCACGAGGGGAACGCACATCGCCGCTGCGAACGACGGTTCGATGCCGCGTCGAAAGAGCGCCACGTCGATCGCGACCGCCGCGAGCGCGAGCAGCGAGAAGAGCGCGATGAGCCAGACGCGCGGGACCGGCCGAGCGTGAACGATGACTCGCAGCGGCGCCGCGATCGAGCTCGAGATGCCGCGCAGCTCGAGTCGAAGCGAGCCGGGGCCCTGAATCGTGAGGTTGCGTCGCTCGACGAGCTGACCGCTCTGCGCGTGCAGGCGTCCCGCGATGCGCTCGCTCTGGGTGCCCGCCGTGGCCTGCACGGTGAAGTCCGCGTTGCCGGGCGCGTTGCGCGCTTGTTGGCCAGCGATCTCGGCCCACAGATCGATCCCGTTGCCGAGGTCGATCGAGACGACCTGTCCGACGTCGCGAAGCTCCGCGGTGCCACGGGGCGCTGGGGGCAAGATCGTCCAGGCCAGCGGGATCGCAGCGGCGAGCACGATTCCGATCGAGGCCGGGGCGATGATCTTGCGCAGCGGATCGTCGGGGGCCAGCGAGATTCGATAGCCCGCGCAGCTATAGGCGATCAAGCCGCACACGATGAGCGCGCCAGCGAGCGTCCCGGGAACGGTGAATCGCGGCGTCTGGACGAGCAGCCCGACGACGGCGACGGTCGCCGCGGCGCCGATCCATGGAGCCCACTTTTTCAAGTTGGGGCCCGTCTGGATCTGCACGTTGGCGCTGCCCGTCGGGACGTTGCGCTTGGGGCCCTTGCGCTGAGCCTTCGCTCCGTTGTTGGGGCTGGAGGCTTGGTCCTTGCTGCTCTCCGAGCTCTCTTTCGCTTCTGCGTTGGGAGACTCGGTGGTCTGTGGGTCGGTCATGCTCGCGTTCCGTAGCGCGTCGATGCCTCAACGCAGGGGGACCTGCATCATCTTCGCCGCGATCGCTTCGTACAACGGCCGGCGCGCGTCGTCCCCTCGAAACACCAGTCGAAAGTGGTCGCTCAGCGGCTCGACCGAAGGAAAGAGCACCCGCATCGCGCCCGAGGTGATCGCGTCGCGCACGAGGTACTTGGGCAGGACGGCGACGCCCTTTTGCTCGGAGACGAGCAGCTCGATGGCGCGGATCGTCCCGAAATAGAGGACGCGCTGAAACCGGAGCTTGTCGCCTGCGCCCGCGGCGTCGCGCCAGTATCGGTAGAGCGGCAGCTCGTTGCGAATGTCGATCAGCGTGTGCTTCTCGGCGTGCTCGGCGCGGGTGAACGGCACCCGCTTGAGCAAGTGCTTGGACGCGACGAAGACGTACTCTTCTCGGTGCAGCTTGACCGAGTCGAGCTTGGGGTCGTTGAGCCGCGTGGAGGACACCGCGCAGTCGATCTCTCGCGTGCGCAGGCGCAAGAGCAGGTCCTCACCGGATCCGAAGTACATATGGACCGTCAGGTGGGGAAGCGCCTCGGCCAGCGAATCGAGCTGCGGAATGATCCAGGACAGCCCGAGCTCGTGCCGCGATCCCATGATGAGCTCTGTGGGGAGCCGCTCGATGTCGCCGCGCACCGCGCGCTCGCACTCGGCCGCGGACTCGATGGTGCGCCGAGCGATCGGCAGAAGCGCCATGCCCGCCGCGGTGAGCGCGACCGAGCGCGTGGTGCGATTGAACAGCGGCGATCCGAGCTGGTCCTCGAGCTGTTTGATGCGCTGACCGAGCGCGGCCGGCGTGAGGTTGACCTGACGAGCCGCCGCGCGAAAGTTGAGCGCCTGCGCCGCGGCCACGAAGCAGCGAAGGTTGTCGATCGAGGGGAGCTGCAAGTGAGTGTGACCCTTCGAGAGATTACACCCGCACGCCGACCGCGAGTCCCTCGTTGGTGGGGATCATCGAAGCGCGAAACCGCTTGTCGTTCGCGAGCTGCTCGACCGCCTGGCGGATGGCGTGGGCCTCGGCCGGGCGAGGGGCCTTGTCGGGCTCGCGCAGGTGCCCCCACGCGAAGGCGTTGTCGAGCGCGACGATCCCGCCCGAGCGCAGGCTCTTGGCGGCCCACTCGAGGTAGTTGGGGTAGTTCTCTTTGTCGGCGTCGATGAACACGAAATCAACGGGCGTGAGCACGTGGCGCAGGTGGTCCAACGCCGGGCCGATGTGCACCGCCACGGTGATGGGGGGCACGGCTTTGGTGAGGTGCTCGAGCGCGAACTGCGCGCGATCGACGTCGATTTCGAAGCAGTCGAGCACGCCGCCCGGCTGCAGCGCGCGAGCGATCCACAGGGCGGAGTAGCCGCCGAGCGTGCCGATCTCGACCGCGCGCCTGGCGTTGGCCGCGACGACGAGCGTCGAGAGCACTTGTCCGTCCATCGGGGTGATGGCGATGGGAGGAAATCCAAGGGCTTTCGACCCTTCTCGGATGGTCGTGAGGTGGGCGTCTTCGGGTCCGAAGCACCCGACGCAAAACTCCTCCATCGACGCGTCGAAGTATCGAGCGCCCTTGGGGTTCACCGGTCCGGGGGGACGAGACTTGGGGCGAGGAACCTGTTCGCTCACGTGACTTGCTCCGTGCGTTGCGTGCTGCGCCGACCGCAGCGGACCCTTTCGGGGGTAACGCGCCTCGAAGTTGTCGAGCGCGTCCGGGAGGATATCCCCGACGCGCCGCGAAGGGTGGGTGATATCGTCGCGGTTCGCGATGCTCCTCGCCATCGATGTGGGAAACACCAACACCGTCTTCGGGATCTACCGCGGCACGACGCTGGTGAAGCACTTTCGAATCGAGTCGGCCCGGGGCAAGACCGCCGACGAGTACGGCGTGCTCGTCGAGATGCTCTTGTCCAAGCTGTCGCTCGGGGGCGACGAGGTCGAGGCGGCGGTGCTGGCGAGCACGGTTCCTTCGCTCGCGGAGACCTTCGCGCGGATGTTGCGGAGCTACTTCGAGATCGACCCAGTGGTCGTTGGGCCTGGAATCAAGACGGGAATGCCCATTCTCTATGAGCCTCCGAGGGACGTCGGGGCGGACCGCATCGTCAATGCCGTCGCCGCGTACGAGCGCGTCCGCGGCGCGTGCATCGTCGTTGATTTCGGGACAGCCACCACGCTCGACGTCGTGTCGCCGAAGGGCGAGTACCTCGGGGGCGTGATCTGCCCGGGCGTTCAGATCGCAGCGGATGCGTTGTTTACGCGCGCGGCGAAGCTCCCGCGCGTCGAGCTCTCGAGGCCTCCGCGCGTCGTCGGCAAGAACACTGTCAACGCGATGCAAGCGGGCATCGTCTTCGGTCAGGCAGCGCTCGTCGACGGCCTGGTGGCGCGGATCAAGGACGACGTTCGCTTCGACCCGGTCCGCGTCATCGCGACGGGGGGCCTCGCGAGGCTCATCGCGCCGGAGACCCGGTCTATCGAAGAGGTCGACGACTGGCTCACGCTCGACGGGCTGCGGATCTTGTTCGAGCGCAACCGCGCGGCGACGGGCGGGTGACGGCGGGTGCCTGCCGCGCGCCGACCGGGCCTCGCGCTCGCGCTGCTCAGCGCGGCGTTGATTGTGTGTGCGGTCATCGGGATCGCCGTCGGCGCGACTCCCGTGGACTGGTCGCGCGCGATCTTCGACGCTGACAGCCCTGCGCGGGCGATCCTCGAGGCGCGGGCGCTCAGGGTCTTGCTCGGGGCAGTGACGGGCGCAGCCCTCGCGAGCGCGGGGTGCGCGTTTCAGGCGTTGCTGCGCAACCCGCTCGGCGATCCGTTCGCGCTGGGAGTCTCTGGCGGCGCAGCGCTCGGCGCGGCGCTCGCGGTGATGGTCACCTCGGGCGCCCTGTGGGTGTCGGGCGCGGCGTTTGCTGGAGCGCTCACCGCTGCGCTGCTGGTGGTCGTCCTCGCTCGCGCAGGCGGAGCGATCGACGCGCGCGCGCTCTTGCTCGCTGGCGTCGTGCTCAACACCGCGACGAGCGCGGCGCTCTCGCTCTTGCGCGCCGCGCTCCCCGGAACGCGCGCGCAGCGCACGCTCTCGCTCTTGCTGGGCGCCGTGTCGGACGAGTCTCCCACGACGGTGCTGGTCATCTCGTCGCTCACTGTCGCCGGGTGGGTCGCGCTCTTCGGGTTGTCGAAGTCCATGGACCTGCTCGGGCTCGGCAGCGACGCTGCGGCCTCGCTCGGCGTGTCTGTGCGCAAGATCGAGCTGCTGGTGTTCGCAGCGGGATCGCTCGTGGTGGGAGCGGTGGTGAGCGTGTGTGGATTGGTTCCGTTTGTGGGGCTGGTGGTGCCGCACTACGCAAGGGCGTGGGTCGGCGGCGCGCACAAGTCGCTCTTGCCCGCGTGCGCGCTGGCGGGCGCGTCGCTGCTCGTGCTCGCAGACGCCGCCGCGCGTGGGCTATTTCGCGTGCTCGCGACGGAGGCTCCGGTCGGCGCGCTCACGGCGCTCTTGGGGGCGCCGTTCTTGTTCGTCGTCCTTCGCGCAAATCGTCGCGTCGAGTGACCAACCCCACTCCCTCCCGAACGTCTCGGCAAACGAGTGCACTTTCTCCGTCCTTGCTTGCGACCCAAGCCAGAAACGTGGTGTAAGCATCGCGCCCGAGCGGTGGTCAGAGAGGACCCAGCGCGGGAGCACTCGATGTGCGTGCGTGCTGGCCAGTTTCGGTCGGCACTCACGCTCGATGACACCCACGGAGATGGTATTCGAATGAGCTTCCGATCGAACAGCGCGCTTCTCACTCTGACGCTCGCGCTCGCCGCTTGCGGCGGCGGACAGGCCCAACAGCAGCAGCAGCCTCCTCCGCCACCGCCGACTTCGGGCGGGCAGACGACGCCTCCTGCGCAGCCCGAGCCGGCAGCAACCAACGACACGACGCAAGCGCAGGCCGAGCCCGCGCAGCCTGCGGCGGCCTCGTTTACGCCGTCCGCCGAGCAGATCGCGGCGTGGCGCGCCGCGACGACGGTGCTCGACTTCAACGCGCAAGCCAACTTCGGCGGCGGCGCGCTGCGAACGGGCTTCACGCCGGACCCCTGGGGATTTCCCCTGACCGCAGGCGGCGGGCGCAACCCCGTCGATGTGGCCTCGCTCAACATCGTCGACGCAGCGTCGGGCCAGGCGTGCGGCCGCGCGTTCATCACGCGCCGCCCGGACTTTCACTTCACGTTCGACGCGGGGACGCGCTTTCCCCTCCTGCGCTTCTACGTCGTGACCGAAAACGCGTCGGACGCGACGCTGCTCATCAACCAGCCCAACACCCAGTGGCGCTGCAACGATGATCACGGCCGCTCGGGCTGGGGCAACAACCTCATGCCTGCGATCGACTTCGCCAATCCCGCGCCAGGCCGCTACGACATCTGGGTCGGGACCTTCGACGCCTCGCGCAACAACCGCGCGCAGCTCTTCGTCACTGAGCTCGACTCCAACCACCCGTGATCGCGGTGGTCGCGCCGCCCTGCGCCGCACCGCTCGCTCCTACGTGGGAGTGACCGCTGGCGCCGCTCGCGACCTGCTTCGAAACAGCCTCCGATCGCCGCGCCCATGCCAGTCGGCGCGGCGCGCTCCGGACTGCCTCGGGCATGCTCAGCACACACTGTGCGCATCGCATCGTCCCGACTTCGGACGCCGCGTCCGTGGTAGAATACGGACTTCGAAACAACGGCGACCCTGAACATGATCGATCTTCCACTGCTGGTTCGTCCAACCGTCGTCGTAGGTTCCTGCCGAAACGTCGTCGTCGCGTGCAGCCACAACAGCGTCACGGTCGAGGACATTCGCGCGCTCAACCAGCGTTCAGCGCAAGTTCGCGAGTTCAACGGCGGAGGGCCGCTGTATGCGCTGTTGATCATCGGGTCCGCAGCGCGTCCTCCCTCCGCGGAGGTCCGCGGCGAGCTGAGCCAGGCCACTGACAACTCGCCGGACGCGACCGCCGTGGTGCTCGCGCAGAGCGCCATCCCCGTCGCGCTCGTTCGGAGCGTGATGGCGACGGTGCAGTTTCTCTCGTCGAAGTCGATGAAGGTCGACGCGTTTCGTGAGCCCGAGCTCGGCTACAACTGGCTCGCGCAGCGAGCTTCGATCGACAAGACCTCGCTGCCCCGCTGGGATGAGCTCTCTCTTGTCATTGATCGCGTTCGAAACACTGTCCCGCGGTGACTCGGTAGGGCTCGACGGAGCTGCCGCGATCAATCGCGGTCGTCGAGGGTACAGAGCCCTCTCAGCGTCAGCCCGCTGAGCAGGGAACCGGATTTGGGCGCGACAGCCCTGGTATTCGTGAGGGAACAACGCGGACGCTCGCTCGCCTCACAGCCAGAAGTCGCGCCCTCATCGTTCC
>LNEO01000230.1 GCA_001465015.1 Deltaproteobacteria bacterium Ga0077539 | reverse complement strand
TGGCCGTGAGGCGAGCGTGTTGCCGCTTGGGTGTTGACGCCGCTACTGATTTTCCTGCGGATGTGCATTTTCGAACCGAAATCCGGTTCCCTGCTGAAGGTTCCACGGCTCGCTGCCGCGCGTATCGGTGTGCGTCTCGGTGGTGATCTCTTGGATCGACGGGTTGGAAGCGAGCGAGCGGGCGATGAGATCCAACATTTGCGACGCGCCGCGAGTGAACACTCGACCTCGGCCGACCATCGGCAGCCACAGTCGCATCGACGGCGTCGACGACAGGTCCGTGGGCGGATCGGGACACCCGTCATCGTCGACGAGGTTGTTGTAGTTTTCGGGCTGCGTCGGGCATGCGTCGACCATGTCGGGAAGGCCGTCGCCGTCTGCATCCCCCGCGTCGTCCGCTGCGATCGGCGCCGGCGCCGGGGTCGAAGGCGCTTGCTGTGCTTCGCCGGTCGAAGGCCAAGCGCTCGTCGCTGCCAACGCCAGCGCTGCGGCCAAGAGAAGTCGTGGGGTCATCGAAGTCGGTCCTCGCGGGGGCTCTTTGGGCGCCCGGTCCCTGTGGCGATGTGCGCGCCGCTCGTGACCGGGATCGTCGCAGAAACCATCGTGAGCGTCCGAAATCGCACGGTGCTTGCACCGAACGAGGCCGCTGATCAGCCCCGAGCAGCCGGCCATCACTCGTTGGCCCGTTCATCTCTCGTTCCCGCAAGGGATGCACCGCAGCGTCGCGGATGGCGCGACGGCCTACGCCCGCTCGCCCAGGATGGCGTGGCATCGCGCGAGAGCCGTGTTGGTTCTAACCGACAGGTGGGGCGAGTCGCCGACGTCTGCTCTGCCCGACACCCTGGCAGCGCGGGCGCGGTGCTCGGGCTTCGGACCAGGTCGATTCGCTCAGTGAATTGTCTGTTCATCCGCGTTGGGTACCTGCGCCGCGCGAGCCGTGCGTCCCATGGAATGTCTGTTGCTTCATCGCGCGCGTGAACGAACGGGAGAACGCGAGCCGCCCTCGGCTGAGGTGCCGGCGATGAGCAAGCCGACCGTCCTCAGCGCGCCGACCACGAAGGCGCGCGCCTCGGGCGCCCGCGAGAAAATCAAGGAGCCGATCTACGCGACGGCGATCCGCGAGGCGCGCGCGAGCTGGCTGGCGGACGCGCAGGACGTGTTGTCTGGCAAGCACCTCGGCTCGGATATCCTCGCGGGGATCACCGTCGCGGCCGTGGCGTTGCCGTTGAATCTCGCGCTCGCGGTGGCGAGCGGGCTGCCGCCGGTCGCTGGGATGATCTCCGGCGCGTTCGGGGGAATCGTCGCGTCGCTGATGGGCGGAACGGCGCTGCAGGTGACCGGGCCGGCCGCGGCGCTGAGCGTGATGGTCCTGGCGATCGCCAGGGATTTCGGCGCGAGCGGCGTCGCTGCGGCGTGTCTGATGGTGGGGCTGACGCAGTGGATCTTGTCGGCGACGCTGTCGGGCAAGCTGTCGAAGCACTTTCCCGAGTCGGTGCTCGCGGGCTTTACGACCGGCGTCGGTCTCAAGCTGCTCGACGCGCAGATCCCCGAGCTGTTGGGCTTCAACTATCGCGTGCTCGAGCTCGCGCAGATGCTGCACCGCCCGCAGTGGCTGCACGAGGTGTCTTGGACCGCCCTGGTCGCAGGTCTCGCGGTGGCGCTGCTGGTGACCGGAGCGGCGAAGTACAAGCGCTTTCCCGCGGCGATCGTCGGCATCTCGATCGTGACGTTCGTGTCGGTCTACGTTGGCTGGAGCATCGAGCGGATCGGCACGCTGCCGAGCGCGTTTCCGAGCCCGAGTTTGCCGCGCGTGCCTGCGGACAAGCTGTTGCCGTTGGCGCTCAAGGCGATCCCGCTCGGCGTCTTGGCGGCGATCGAGTCGCTGCTCGCGGCGCGCGCGGTCGACCGCATGTTGCCCGAGAGCAGACCGCACGACCCCAACCTCGAGCTGCTCGGTCAGGGCACGGCGAACTTCGTAGTGGGGCTCTTCGGCGGCATGCCCGTGAGCGGCGTGGTCGTGCGCTCGGGCGTCAACGTACAGAGCGGCGCGAGGACGCGATTCTCTGCGTTTTTGCACGGTGTATTGCTCATCCTCGCGGTGTTGTTTCTCTCTCGTCAGCTCGCGCTCGTGCCGCTCTCGGCGCTCGCGGGGCTGCTCTGCGTGGTGGGGTTGCGGCTGCTCGAGCTGAACGTCTTCTTCGAGCTCGCGCAGAAGCATCGGATCGAAGCGCTCGCGTTCGTCGCGGCCCTCGTCGGCACCGTCACCGGACACTTGATGATCGGTCTCGTGGTCGGAGGCGTCTTGCACGCAGTGCATCGCTACCTTCATCCGGTCGAGGGCGCCGACGCGCGCGCCGCGGACCCCGGGCTGCGCGCGGTGCTGGACAAAGACAAAGCCGAGCTGCGCAAGCACCACGCCGAGGCGTCTCCTGAGCGCGTTCCTGGCTGGCTCAGGCACATCCGCGGCGCCACGCACAAAGCGTCGACGGCCTTTGTGCACGAGCACGCTACGGTGATCGGCCGCGTCGTTCTCGGCGAACACGTGCACGTCGCCGCGGGCAGCTCGGTGCGCGCCGACGAAGGGACGCCGTTCTTCATCGGCGACAACACCAACGTCCAAGACGGCGTGGTGATCCACGCGCTCAAGGACAAGCGCGTGATGGTGCGCGGAGAGGCGTGGGCTGTGTACGTCGGGCGCAACGTCTCGATCGCGCACGACGCCCTCGTTCACGGACCTTGCTACATCGGCGACGACACGTTCATCGGATTCAAAGCGGTCGTGCACGACTCGGTCGTCGGCAAGGGGTGCTTCATCGGCATCGGCGCGGTGGTCGTCGGCGTAGAGATCCCCGACGGAAAGCGGGTCCCTCACGGGATGATCGTGGACAGCGCAGACGCGGTCGAGCGGCTGCCCAACGCAGAGCAGGCGCACCACGAGTTCAACGAAGACGTCGTCGAGGTCAACCGCGGGCTCGCGCTCGCATACCAGGCCGCGGACGGAGATCTCGCCCTCGCCGACGAGCGCAAAGAAGCCTCGCGCCCAGCGCGCCGCTCGCCGAAGCCTTGGGAAGAGGCCTGGAACCCCCCGCGCACCGGAAAGGACTCGTTCTGATGTGGACCTCGTTGTTGCAGGGCGTCGCCCTCGGCGTCGTCTTGTTCTCGCTCTACGCGCTCACGCGCTCGTTCGTGCGCGTCGACGAGGGCTTCGTCGCGGTGATCGTCACCTTCGGCGCGGCCGAGCGCGACGCAGACGGAAAGCTGGTCACTAGAAAATCGGGGCTGCATTTCAAGTTTCCCTGGCAGACCGTCATCCTCGTCAACATGAAGGAGCAAAACCTCGACCTCGCCGGCGAGGATGGCGGACGAACGGCGATGACCGAAGACGGGACCGTCTTGCGCTTCGACTCGATCCTTCGATACGAGCCCGTCCCGAGCGCCCTCGAGGAGTTCTTGTTCGGCCTGCGCACGCCCCTCGAGCACATCACGGGGCTCTTTACGTGCCTGCTGCGCAACGAGATCGCGAACTTTCGCCCCACCGCAGGCAGAGATCACGGCAAGGTCGACGAGGCGCCGCACAGCTCGAGCCTGGTCCCTGCCGGCGACCCGTCGGTGCTCGGACCGATCGCGGACATCAGCGCGCAGGGCGGGTCGTTTGCGTTGATTCGAAAAGAGCGCTTGCGGCTCAACCAGAGCCTCGAGGGCTTCGCGCAAGCGAAGGTCGGCGAGCGCTACGGCGTTCGCTTCAACGCCGTCGACCTCATCGACATCTTGCCTCCCGACGAGCTCGACGCCGCGCTCAACGCGGTCATCCAAGCGCAGACCGAGGCCGACGCGCTGTACTTTCGAGCCGAAGGTGAGTGCCGCCAGCGCGTCCTCGCGGCGAGCCGCGGGGTCGCCATCGCCAAGACGCGCGCCGAGGCGATCGAGAAAGAAATGGACGTCCTCGGTGCGAGCCTCGCGACGCTCGAAGCGGAAAACACCCTCGATGCGTACGTCGAGCGACGACGGGACGAAGTGCTCAGCGAGTCGCGGACGACGTTTCTCAAGGACGGCGGCCGATGAAATACTTCGTGCTCGGCGTCGTCATCGGCGCGCTTTTGCTTCCGCTGCTCGCCTGGATGTTTCGCGCGCTCATCATCGAGGTGCAAGAGAACGAAGCGGTGCTCGTCACGCGCTTCGGAAAGCTCGACACCACGCTCACCCGCCCTGGCCTGCACTTCTGGCCGTCTCGCGCGCTGCCGTGGGTCAACGCCATCTCGGTCTCGCTGCGCAAAGACTTTCGGCTGTTTCGCGCGATCCACGTCAACGACGCCCGCGGCACCACGGTGATCATCGACCTGTGGATCGAGTTTCGCGTCGTCGACGCCGCGCGCGCCACGTTCTCTGTGGCTGACTGGGATCGATCGCTGCAAAACATCGTGGCCCATTCGGCCACGAGCATCCTCGGCAACCGTCAGTTCAACGAGATCCTCTGCGACCGCACCGAGCTCGGCGCGCTGCTCGAGCAGGACATCGAGAAAGAGACCGAGCGCTGGGGGCTCGCGGTCGAGCAGGTCTTCGTCGCCAAGGTCAACCTGCTGCCCGAAGTGGGCCGACAGATCTTCGAGACCATCGCCGCCCGCCTCGAGCGAGCGAAGGCCGACATCGAAGAGATGGGGCGACTGGCGGTCGCCGAGCTCGACGCCAAGACCGAGGCCGAGGTCGCCACGCTCGTGGCAGAAGCGAAGACGCAGTACCCGCTCGCGATCGGCCGAGCGCTGGCGCGCCTGCAGCAACGACCCGCCGTCTATCACGCGTACGAGACGCTGCATCGACTGTCTCTTCTGCGCCCGCACCGCACTGTGGTGTTTCGCGGCTTCGAAGAGGACGTGCGGGCCATCGACGCGGCGATGATCCACGCTTCTCCGAGCGAGTCGTCCGACGAGAAGAAGCTCGAGCGCGGGCAACCCGTGCGCAGCACGCATTGAGCGCCCTGCGGTGACTCTCGGCGAGCGCATGCGACGAACGGCGCCCGCTCAGCGCTCCGCCGCCGCCGCGGGGAGCAACGTGTGGATATACGGCTCGAGCTCTCGGGACAACGCCGCCACGACGCGCTCGGGCGCCGACGCTTCGATGAACGGCAGCCGCACCGTCGGCAGTCCCGGAATGCGCGCGCGAAGCTCCGCGGACAGCGCGTCGGCCGCGCTCGAACGAGCCGCGCGCTCGTCCTCGATGATCGTCATCGCCGAGGCCATCGCGGCCGAGACTCCGGGTTGTCCGCGCAGCGCTCGCGCGTACGAAGCGGCGTGCGTGTCCGCGCGGTTCATCACGACGGCCCTGCTGCCGGGGCCGAGCTTCTCGAGTCGCTTGTGGAGGTACAGCACGTCGTCGCGGCCCGCCGCGGTCGGCGCCGTCACGAGCAAGTACGCTGCGCGCGGGCCGAGCAAGAGCGTGGCTGCGTGCTGCGTCAGCGCGACGAAGCGATCGCGGACCACCGCGAGGTCGCGAAAGAGATCGCCGGTGTCGCGCACGAGCACGGGCCCGGTCACTTTGGCGAGGAGATTCTCAACGTGTCCAGCGCCCCAGCCGATCAGTCCGCTGCTGCCCGAGGCTCCGCCGCTCGTGCGCTCGGCGAGCCCCGAGAGCCACGTTACGGTGCGCCCTCCGAGCAGCGCTGCCAGTCGCCCCGGCAGCGTGACGAAGTCCACTGCGTGCCTCGAGGGAGCGGTGTCGATCACGACGACGTCGAACGAGCCTCGCTCGGCGGCGCGGGCGACGAGGTTCATCGCGACCAGCTCGTGGACGCCCGCTGCGGCGTCGGCGAGGCCGATGTAGAGCTTGTTCGAGAGGAGCCGGGCTTTGGCGACGGGCTCGTGCTCGAAGAGCTGCTCGGCGAAGGTGTGCAGAGACCGCCTCGGATCGGGCATCAACGCGCACAGCCGCGAGCCCGCTTCGGGCACAGCAACCCTCGTGACCTCGTCCGTGATGTCTACGCCCATCGCGCCAGCGAGCCGACGGGCGGGGTCGATCGTGACGATGAGGGTCGAGCGTCCATTGCGGGCGAGGGCGACGGCGAGCGCCGCGGACGTCGTGGTTTTTCCCACGCCGCCGCCGCCGGCGCAGACGATCACGAGGGGGTCGGTCTTGCTCATGGCGCGCCCTCGGCGAGGAGCCAGCGCGCGACGTCCTTGGCGGTCGGATCGCTCGGCGCGAGGGGAACGTGCCAGACCGTGTGCTCTTTGCCCGCCAGGCTATCGAGGGCGGCGACGGCCTCGGCCCGCTGAGCTTCGCGTGCCTCGAGCACCGACGCGAGATCGGCCGCTGAGCGCGCGAGCGGCCCACCCGAGCCCGCGAGCGCGCGTGCGTCTGCGAGCGCTTCCGGCGGCAGCGCGACGGGGACGCGGTTGACCGCGATGCGATCGACGGCGAGGCCCGTGTCTCGCACGATCGCCGCGCAGAGCTCGAGGGTCTCTTCGATCACGAGTCGCTCGGGGAGGCTCACAACAATGATCGACGCGCGGCCCGGCGAGAGCAGGTCGCGACGGATTCGATCGCAGAGCTCGAAGAGCGGACCCGACCCGAGAAAGTCTCTTCCCTGGGTGGGCACGCGAAGCCACGCGACGCTGTGTCCTGTCGCGGGCATGTCGACGATCACGCGCGTTCCCGGGTTGTCTGCGGCGACCTGACGGACGACCTCGAGCATCGCCAGCTCGCGGATCGCTGGAGCGACCGCGATGAGCGGCTTGATCGCGAAATTGCCGAGGACGATTTTGGCCACCGTCGCCGAGCCGAACAACGGCGTGGCCGCGCGCTGCGCTGCGTCGATCGGCCGGACCACGACGTGTCGCACGCTGCGACCGACGCCCGAGAGAGAGCGCTTTCCCGCTTCTCCGTCGCCGAACTCGATGAAGATCGCGCCGCCGTGCGTCTGCGCTTCGAGCGCGGCGAGGCCCGCGGCGATGGTGGTCTTGCCCACACCACCCTTGCCGAGCACGAGCAGCACGGGCGAGAGGCTCCTCGGGGGCGTGCGAAGGTGCGAGACCTCGCCCGAAGAAGAAGGCGCAGACGGAGCGCGCTCGGTCATCGTGCGTCCATCATGCGTCGGGCCTCTCGATCATCGCCTCGGTGACCTCGTGCATCATGAGCACATAGGATTCTCGAAGAAACGAAACGTATCGCGGCGATCGGTGACCGGACTCGCGCACGAGCTCTTCGATGCCCGAGACCGTCTTTTTCCAGGAGGATTCGACGTCAGCGAAGCCCCACTGGCCCGTGATCACCGGCGTCGTTCGGTTGGTCTTGCCGTCGCTCTCGTAGTCGAGCCAGTCGTCCATGATCTGAACAAACAACGAGACGTCGTACATCCATCGCCGCGCCCCGCCGCCAGCGAAGCGAACGACGGGAAAGAGCAGTCCATCGATCGTTCCCTCGACGCCTGCGAGCCTGTGACCGAGGCCGAGCGGGTCGGGCTCGCCAACCATCGCTCGCACCTCGGCGCGGATCCACTCGTGCACTCGCGCCATCGCCCGCTCGAACGCGAGACGATCCTCGGGGTGAAGTCGTTGGGCCATCGCGACCGCGAGCGCGCGGGTGAGCGCGAGCTCGGGCGAATTCGGGCGAACGCGACCGTCGATCACCGCCTCGAGCCGCGGCCCCCGCTCGCGCGGAGGGTCGTCCATGCAATGGTCCATCACGTGATCGACCACGACGATGAACGCCGAGACGAGCGCGATGCTTCGGTGTTGATCGCCGTACGCGACGCGGCCGAGGACCTCGATCGCGCCCCGACCGAGCAGCGCGAGGACCGAAGGCGACAGCGGAAGCGAGTCGCCCGCGGTCGTGATCGCGCGGATCAACACGGGCGCTCGTGGCGCGCAAAACAGGGCAGTGTACGGGGCGGACGCGTACAGATCACACGCGCCGATTCGTAGCTTCTCGTAGAAGGGCAGCTCGAAGAGCGCGGGCCACGTCTGTTCGATCAACGGCACGACGTGCAGGTCGAACTGTCGTCTCGCCGTGCGACGGATGCCGATCGCGAGCGGCGCGACCGAGCGATCGGGCTCTCCCATGAGCGCCCTGAGCGCGCGGACGCGCTCGGCGCGAGGCGGCAGCTCCACAACAGGCCCAGCGCGAGGGATTTGCGACTCGGAGGCGTTGGGCGTCGAGCCTCCGGGTTTGAGCTGCATTCAGTCCATGCTCGGCGCGTCGAGGGACTTCGTCAACACGAACGCCGAAGAACGCGTTGATTCTGCGACGAACTTCGGAGTCAGCCGATCGTTCCGCGCATGGGGAGGCGCCGCGCGGGAGCAGCGCCGCGGGAGCAGAGAGTGCCGCAAACGAGGCCAGCGGCGCGGGAGCAGAGAGTGCCGCGCATGGGGTCGCGCAGGAGCGCGACTGCGTCTCCGCCAAAGGCGGGACTTGGAGAGAGAAGAACGCGCTGGTGCACGGAGGGTTGGACCTCCTCTTCTTCTTCGAGTCGGTCGAAGAAGAAGAGGAGGCGCGTGGGAATCCTGTGGAAATCGCGAGGAGGAGATGATGATGGATGCGGGGCGTGCCGGCGAAGCCGGTCGCGGAGGGAACGCCGCCAAGTCGCATGCGTCGCTTTGCCGAAGCGCAGCGGAGGCATTGCGACGCGTGCGACGACGGCGCCGTACCCGAAGCGAAGGCCCCGCATCGAGTCCATCTAGTCCACGCTGTCACCGTGTTTTCAGCGGCAATGTGCGAGGGTGTTTCGGGCGCTCGAGCGCGACAGCCGCGCCGTGCGCGGCCGAGCGCGAGCGTTTCGAGTACGCGTGTTTCGGGGACAACGGGCGTGGGTTTTCACTGGGCTCCATCGCGCGCTCTTCCCACAACGCATTGGGCCCGAAACACAGGTGGCCCGAAACGACGGTTACAGGGCAGGACTGGACTGACTCGATGCGGGGCCTTCGCTTCGGGTACGGCGAGTCGCAC
>LNEO01000229.1 GCA_001465015.1 Deltaproteobacteria bacterium Ga0077539 | reverse complement strand
CGACCGGCTTCGCCGGCACGCCCCGCATCCATCATCATCTCCTCCTCGCGATTTGCGCGAGATTCCCACGCGCCTCCTCTTCTTCTTCGACCGACTCGAAGAAGAAGAGGAGGTCCAACCCATCGTGCTCCAGCGCGTTCTTCTCTCTTCAAGTCCCGCCTCTGGCGGAGACGCAGTCGCGCTCCTGCGCGACCCCATGCGCGGCACTCTCTGCTCCCGCGCCGCTAGCCTCGTTTGCGGCACTCTCTGCTCCCGCGCCCACACCTCGATCACTGAATGGTGAGTCCGCCTCCGCCGAAGGTGATCGCTGGGCGTTGACCGCTCGAACCGCCGCCGCTCCACCCGCGGGTCGACGACCGACCGCCGCCGCCGCGAAGAAACACTCTGCTCTCTTCGCGAAACACGCGGCCACGCGCGGTCGTGTTCACCGTCGTGATGACCCGCGTGACCGCCGCTTGATCGTCGGTGCTCCACGAGACGTACACGCCGGGCGAGTCTGGGATCGCTGCGTCCGGAGCGAGCTCGATCGCTCCGGTTGGGGTCGCGGGCCTCCACCCGCGTGACTCTCCTCCGGGGCCCGAGCGCGCGCCGCCGCAGCGCGCGGGCGTCGTTGTCCACGCCACCACGCGCCCGTCCGAAAGCGTCACCGCGACTCGGTACGCTTCGCCGACGGCGGGGCTCCACCCTTGTGGCCGGAAGGAAATCGCCGAGCCCCCGTAACCCCTCTGCAGCTCCCGCTGGTCGATCGCGAGTGGGTTGCCGGTTCGCGCGTCGGACACGCGCACGGTCGCGCCGCGCACCTCGACGCTCCCGTCCTGCACGCTCCACAGCCCCGTTCGAAAATTCGCGATCGGCGCGAAGCCCGGATTCGGAAAGGCGACGATCGTCGGAGTGTCGCCCCCGACCGCGACCCCCTGCGCCGTACGCACTCGCATGCACATCGCTCGCGCCGTCACGCCGATGGTCGTCGGGGCGAGCCGCGGATAGAGACACCAGCGGCGATGCCCGAGGCTCTCGACGGTCTCGTTGATAAACGTCTCGACGGCGCTCGAGGCGTCCATATCGGGCGAGATGAGCGTGAGGTTCGACGCTCCTGCGCCGCGCGCTCCTTCGGCGGAGTAGCACGGCCAGCTCGACGAGGGCGTGTGACTCAAGCTCTCTGCGCGGTCCATCATCACGGCGCAGTCGTTGACGTCCCGTTCGAACTCCGGTTGCCACGCGACCGAGCGCACTCCCGAGAGCCAACGAAACGCGTTGAGCATTCGATGCGCGTCGGTGAGCGCCCTCGGGTCGACCGCGGGTCGAGCGCAGCTCGCGTCCGTGCGCGAAGACCACTGCGATGGCGCGCTGGACCGCTGCGCCTCGAGCCAGTGATCGCACACCTCTCGCTCGCTGCGCGCTTGCAACACTTCGAGCGACGCGCCGACGGTCGCCGTCGCGGTGTTGTCGGGGCGCGTCGCGATCGAGACAGCAGCGTCGGGCTGCACGCGATCTGGCACCGTGACGATCGGCGTCGGGCTTGTCGCAGAGGACCCCGCGTCCACCAGCGTCCACGATGTAGGAGCGGTCGGAGTCCTCACGATCGGCGGCTTCGGCGGCCGCGGGGCGCGCGTCGCAACGATGTACCCGCGCGCCTCCATGCGTCCGGCGGCGACGGTCGCGACCAGGACGAGCGCTGAGAGCGCGGCGAGCGTGAGAGCGGGCGGGGATCTTCGCTCGCGCTGCGAGCGCAACGGGGTCGGGTCGGTCACGGAGTCATCATACGGCCGAGCGCGCCGATCGATGCACGAGACCCGGCGAGGGGCGTACGAGACCGAGTCTGTGACCTGCTGACGGCGCTCTCCCTCGATCGCGGCAGCGGAGCTGTTGTGGCGCTGACGAGGGAATTTTCAGCGCAGTTCACCAACAGTGCACTGTTGGTCCACCGACAGTGCACTGTTGGTCGCGACGGGCGCTCGAGCGCGATGGGGGGGGCTGGGCACGCGTCGCCAACGGACCGTGAAGTTGCTGTAGAGTGCGCCTCGCGATGAGTATGGCGGACCGATCCCCCATCGACCCGAGGATCGCTCGGTGGTTCGCGCAGCTCCTGCTGAACGATGATGACGCTCGCTGGATCGACGCCGGGGGCGAAAACGTCTCGTCGCTCTCGGAGATGGCGTGCACGCTCCAAGCGCGCCCGATGCGAGAGCCCGAGGCCGAGGCGCTTCGGTTGCTGAAGCGGCTCGCGTCGCCGACCGATTCTTCGACGAGAGACGAAGTCCCGCGACGTGAAGGGCGGTACGAGTCGGCACCATCCAAGCTGGCGCTCGTCGTCGCCGGGCCTGGAATGGGCAAGAGCACCACGACGACGCTCCTCGCGCAGCTCCTTCGGACACAATGGGTTCAGCGGGACGCTCTCGACGGGCAAACGAAGGAGAGCGAGCGACTCGGTGCAGTGCTCGATCGCGTCTCCGCGCTGCGACGGCGTGAGGAGGCCCAGCAACTTGTGGACGCGGTTCCGCTGCGGGTGTCGCTGCCGCACTACGTGCGCTGGGCCGCGCGCGAGGGACGAAGCGACTCCGTCGATGCGCTGTGGGCGTACCTCGCTAGCGAAATCACGGTCGACTGCAAGGCGAAGAGTCCGAGCGGCAACGACAGGCGGTGCGTCAACTGTTGCAGTTGGTCGACGAGCGACTCGGGTTGCTGCTTCGGGTGCCCGACGTGGGCTACACGTTTCGATTGCGCTCGTTGCAGGAGTTCTTCGCGGGCCACGCGCTGCTCGACGGCGACGACGACGTGGTGGCCAAGCGCATCGAGGCGATCGCCTTCGATCCTCATTGGTCCAATGTCCTGCGGCTGATCGCGTGCAAGCTCGCTGGTGATCCCAAAGAGAGTCGTCGCGCAGAGCGATGTTTGCTGGCGTTTTGCGGGCGCTTGAATAGCGGTGCAAGCGGCCGGGAGGCGACGGTGCTCCGCCTCGGCGCGAAGCTCGCGATCGAGTTGTTGGAGAACACCGAGTCGATCGCGTTGCCCAAGGTGAAGGAGGCGTTGGCGATCGAGGCCGCCAGGCTGTACGACGATTGTGTGGGCTATGCGTCGTCGTTGGGTGCATCTACTCCCATACAACGACAGCCGGGGCGCGGCAGCGAGCGACGTCAGCCTCGGCGCGGCAGCGAGCGAAGACAGCCGGGGCGCGGCAGCGAGCTCTCATCATTCATCACCTGCGTCGAAGGCGCAGCGTTTTCAGTGGCGAAGCAGCGGACCCAATGAAAAGAGGGGTGGCTCGCA
>LNEO01000228.1 GCA_001465015.1 Deltaproteobacteria bacterium Ga0077539 | reverse complement strand
CAAGCATCTCGCATGCCGGACTCATACTCTTGCACAGTTGTCGATGGGTCCCAGTCGGCGCGGTGTTTGAGTAGATGGTATTCAATAGAATTTAGGCTTGTCTCGGGGGACAACTTTTCTGCCGGACGGCTTGGATGGGGCGTGTCGACAAAAGCGGGCAGCAACAGCGCTCGAGCCCAGTTTCTCAGGGGGCGCTCATCACTGCTGAAATCGACCGATGCCAACCACTTGATCGCCTGGTCCCGCTCAACTTCACTAATCGAAGCGCCGGTGTCGGAAATCAGCTTCAGAAGGTTACTTTTCTCTTTCGGCTGCCCCACTGAACGCGGCTGAGCATATGCCGCTTCCCCCCCCGCGCGCTTGGTCTACCGCTGTAGTTCAAGCACCCTGAACATCTCACGCTGTTCGTTTCTTCGCTGAGACGCTCTTCTTCGACCCAAGCGCGCGGCATCGAGGATCGCGACGTCCTCCGGGGGGTGCTCATGGGGGCCGGTCTGGTGACCTGCTCGGCTGTCGGGTACGTCACAGCCCCCCTGCGCCGCGTTCTTCTTTGATCGCGCCCGCCTGGCCGCTCGCCAAGGTGATCCCGCTGCGATCGGTGACGTAGGATGCGGCCTCAATCGAGGTCGAAAACCAGGAACCGTCGCTAGGCCGCGAACAAGTCCTGCTGCAGTCCGCTGCGTCCGAACGCCGCGTAGAAGCGGTTCTCGAAGTCGGCGAACGTCTGCGACGAGCGCATGAACAGGATCACGTCGCGCTGGTGCTGGATGAACCTGTCCCTCGCCTCGGGCGTCAACCACTGGTGGTGGTTCGACCCTCGCGCCGGCGACGGGTTCTTCAACCGCAGCGCCTCCGCAACGTCTTCGTCGAACCACTCGTAGAAGAACTTGGCGATGAACGCGCCGAAGCGCATTGGACGGCCGCGCCTGCCCGTCAGCGGCAGGCGAAGCAACCGCGACAGCTCGTGAAAGAAATCTCGCGAGAAAAGGCGCTCCCATTGCCCGAGCTCGGCCCGAAGCACCCGGGTCAGCTTGTCTTGCAGCGCTGTCTCGGGCTTCTCGGAGTCATACCCGGCCGCTTCAAATACAAGAGCGTCGATGCCGACCGAGGCACAGCTGACCAACACAGCCGTCGCGCGCGCTGCGATGGCCTGCTGCTTGTGATGCAGAACACCTGCGCGTCCTGCATCATGGAACACGCGGCAGATGGTCACGAGAGCATCGGCGGGGTAGCCCTGCGCGTGCTGTCCTGTCGGCAGCAGAAACTCTCGCTTGGCACCACGGATCTTGTCGCGAAATTCGCTGGGGATTCGCTCGAGCAGGCGGCTCAAACTCCCGCCCTTGGCACCACGGAGAACCCGAGCGATTCCGCGGCCGGTGAGGAGCGCTTCGCCATCGCAGACGAAGCACTGGATGCTCACGTTGTCGAACTCCACCATGCCAGCGTGAGAAGCGCGAGGGAGGTTGATCGGTGAAGCTTTGTTGACGGTCAGTCCCGTTCCAATGGATTCTTTGTGAGTCATCTTTTCTCTCGGAGAGGAGACGGAGCGCCGTGTGCTTTCTTGGTCGGGAGCACACGGCGCTTTCATTTCGCGACCAACATGAGCCGCAACTTTCTTCTACTTCGTCACCTTCACGACTGACAAAAAGTTGACAGGGAATACCCTGCGTTCCCGCCACGCACGGGAGCTCCAGCAACGATCTCTCCGCTGACGTCGTACCCGTCCTCTTCGAGCGACGCGCGCAGCGCCCCCACCAGCGGCTCGAGCGCCTCGACACCCAGCTCCACCCTCCTCACGACGACCTCGGCGCCGTCGCCGGCTGGTCGGCTCCGACGGATGGGAACGCGTGCGAGGTGTCAGTGATCGCTCGCGCGTAGCCGTCGCCCCTTGTACTCGCGTCGGATCGGCAGGCCCGCGGCCGCGCGGGTGCGGTTCGCGCGCACTCAGCCTGCTCTTCTTCCTGGGCGCGGCCGAGCTCGGGGATTGCGCCGTCGTTGTGGCTCGCGAGCTCGCTCGTGTCCGTCGACGGAAAAGGCCTCGGCGGCGATGAGCAGCGCGGATGCGAGCCGCCGAAGACCGCCACGATTCCACGCCTCAGTTGTCGACGCTTTGTGTGCCGCGCATCATTGCCCGCCGATGGCAAAGCACCCCGCACTTGATTTTGCTCAGCTGGCAATGTCGAACGCTCGACTCACCGAGCCGGAACTTCTGGCATTTTTGCAGGCACTGGACACGAGCAAGCTCGTCGAATCCCAGCACCACGAATTCAAGTCCGGCCTCGCGTTCGGCAGCGATGGCGCCGGACGCAGCGTCGACGACAAGGCAAAGCGAGCAGACGTCGCGGCGATGATTCGCGAGCAAGTCGCCGCCTTCGCGAATAGCAACGGCGGAGTTTTGATTGTCGGCGTGAGCGACAAAAGCCCGTACAGCCTCGAGCCTGCGCCAACGATGATCGGCAACAGCGCGATCGACGAATGGGCGGTGAGATCGCTGAAGGAAATCGGGCCAGCAATCGCGCCGCTCATTCGTGTTTGCAGGATCGACGTTGCGGGTGGCTGCGTACTCGTGATCGCAGCACTTCGCTCAGCTCGTTTAGTGCACACGATTTCAAACGGCGAGCTTACCACGTGGCTTCGCATCGGCGACGCTACCATCCGCGCACCAGCGTTTCTCGTGGAAGACCTGCTCGTTGGGCGTCGAGCACACCCTGAGCTCGTGTTGGAGGCGGAGGCAATGGTTAACGGCACGGAGCCAGTCAACAAATACGGCGTCCCGATCAACGTGCATGTTGTGTTGGTCAATGAAGGATTCGTTGCCGCCGACGAAATCACATACGGCGGCGTTTTTGCCCACCCAAACAACGAGTCTCGAGCTCCTACCGCGATTCTCAGCGCTGTCGACGCCGACGTCCCAACAGGGTGGCGCGTTCATCACCACGCATTCTCAAGTGCGCGGCGCGAACCGCTTCGAGCGGTCCCATTCTCCCGGCAGGGCATCCCCGCCTTTCAGCCGCTGATCGTCAGCTCGCAGGGAGATCCGCGGGAGGTTTGTGCAGCAATTTACCTCG
This sequence comes from Deltaproteobacteria bacterium Ga0077539, assembly GCA_001465015.1. Lineage (GTDB taxonomy): Bacteria > Myxococcota_A > Polyangia > Polyangiales. The sequence continues at coordinate 28,927 of LNEO01000228.1, read as the reverse complement.
TGTCTCATGGATCTCCACCAATTTGGTATCAGCTGCGTGCCGTCCCCACCCCGTCTGGGACGGCACGCGTGACCGTAGAGAGGGTTGAGGGCACTCGCCCGAAGGTTGGCTGGTTCGAGCTGTAGCGCGCCGTTCCGCCTCCGCACTCGCGCGAAACGTTGCCCCCTCTCACGCGACCTTGCTGAGGAGCTCGCTCTCGCGCCGAGCGGCCGCCCGCTCCCGGCGCTTGAACATCCGCCGGCGCGCCGCCTTCTTTCCGCCGCGGAGCGAGTGGTAGGCGCGGATGTCGCCGCCGCGGCCGGGGAGCGCATACACGCCCGCGGCTCGGCCGTGGCGGCTGCAGCCCTCCACATCGGTGTCGCCGCGCTCGCGGCGAGTGAGCCCGTAGATCTTCATCGCCCCCACCACGTAAGCGCACGTTCCACGAAGGCAACGGCTCACAGCGCAGTGGCAAGCTTCTTCGCGCACATCGCTCGTACGAGGCTCTCCGCGAGCTGATCGTCGCTCTCGCCAGCGACGTCGAGCTCGAGCTCGTTCAACCGACGCGCATTGGCGACCGACCACGCGACGTACTCACGCAGCGAGCTGTCGCGGTGGGCGAACGACACGCTCTGCATCGCCCGCACGATCTGCAACGCGGTGCCTTCGAGCACGCGGCCGTCACTCAACTCGATCTTCATCTTCGTCTCGCTCCTCGTCCGAACCTGCCTGATACGCGCGCCAACTGCCACTCACGATCCGCGGCGCCTCGGCGTAGCGCTCGAGCGGCAAGAGGTACGCGCTCACCCGCTCGCCGTCCTCGAGCTCGATCGCCTGGCGCTCGTAGAAGCGCGGGTGGCCCTCGAGCATGTCGAGCCGCTCGAGCACACCCGCGTCGACGTCGAAGATCTCGCCGACGATCGCCGTTGCTCCGCCGCGCGCGACACCCGGAAACGCGCCCAGGTCGAACATCGTGTGCTCTGCGCGTGTGCGTGCCTCGCGGACGAAGAGCCCTCCGCGAAGCACACGGTGGTTGCTTTGGCCTCGCAGCAGCGTCCCGTACACGAACACCCTCGTCGTCTCGCCCGTCTTCATTCGTCCTCGGTGGTGATGGATCGTCGTGCCGCGCGGAGCAACGGCGTGATGGGGAATCCGAGCGCGTCGTACGCTCGCGCTATGCGCTCGAGGTACGCGCGCGCCGGTGCGCCGAGCTCGCCTTCGAGCACGTACGTCTCCGCGCGATCGACGTGCGCAGCGCTGACCGCGATCTCGCGGCGCTCGTACACGAACGGGTGCCCCTCGAAACGGTCGAGGCGCTCGAAGTCCTCGTCCGTCATCCGGTAGAGCAGCCCGCGGACGGTCGCTCGAGCGCGCGGCTGTACCGTGGCCACCGCGCCGTCCCACGTGGCCGAGTAGCCGACGAACGCGAGCTCGAAGCCGCGCAGCACCGCCGTGCGGACCGCGCGCGCCGTGGGGCAACGGTGGGCCATCTGCGCGGTGTCGAGGTTCGAGCCGAAGGCGAAGTACCACCGCGCCGTCGGTTGAGCCCGCTCGAGCCCCGCCAGGGCGAGCGGCTGTTGCCGCTGGGCGTTCATCGGTCCTCTCCCGCGTCGGGCGCCGCAGGCGCCGCTGTGGCGGAACGCTGGGGCCTCGCGCTGTTGCGGAAGGCTCCGCTTCCCTCGAGGTTCGCGAGCAGGTGGTAGCGCGCCGTCGCGAACTCCTCGCCGATCAAGCCGAGGCGCAGGAGGAACACGCGGAAGTCGTACTTCGCGTGCGCTGCGTCCACCGTGCGCTTCCGCGAGAGCGCGAAGCGCGCGCTGAGGGCCTTCGCCGCGAGCGCGAGGCAGAGCTGGACGTAGCTCTTCACCTTCCCCGCGTGCAGCGTGCCCTCGAAGTAGCGGAACTCGATCGTCCCTCGATACCAGACCGAGTGGAGGTTCAGGCCGTGGTAGCGGCTGTCGTGGTAGTGGCTCGGCCGCGTCTGCTCGCGGCCGTACCAGACGCGGTTGAACGCGGCCATCGTCTGGGGGCGCTCCTCGTTGAGCCTGCGAAGGAACCCCTGGTCCATCGGCTTCGTGTACCGCATCAAGCGCGCGGGCTGAATCTTCAGCGCGGCGATGAGCAGGTCCTCTTGCTGGTTCACGAGGCGCGCGAGGTTGCCGAGCGTCTTCGCGTCGAAGCGCGCTGCGTCGACGTGGACGTGGATCCCGCAGCTCGCGTCGACCTTCGCGCCTGCGTGGCGGACCGCGCGCACGATCTCCTGCAGCTTCGGAAGGTCGTCCCAGGTCAGGATCGGGCTGACGATCTCGGCGCTCTCGTTCGGAAGCGTGAGGCTGCCGTCGTACACCGCGCGCCAGCTGCGCCCAGCTGCGTCGCGCGCCAGCCAGCTGTCGTAGTTCGCAGGGTCGCGCTCAGCCGTGCCGCCCAGGGCCTTGGCGATCGCCTTGGCAACCGCTTCCCGCGTCAGCCCCACCGTCTCGATCTCGATCCCGAACCGCAGCGTCTTCATGCTCAACCTCTTGAAACCGCTGGGGTTTTCCCTGCGGCGAGGGGTGATGTGCATCGACATCCGAGCACAAGCAAGTCACAAAGTTCTTTGTTTTCAATAGGTTGAGAGACGCGGCAGGCACGATTTGCGCAATGGGCGTCAGCAGCCGAGAGCGCGTTTCGTCAACTATGGCCGAGGCGTTGTTCATCGTTTTCCGCATGGTCACGGTCTCGCCTCACGCGGGCATTCCCCGCACGAAAGGCAGGCAATGATGGTTGTCGAGAACATCTCCGGAACGACGGGCAAGAAGTGTCCCTGCTGCCCCTCCTGGTTGAAGCACTACGAGCGGCACGCTGGCGTGACGTTCTTCTGCCAAGCTCGAGGCTGCTACGTCGGCGCCGAGGTGGGCGCTCACGTTCGGAACGCCCACGGCAACGCGCGGAAGACCCACCACATCGTGGCGTTCTGCAAGGGCCACAACAACTCGAACGAGCCGATCGACATTGGCAACGCGACGCTCGCCCCTGCGGCACCGTGCGGCTGCTGACGGTGGAGGTGCCAAAGCGGCCGGACGCGCCGCTGACGGGCCAATTCGCGGCGTTGCTCGCGGTCACCGAGCGGCGCCTTTCCGTTCTCTGCGGCGAGGAACGGACGCGACAAGCGGTTGCTGCAATGCTGCTGCACCCGGCGTTGCGACCGTCTTTCGCCGCGGCTTTGCTGCGGTCAACAGCAGACGCGGTGGGGAATCATAATCCCAAGGTCGTTGGTTCAAGTCCGACCGCCGGCACCCAGTAGAAACCGATTCGCCGCAGTCATCCTGCGGCGTTTTCGTTTCTCCCGTCACACGTTCACGATCCACTCCGTCCCCCGTGTGCACGGCGCGCGATGCGCCGCGCTCCCTCGAGCGCCAGAGGGGACCTCACTTGAAACTGTGGGTTCACTCACGCGGGAGGGAGCAACTTCGCGCTGGTCTCTTCGATGGCCGCGAGCAACGCCCGCGCGTCGCCGCCGGGACCGCCGCGGTACATCTTCTCGAAGAGCCAACGCCCGCCGTCATCGCGCTCGCCGAAGATCTTCATCGGGTACTTCGGTCGCGAGATCAGGATCAGCCCAGCGATCAGCGAGCGCACGGTCGTGCCGACGAAGCCGCGCACTTCGATGACCACGGAGACGGTCAGGTCGCGGTCTTCGTAGGCCTTGATCGCGTCGATGATCGCGCGGCGAGTGTCTTCGGTGAGCTCCATCTTCGCCGAGCTGTTCAAACCACTCACGATCACGCAACCGACGGGGTCCGGCTGCTTCGCGAGCTCGCGCTGCGTCTGGCGAAACCCGCGCATGCGCTCGAGCGTCGCGGGCTCGCGAAAATACGCGATCATCACGTTACGCCAGACCGAGAGCGCGCACCCATCGTCGCGAAAGACCAGCCTCACTGCATCGCTCATCGCGCCAGCGATCCTCGCACGCTCGGGCGTCGCTCCGACACCGTGTTTTCTTCGACCCTCCGAGCACGCTCGCGAGGCTCGACGACGAACTCGTCGCGCCCGTGTGAGCCCTGCTGCCGATCGCCGAGCAGCCCACGCGACGTGGGGGTAGCGCGGGCGTGCCCAGCGCGAATGCAGTCGCGATGCTTGTCACAAAGTCCCCGTGGCCCATGATCTCACCGGTGATCGATCACGAAGCCGCCGCGCGAGCGCTCGTCCACGCCTATGTAGACGGGCATTTTCGGGCGCACCCCGAGGATGCTTCGACGTTGGGGTTCGCCGACGCTGCTCACCGCCTGTCGGACCCTTCGCCCGAGCAAGCGCAGCGTGAACGAGCGCGGCTCGAAGAGGCCCTCGTCGATGCGAGCGCGTTGGACGCGGGCGCGTTGTCGCTCGCCACTCGGCTCGATCTCGACGCGCTCGTGCGCACGGCAGAACACTACGCACGATGGTTCGCACGAGACCAAGACGCGTCGAACCTCGAGCTCGCCGCGCTGCCGAACGCCGCGGTTCAGCACGCGCTGCTGCACACCGAGACGCTCGCTGACGTCGAGGCCGTCGTGCGGCGCGCCGAGGCCGTGTCGGGATTTCTCGCCTCCCACGCAGACAACCTTCGCCGCGGCGCGCGCGACGGGCGAGGACCGGACCGCGCGGTGCTGCAGGCCTTCGCCGAGCGGATCCTGCCCGGAGCAATGACGTCGATGGACCTGCTCCCGAGCGGCGTCGCACAGCGGCTCTCGCTCGAGGGCGTGGCGCTGTCTTCGCGCGATCAGGAGCGCGTCGCGAGAGCGGCTGCGGAAGCTCGGGCCGGGTACGCCTCGTTCGCCAGAGCGCTCGCAGACGAAATCGCGCCCTTCGCGCGAGCGCGCGTCGTGCTCGGCGAGGACGAAGTCGCCTATCGACTGAGGTACACGATGGGGTTGGAGGCATCCATCGAGACGCTCCACAGAGACGCGACCGAGGCGCTCGCCTGCGCGCACAGGGCGCTCATCGAGCGCGCGCGCGCCGCGGGAGACTCGACGATTCGCGACGTCGAAGAGGCCCGGGCGGCGCTCTTCGCGACCTTCGAGAAGAAGCCAGAGACGATCGAGGAAGCGGTCGGTCGCTACCAGCACCACATCGACGCCGCGACGAGCTTCGTCCGCGCGCGCGATTTGCTCACGGTGCCCGACGCGCTGTCGCTGTCGCTCGCGCCGATGCCCGATGGGGTCGGCGACGGAGTGGCGCTGACGAACTGGCCCGCGCCCTTGCTGCATCCACACGGAGAGGGCCACGCGCTCTACGCGACGGCCACGGCCGCGCACCCGCTAGTGCAGGCGAAGAACCTCGCTGTGCACGAGGCGATTCCAGGACACTATTTGCAGAGCGCGGCGTGGCAGCGGGCGCGTCCATCGGCGGTGCGCTTTCTCGGCGTCGCTGACGACGTCGCGATGTCTCGCGGGTACTTCGGCGCGATGCTCTCGGTCGAAGGGTGGGCGGTCCACATGGAGCAACTGCTGTTCTCCGAGGGCTTCTACGACGACGGCGCAGAGGGGATCTTCTTCGCGTTTTGTGACGCGATTCGCGCCGCGCGGGTGCTGCTAGACCTCGGCCTGCACGCCGGTGGAATGACCGACGACGAGGCCGTGCAAATGATCTCGCGCGCGACGTTGATGTCCGAGGGATGGGCGCGGATGCAAGTGCTCCGATCCAAGCGCGTTCCCTTGCAGAGCTCGACGTACTTCGCCGGAGAGCGCGCGATCGCATCGCTGCGCGCGAGCGCGTCGGGATGGGTGAACCGTGAGTTCTACGATCATCTGCTGAGCTTCGGGCCAGTCCCGCCCTCCCGACTCGCGGGTGCGTTCGCCTCCCGCGAATCACCGCGTCGATCGAAGAATTGACCTCGAGCGCAGCGCAGAGAAAGCGCCCCGCGTGCTACGATGCGCTGCGAATGATGCGCACGATTGCTCTTCTTTCTTCTCGGTCTATCGCGGCGCTGTGCCTGGCCTCGGTCGCAGCGTGCTCGCCGCCCGTCCAGCCTCCGCCCGAAGACGTCAACGTTGCACCCGCCGATCGGTGCGTCGGCGCGCAGTGCCGCGACGCGACCACCTCCGACGGTGACGGTGGCATCGTCGAGATGGACGGCGAGGTCAGCGACGGCAGCGATACCGACGCAGCGACGCCGTCCGACGTGGTGCTTCCGCCGATGGACACGGGAGACGCGATCGTTCCGCTGGACGGAGGGGTCGTGCTCGGTCGATGCACAGGCGTGATGGCCGCGCCAATCGAGCTCGGATCGGAGCCACGACAGCAAGCGCGCACCGTGTTCGTCGGACAATCTGCAACGGGATTCTTCGCCGGATACCCGCTGCAGGTCGGCGGCGTCGACAAGATCTTCTTTCACCGTCTCGCCACGGCCGGGACGTCCATCCAGCGCACAGACGTCGTCGCGACCTTGCCCGCAGGACGGATGGGCGGAGGCGCGTTTACCGTCACGCCCACCGGATTCTCGTCGGTGTTTCACTCGAACCACGAAGCAGGTCTCGACATCTACCTTCAGCGACTCGACGCGATGGGCGCCACCACCGGAGCGCCCGTCCGAGTCGTCGCGGACCGAGAGCTGTCCGAGGATCCCTTCGTCGTGCGAACCAGCAACGGCGAGGTCGTCGTGTGGCGCTCGACCATGGACATGCTCGGCGGACAGCGCGTGCTCGCAGCGCTCGTCAACGGGAGCGCCGCATCGGCGCCGGTGAGCATCGGTCCCGCGATGACACAAGCGTCTTCGTTCGACGTCACCACCGACGGAACGCGCGTCCTCGTCGCGCTCGTGGCCCGCAACGCGCTCGGCCAAGGCAACGTCTATCTTCAGATCCTCGACGGATCGGGCGCGCTGCAGCGCTCCGTCGAGCTCACGACGGGCGCGTTCGTCTCAGAGTCAGTGAGCGTCGCGATGATGGGCGCAGACGCGGTGGTGGCGTGGACCAACCGCGGCGTCGACGGGACGTTTCGCCTCCGCCGCGTCAACGTCGCGACAGGCGCCGCTGGACCGCTCGCGGTCATCGGCGGATTCGGCTTCGACGTCTCGCAAGCCTCGATCGCGGCAGATCGTGACGGCCTCGTGGCAGCGATGCGCACCAACACGCCCATGGGGCCTCGCATCGCCGTCGGTCGCGTCGGACCCGCCCTCGTGTTGCGCGAAGGCCTGTCCGCGATCGCGCCTTCGGGCCCCGGCGAACAAGTGCGAATCATCGGTCGCGGCGACGGAACGTTCGGCGTCACCTGGGCCGACGAGACGCCCTCGCCCATGAGCACGACCGTGAAGTTTCAGGTCGTTCGCTGCCCTTGAGGTCAGCGACGATCGAGCGCCGGTTCTCTCGCGGTGAGCTCGACGCGCGACCACTGACCATCGTGACGGTGCAGCGAAGAGCCTTCTCCGCTCGATGACAGCGCGAAGAGCACCGGCCGTTCGTCACCCTGCGGTCGGTCCACGATGACGACGTCGCTCGACGCTTCGCCGGCCGGCGGCAGCCCCTCGATCGCGACCCACCGTCCCGCCACCAGCGCCGCCGCGGCGCGCTGCGCGCCTTCCATCCACGCCACGGTCGTCGTGACCTGCCCGCCGACCGCTGTGACCTCCTGCGCCCGTCGCGCGAGCGGCGGCCGAGCGCTCCATCGCCGGGCAAACGGATCGAAGGACGATACGCGAATCGTCGTTGAATCTCCTGGGCGCGACGCAGTCACCCAGCCGACGAGCACCGCTCGCGTGCCCGCTGAGATCGCGTACGAGCTCGCCCGCTCGCTCGCGCTTCGCTCGTCGAGGGCAGACGACGTGGTCGCGAGCAACCCGAGCCGCCTCGATGCGGCCCCGCGCGCCGAGAGCTCGACGGCTTCGAGCGCGACCGACGTCGCAGACACATCCACCTCGCGCAGCGCGACAGCGACCGCGCTACCGACGAGCGCTGCGCGAAGCCCCTTGCGCTCGCTGCCCGCTGGCAACGTGAGCGACGCCGGTGGCGTATAGAGCCACGCGCGGCAGCCCGACGTCCTCGCCGCGGCCGCGGTGACGCACGTGTCGAACACGCTCGCAAGCGAATCACCTGCGCCCACCGCCTGCGACAGCCTCGACGCGACCATCGAATCGTCTCCTCCGACGCTCCCTGCGATGGCCATCCGCGCGCGTTCATCGGCCGCACGCCACGCCCCATCGACGAGCTGACGCAGCGTCGAAGGATCGTCGTTCGCCAGCGAAAACACTGGAAACCGCGCGCCATGCACGAGCACCACGCTGTCCGCTCCCTCTGGCGGAGCGAGCGCTTCGACCTGCGCTCCGACGACGCGCAGCACCCGCGAGCCCGGTCGCAACGCGACGACGGAGCTCGAGTCGCGTCGCTGGCGATCACCGAACACGCGCACGTCGAGCGACGCGCCCTGCCCCGACAGCGCGGGCAAGATCTCGTCCGCGAGGTTCTCGCTGAGCGCCGCGAGGACGACGTACGCGACGAGGTCGTCTCCCACCGCGAGCGCGACAGGCCGCAGCCGCGTCGGCGAGCCCGCGTCGACAGGCGTCGCCGCGTCCAGCGCCACCGGCGCGTCGCTCGCATCGCTGCGAACAGGCGGGCTCGCGTCGCGCGGCGCGCGCTCGCGACAGCCGACGAGTCCCCAAAGCACCGCTACGAACAGCGTCGATCTCACGCTCGGCACGCTCAAACGATCAGCCGCGCGCGAGAGACTTCGCGCAGAGAGAGGTCGCGCTCGACGGGACCACGCTCGCACGCGCGCAAGAGGCGCCAGATGTGCTTGCCGAGGACGTCGATCTCGGTGCTCGCGAACTGCTCGCCGCCGAAGCGCTTGATGAGCTCTGTCTGCGCACGGAGCATCACGGCGTCTTGCTGAAAAATCTTCAGCCCGAGCGGTTCGATCAGCGGCGCCAGCGCTCGGATCGGAATCCGCAGCCGCAAGCTCACCACCGAGAAGAGCTTCGTCCGAAAGTCGCTGACGGGAGTGAGCGCTGTCGTCACCAGCACGTGGTTCTCGTCGCCCAGTTGGTACTCGACCTGCGCGACGCACGGTGCGATGAACCGGTCGAAGTGCACGACGTCCCCGCTCGAGCCAGGCGACAACAGCCGCGCGACCAGTCCAGGCGGCCGCGGCTCGCCGACGTACTGAGCTTCGACGCGATCGGATGACGCTCGGACGATCGCTTCGATCGCGATACCGCGGCTGTCGCTGCGAAACAGCCCCTTGTGCAAAAACGCCGTATGCGGAACGTCGAGCGCGTTCTCCGCGGTGGCGTGCAGCGTCCCCTCGGCCTCGGTGCGCTGGTAGACGTGGGTGTAGCGACCGTCAGAGAGGTGTCGAAACGCGAGCGGCTCGTGCGCCGGCTCGGCGCCTTGTCGGGCATACACCCAGACAAACCCGTCTCGCTCGCGCACCGCGAAGGCGAGCGCTCGCCACGCGGCGCTGTCCTTCGCAAACGCCTCTGCGCCGAGCGACGGAATGTGCGCGCATCGCCCTCCGCGCTCGAAGCGCCACCCGTGATACGCGCACTGCAGCGTGTTGTCCTTGGCGACTTCGCCCATCGAGAGCGGCACGTTGCGATGGGGACAGCGATCGAGCAGCGCGCCCACCGACCCGTCGTGTCCGCGAAAGAGGACGATCGGCGTGTCGTACAGCGTCCGCGACAGGACTGCGCCCGTCGCGAGCTCGTCGCTATTGGCCAGCACGTACCAGTGGTCGAGCGCGCGCGCCGCGGACACGTGCCCGCGGGTGGAGCCCGCGATGGGCAGCACGCGCCTCGTCATCGCGTCGTCGTCGTGCTTGACGAGCTCTTCTGCGGCTTCGTCCGCTCTCTCGTCGCCCCGTCCGTGACTGTTGCTCATGGAAGCCGCGATTGTAGCGCCCTCGTCTCGCGATCACATCCACGCGAAAGTTGCGCCAGACGACCATACTCGTTCGCTCTACAACCGAAGGCGGAGCTGTTGTACGCGACGCCGAGGTTGGAAGAAGACACGCCACGGGTTCAAACGGGCGCGTGTCGCCAACCGAAGGCGGAGCTGTTGTACACGAACTCCACGGCGCTGCGTCCGGGGCGGTCTATGATCGGCGCCCGTGATGCCCGCGCGCGATCATCCGCTCTTGTTCGAACGCTGGCCCAAGCTGGCCGAGACTGTTCCGTGGATGAGGCTCGCGCAGACGCCGACGCGCGTCGAGCGGTGCGACGCCATCGAGGGATACACCGAGCACCGGGCGCACGACGTCGATTTGTGGATGAAGCGCGACGACCTCGTGTCGCCCAACTACGGCGGCAACAAGGTGCGTCGATACGAGTTTCTCTTCGCGAAGGCGCGCGCGCAGGGCGCGACCGCGCTCTGGACGCTCGGGGGACTGGCCTCGACGCAAGCAACTGCCACCGCGGTTCACGGCCGCGCGCAGGGGTTCGACGTCAACATGGTCCTCTACGATCAGCCCGTGACCGAGTTTGCGCGCGAGGCGCTGTGCATCAACGCGGCGGTCGGCGCGAACATGATTCGTGCACACAATTTCGTGACCGGTGCGTTTCGACTGTGGCGCGAGCTGCGCCGCGCCCCCAAAGGCAGCGCGTTTCTCATCGAGCCCGGCGCGAGCTCGGCCCGCGCGAACCTCGGCTACGTCGACGCCATGCTCGAGCTCGCCGCGCAGGTCGACGCGGGTGAGTGTCCGAGACCCGACGCCATCGTCGTCCCCGCCGGCTCTGCGGGGACGCTCGCCGCGATCGCTCTCTCTCTGCGCATGCTGCGCTGGGACACCGAGGCGATCGGGGTTCGAATCGCTCCGTGGATCGCCACCAACAAGCTCACGATCGGCTACCGTGTCCGCTCGACCGCGCGATTTCTCGTCGGCCGCGGCGGCGCAGACCCTTCTTCCTTCGAAGGCGCGAAATGGACGGTGATGCAGGGCTTTCTCGGGCCCGGCTACGGCGCGCCTACCGCCGCTGCCATCGAGGGCGCAGCCGCGTGGAAGACCCTCACCGGCGCGACAGGCGAGGTCACGTACACGGGCAAGCAACTCGCGGCGCTGCGTGTCCTCTGCCGCGATCCACGCTTTCGAGGCAAGACGATCCTCCTCTGGAACACGCTCTCGACGCCGCGCCCCACCGTTGGACCGAGCGCGCGATCGCTGGTCCCACCGGCGTTCGCGTCGGTGTTCGAAGGCCCCGTCGTGGCCTAGCGAAGGCGCGCCCGCGAGCGTGGTCGTTCCGCCGCGCTCACAGCTCTCGAAGCATCACCACGCGCTCGCGATCGAGGCCGCGCTCGATCTCCTTTGCGCGCATCGTACGCAGCGTGGGCGTGAGCTCGTCCCAGGTCAGCTCGCGAAAGCCGAGCGTGCGATACCAAGGCGCGTTCCACCGCACGGACGTCATCGTGACGAGCGTGCACGAGGGGTACCGCCGCCCGCGCGCATACTCGCACGCGTGCTCGACGAGCTTCGTCCCGAGCCCGCGCCGTCCGAAGAGCGGATCGACGTCGAGCTCGTCGATGTGAAACGCGCCGTCCACCGGAAACCCAAGCAAAAACCCCGCGACGCGCTCCGCAGTCTCGATCACCCACAACGTCTCTGCGTCGATCCCTTTCGTGAGCGAAGCCTCGGGCGTCGGATGAGCCACATATCGCTGGTAGACGTCCGGCATCGCTCGAAAGAGCTCGCACGCCGCACGCTCGATCGCGCGCAGTCTCGGCACATCTTCGATGCGCGCGTTTCGAATCGAGCTCTCCATCGCGCGACGAATACGCACGCCTACAGCGCCGCGCAAGACCCACCATTTCAACCGCGCTCGCGATCGCGGCTCAGTGCCGCTTGAGCTCTCGAAGCACCTCGGGTCCGAGCATCCAGCCGAAGTCGAACCGATGGAGCTCCTCGAGAAACTGACCGCGGGTCATCCTTGTTTTTACCGCAGCAACATCGATTTCCCAGTGCGAGTCAGCGAGGGACTTCAAAAGGTAGGCGCGGCGCGCCTGCGGCACCGACAGACGATAGGTCTTCAGGTACGCCACGGTCCCGTCGCGCGCGACGACGCGCTCGCCCGCGTGGTGCTCGCCCTTGCGCTCGAGCGTCGTGACGAAGCGCTCGAGTCGAACTCCGTCCATCCCGTAGACCGACTGGACCATCGCGTTTCGAAAGAGCTCGGACGCCGTAAACATCGTCCACTGCTTCCACGCGAGCTCTTCACGATCGAGCGCCGCGCGAAGCTCCGCGATCGTGCGCACCCCGCGCGCGTCGATGCTCGCGCGAAAGGTCGGCGCCTCGTACCGCGCGTGCTCGAGCAGCTCCGCCGGAAACAGGTCGAGCACGAGCGAGTCGTGCACCGCCCGGTAGTCCTCGGGCGTCGGCGCGACGAACGAGCCGAACAAGAGATCGCCGAAGTACAAGAGCATCCCGCACTGACCGTCGAGCACCTCGAACACCCGAAGCGCCTCGGAGAGGTGCGGCATCGCGCGGCCCGAGAGCGCGCGCTCGACGCGCGGGTCGAGCCCGCGACGCATCAAGCGCTCGGACCAATCGCGGCTCGCCACCTCGGGCCCCGTGAAGAAGAGCGACAAGAGCCCCTCGAGCGCCAGCTGTTGCGGCGCGAAGCGAAGCGATCTCGCGCCCGATCGTCGCGCCATCCGAAGCTTCAGCTTCACCGAGCAGCCGCGGGTGTGAAACGTCCTTCCGTCGCTCGCGCGCACGAACGCGACGCCCTGGTTGAGCTCGCACTCGGCGTCCTCGCCCCAGCCGAGCACAAACGAGTGGGGCACGATGCTCACAAACGCCGACTCTCGCTCGGGGTGCGCCGTGTGCGCGGACAACCTCGTGATCGTCGGCATATCGCCCTCGTCGACGCGCGCGAGCCTCAGCCCGTTGACCGTCTTGGTCCGCACCAGCGGCACGAGCCTCACGCTCCGCCACTGCTGCGAAGCGCGAGGCTCGAGCCCCGCGATGTTCACCGAGTCGATCGAGTACTTGATGCTCACGACACAACCTCTCCCCCCACGGCATCGCCGCGCGACGCCAGCGCCTCGGCCTGCTCGTTGGACCGCTCTTCGTCCTCTGACTCCTCTCGGCCGCCGCGCGTCCCGAAAAACTCCTCGACGCGACCGTCGAGATACCGCGCGAGCTCGCCCAGCGTCGCCTTGTCGTCGGCAAACCGCGCGAATCCCAGGGCGGTCAACACATCCTCGGCGTCGCGCACCGACACCATCGGAGCCGACGGCCCGAAGCTCGCCGCCCCGAAGCTCGTCGCTTCGAACACCGGATTGACGTGAACGATCGACACCGCCCGCGCCCGATCGACGGACGTTCGGTACGCGGACAAGAGCGACGCGAGCGCGCCGGGCGGGTCGTTCTCGTAGCCGTCCGAGACGATCACCACGAGCTCGGGCTTGTGCTCGAGGGCTTCGAGCACCTTCCATGCGAGCCTCGTCGAGCCTCGTGGGCGCACCTCGATCCAGAGCGAGTCCTCTGGCGCGCTGGTCCACAGCCCCGTGTACGCGCGCGACGCGCCACGCAAGAGCGCGTCGATCGCCGCGGTGACCGCCAGCGGACGCAGCCGCTTCTCTCGCGAACCGAGGGTCGAATAGCTGTTGTCGAGCACCGCGACCACACGACCGAACTTCATCGGAGAGCGATCGCACACACGCGCGACGCTCGCCGTCATCGCAGCGAGAAGCTCGTCCCTCCGCTCGGCTCGCGCGCGCGCCTCGAGCGCATACGAAAAGAGCGCGATCCGCGTCGGCGACTCACGAGACAAATCCACGGGGGCGACGTCGGCCGCTGCGCGGCGCGCGGCGAGCTGCGTCCGAAACCGCTCGCTGCGCGTCATCATGGGCGCGATCTTCTCGAGAAACTCGTCCTTCGGGATCTTGTGCTTGCGCGCGAACCCGACCGCCACGCTGTACGGCAACTCGTACACGCTCGCCTTCGCGTAGTGAGCCTGCCGCCAGCTCTCGAAGAGCGCGGTCTCGTAGCGGCCGTCTCGCGTGTGGCGCTCGAACAAGAATCGCCCTGTGTCGGCGGGCGTGCGCAGGTGAAAGTGCCCCACGATCGTTCGAAGCGCCCGTCGGTACTTCACCGCGTCGAACGCCAGATCCCTCGTCGCGAGCCACTCGGACACGACCGCGCGCACGCGCCTGCTCGTCACTCGTCGCCCGCACACGCGCTCGAACAGGTGATAGACGCGCTGCGGCGGCATGCGCGAGAGGGTCGTCGCGACGAGCCTCGCCTCCGTCGCTCGCTCGCTCGCAGACACCTTGGCGGGGCTGCAGATCAGCTCGGTGACGATGCGCGCGCGGGCGTGGTCGTTGATCCCCGCCGCCAGCGTACGGGAATACAGCGGCCGGTAGTGACGACACACGTATTCATGCAAGAAATCGAGCGCGAGCGACTGTCCCCGCGCGTCCTCGTAGAACTCCGCCTGCGAAGTCGCCGACAAACACGCGTTGATGAAGAGGACCAGGTCCTCACGCTCGATGCGCTCGGTGTGCAGCACCACGACACTCCCGCGACGAAATAGGCAGCGGACGACGCGATCGCGAGGCCGCTGAGAGATAATACCCGGGGGAAAGACCGAGGTGACGGGTCTGAAGCTCAACCTTCATAGGGTCGTTTCGGAAGTCACCCCGAAGGCCCGCCGGGCGGCGACGATCCTGCGTCGTCCGGCGAGTCCTGTAAAGCGCATCGCGAGTCGGGCAGAATCCGCGCGGTGAAGACGTTCGACTACCGCCTCGTCGAAGCCCGACCTGCCAGCCAGCCCTGCTATCGGTGCGGCGAGGATATTGTGTCCGGCGAGCTCGCGATCGAGGGAGTCTTTCTCTCGCGCGACTGGGACGACGACATCGACGGCCCGAGCTTGATCGAGGGCGAACGCAGCGAGAAGAACACCAAGCGCTACCACGTCGACTGCGCGGTCGACGTCGACGTCGAGCTCGCGTGCCCGTTGCTCAAGAGAAAAAGAGACCGTCCCCCCGCCGTCGCGGCCGCCTATACCCTCGCGGTCGCGAGAAGAAAGGCAATCAACGCCCTCGCGCGCGCGAGGCGAATGGGCGCCGCCCCGGGCGCGCGAAACGTCGTCGACATCGAGCCTGCCCGCGATCGAAAGGGCCGACCTCGCGTCACCGTCGTCGTCGTCGGCAGCGCCGCGACGTCGAACTCCCACTCGTGGAACACCATCACTGAGCTCGCGCACGACTTCGCGATCACCTCGCCGCTCAGGGAGTACGTGCTCGAACCGTTCGTCGGCAACTCGAGCGAACAGATCGCCCGCGACCCTTCGCAGCCCCTGGTGGCGGCGGTGTTCGCCGTGCTCGACGACGTCAAGATTGTGAAGGCGCAGCGCGACAAGCTGGCAGCGCTCCGAGCGCTCGGCACGCCCCCCCCCTTGCTATGGGTCATCGGCAACGGCACCACCGACCCCAAGCATCGCGACCAGAAGGTGCTCGAGCTTCGCGAGGAGCTCGCTCGCGTAGGGTTCTCTGCGGATGACGCGATCGCGCTGTGCTCGCGGACCGTCGACGAAGCCAGCTTGCGCGAGCTCGCGCTGACGCTCGACAGCGCCGGATCTCGCGCGAATCAGCCGAAGTCGTTCGTCGCTGTCCTCGAAAACGCGGTGTCTGCCGTCGAGCAAGCGATCCGCGACGAGGGCCGCGAGCAGCTCGCACCCCTGCTCGAACACATCGTCACCCTCCTCTTCGCGCGGCTCGATCCCGCGTCGCTCCCGGCGGCGGTCGAGCGACTGTTGCCCGAGCGCGCGCCGCTACCGCTGGACCTCGCCGCGCGCATCCGCGCCGCTGCCAGCAGCGCCCTTCGCGAGACGACGGCACGCGAGGCCGCGCTGACCCTGCTCAGCCACGTCGACGTTCGCTCGGACGCCGCCGTCGTCGACGCGCTTTTGCGCGCGATGGTCGAAGAGAAGGGCAGGACGTTTCATCGCAGCTTCCAGAGCGCGACGAAGCTCCTCGGCCGATGGAACGCCGCGCGCCTTCACCGCTTCGCCGCAGACGCGATGGTCGCTTCGGCGACAGGCAAATCGCGCTTGTGGCAGCTCGACGCGCTGCTCGCATCCTGCGCGGACCGCGAGATCGCTGCGCAGCTTCGCGCGTTCGCGTCGTCGACGACCAAGAAGGATCCTCGAGCGCCCATGGCGGAGGCTCGCGCGACGCAGATCGAGGCCCGCGCCCGCGAGACCGCGAAGAAGACCGCGGGATCGCCACAGCCACCCGCGCAGCCTTCGCTCGCCGACAGCTAACTCGCTCGCACCGTCGGCCGCGCGCGAAAGATCGCCTCGGCCCACTGGTCGTATGCCAGCGCCGACGGGTGCAACCCGTCGCTCGCCCACGATCCCGCGTCCGCTTGCGCGGTCATCAACGCCGTCAAGTCCAACCACTGGCCGCCGATCGCGCGCGTCTCGTCGCGCAGAATCGTGTTGAATTCACGCACACGATCGAGCAGCTGCGCGCTGTCGCCGAACTCTCTGCCCGTCGGCGACCGCGGCCACTCGGGCTGCGGCAACGCCATGATGTCCGCCGCGGCGACCCCAGCGTCGCGAGCCGCGCGGAGGATTCGACGGACGTCGGCGCGATAGGTCTCGGCCGTTCCCCTTCGGACGATGTTGTTCGCGCCGATCGCGAGGGTCACAAACGTGGGTAAAAACACAGCAAGGAGCGGGACCTCGCGCTCGAGCACGTCCGCCGTCGTGTAGCCATTGACCGCAGGGTTGCGGGCATCGACGCGCACGCCCGCGTCTCGCCAGCGAGCCACGAGGCGCGATGCGAAGCTCTCGCTCGGAAGCGAGCCCGTCCCTGCGGTGAACGAATCGCCCAGCGAAAGATAGCGCTCGACCGACCCGGCGTCGGACGACGCGACGTCGTCCCGACGCACCTCTGCGTCGTCTCGTCGCCCCGCGTCCTCGCTCGCTCCTCCGCTCGAGTCCGCGGCCTCGGGCGTTTGCGTCCGACACCGCGCAGCCAGAATCGCCGCGAGCGCAAGAAAAGACCGCCTCGAAAGATCCATCGAACCGTTCGACCTACGCCGCGCGAGCGCGATCGGATTCGTCGAAGATCATCATCGGCCGCGCGCCGCGCCCACCACCTGACCCCAATCAGTGTTCGCGGTCATCGAGACAAATATCGTGTTCGTGGCAGATACGTTGCGGCCCGCGACGGTCCGAGCGAACGAGAGGTTGATCTCGGTCGATGGCGACACCCGCGCAATGAGCCCTCCGGAGACGTCGAGCAGGTCTCGATCGAGACGAACCTCGCGCAAGAGCAAGTTGAACGTCGGGTCGTTGTCGCGACCGTACTGATCCGCAGGCAACGTCGGATCCACGGCCGCAACCGAGATCCCGATCACCCTTCCCTGCGTGACGCTGTACTGCCCGCTGACGCCACCATAGAAGACGAACAGCTTTCCGATCGACTGGCCCACGCGAAACGCGCCCTGGACCTGCTGCCCGGCTCCTTCGGTGCGCGCGACGAACGTCGCGTCGAGACGAACGAAGGTCCCCGTTCGAAACGCCAGGCCCATGAGCAATGACGCGCTCACGTCGAGCTGCGCGTCGCCCAAGGTCACGTCGTCGCGGATGTTTTGCGGACGAACCAGCTCGCCGGCGCGCGCGAGAAAGTCCGCAGTGCTCGTCGGCCGATCGCCGAAGGTGCCCTCTGGCCGCGCGTACCCCGTGGGCATCTTGAAGCGAAGCTCCGCCGCGAGGGCGAGCGGCGAGAGCGACACGAACTGATAGCGCAGGGCGAGGTTGATGTCGGCGACACCCGCCGTCGCGCGCGACAAATTGATGATGTTGCGACGGTAGTAGTCCGCCTCGAGCCCCATGAAATCCATCGGGCGCGGCAACAGGATCACGGGGTCGGCCGTGTACGACACGACCCGAAACGGGACGTTGAGCTCGAACTCGAACCGCGGCGCGACGCCGGCGCGAATGCCGGCGAACATCGTTCCGCTGTGAAATTGCCCGCGAAGCGAGAACGGAACCTCGCCGGTGATCCCTCGTCCGTTGGCCGGCTCCGAGAAGAACTCGCTGTTCGCGTACTGGTAGTACACGCCGCCGCTCACCGCGATGCGCCCCGGCCTGAGCACCCACGGCGACGCCTCTGCGCTCGTGCTCGCCGCGCACACAGCAGCCACACACAGCGCTGCGCGCATCACGCCCGCTCGAACACCTCGCTCCATTCTCCGATGCTCCTGCTATGGCACGACGCTCAAAACGAGAGCGGCGCTTCGTCTTCGCCTTCGGCCGGTCGCCGCACAGGCTGCGCGGCCGGACGCGGTTGCACGACCGGCTGCGCGGGTCTCACAGCTTGCGCGGGTTGTGTCGACGTGACGACCCGCGGAGGCTGCGTTGGTTGTGTTGCTTGCGTCGGTTGCGCCGGCTGCACCACGGTCGGCGCAGGCTCTGGCGCTCGCGCGACGACCGGCGCGCTCTGCGGCGCTTCGGTCACTCCCGTAGGCCCCGTCGCCGTCGCCGTGCTGACAGGAGTCGCGGCCCGTGCCACAGACGCAGCCGCGGTTCGAGCTGTCCTGACACCGACGCTCGTCGGCGGACGCACCGCGAGCCGAGGCTCTGCAACAGCGACGGACGGCAACGGCGCTTGCTCCACGGGCGCCGGTCTCGTCGGCGCAGGAGTCGGTCGCGCCTCGCCGATCGAGGGCTGCGCGGGTGAAGGTAGCGACTGCGGACGCGAAGGAGGCGTGGCGACGGACGGCGAGCGCGCAGCCTGCGGGGCAGCTCGTTCGCTCCGGATCGAACGCACGGTCAGCGCTCCGCCGATGCCGACCGCGAATAGAGCACACGCAATCAAGATCGGGGCAACGGACTTGCGGCTCGGCGCTCGCGATCGTCGATCGAGCGCGGTCGGGGGAGCCTCGATCGCGACAGAGTCCCTCCGCGCAGCGCGCGCGCCGTCGGGCCCGACCTCGATCGTCGAGTCGCTAGCAGCCTTTGTCGCCGTCATCGGCGATGGAACGACCGATCGCGGCGCAGCAGGCGTCAGCGACGGTCGCGGCGAAGCCACCACCGAGACCCGGGTCGTGCGCGGGGCGACAATGCCCACCGCGTCGAACATCTCTGCCAGCGCCCGCGCGTTTTGCGGTCGATTGGCGACGTCGCGATCCAGACATGCGTGAACGACCGCCGCGAGCTCGGGGTTCACCGACGGAACCGTCTCGAGCAGCGACGGCATCGGCGCCGTGCACACGCGAACGGCGACCTCGTGAATCGTCTGCCCGTCGAACGGCAGCACGTCCGCGATGAGCTCGAACATCATCACGCCCACGGACCAGACGTCCGCCGCCGTCGACGCGCGCCCCGCGTCCAGCATCTGCTCGGGCGCCATGTAGTAGATCGTCCCGAGCGCAGAGCCATCGGAGGTCTGCGTCGTCGCGTGCTGAACCCGCGCGATCCCGAAGTCGAGCAGCTTCACTCGAACTCCGCCCTCGCCGTCGCTCGCGAGAAACACGTTCTCCGGCTTGACGTCGCGGTGCACGATCCCCGCCTCGTGCGCGGCCGCGAGCGGCTCGAGCATCTCTCGCACGATCGCGAGGCGCTCTTCGAGCACCGGACTCGCGCGGTTCAGGTACGCGTCGAGGGGCTCACCCTCCAGCAGCTCCATCGCGAGATAGGGCCCCACGACGGGGTCTTCTCCGGCGTCGAACACCTTCACGATCCCCGGGTGCCCCAGGGCGGCGGCCACCTTCGACTCGCGCACGAACCGCATCCGCGTCATCGCGTCGCCGCTCGCCTCTTCGCGAAGGACCTTGAGCGCCACGATCGCTTCGGTGTGCTTGTGGCGCGCGACATACACAGCGCCCATCCCGCCCTCGGCGAGCGGACGCTCGATCAAGTACCGATCTCCAACAATATCGCCGGGCACTGGCAGTTTTGGTTGCATCGCTGGGCGCTCGCTTCGTCCTTGCTGGATCGCTTACGTCGCTCGTAGTCGCTCGGTTCTCTGATGCTCGAGAACTACACGTGTGGCGCGGTCGCGAGCATCGACTCGCGCGTCGAGAAGCGATCGTACCAGTGCGACAATGTAGGACGGCCTGTTCGGACATCGCCGAACACGCTTCGAAACTCCAGCCATCCGATCGTCGCGCCCGCGCAAACCTGCGCGAGATCGACGCGCGCTTCATCGAAGTGTGACGCTTCGCGGTCGAGCGCGTCGAGGCCCTGCTGCGCTTTCTCTCGCTGGCCGTCGAGCCACTCGCTCCACCAAAACTCCTTGGGGCGATGGTGGCGCTCGTAGAAATACAGAATGCCAGCGTCGAGAATTCCGTCGCACAGAGCCTGCAGCCGAAGCACCCGCCAGCGCTCGGCGCCCGTCGGCGGAAGCATCGTGCTCGAGCCCGCGAGCACCGCGAGGTACTCGCAGATCACCGGCGAGTCGTAGAGCGTCGTGCCGTCTTCGAGGATCAGCGCCGGAATCTTGTTGAGCGGATTGGCCTTCGAGAGCGTCGGGTCGGCCTTCGTCGGCGTCGGTCGCAACAGTTCGGTCTCGATTCGATCCGCGAGCCCGAGCTCGCGCGCGGCCACCAGCACTTTGCGAACAAACGGCGAGGTCGGCGTGTAGTAGAGCTTCACGACACCGAACCTTACCCCCATTCGGCGCGCGGTTGCCGGGCGCGCATCGAAACACGCTCGCCGTCAGGGACACAGCAGCGACGGAGTGCACTGAAGCGACCCGACGCCGAGCGGCATGCAACAACGCTCGAGAAACGGCGTGCAACGAGTGCCGCACCGACCGCAGTTGCTCGCGTCGCTGGGCACGCACGCGCCGCTGCAGCAGAGCTGACCGCTTGCGCACGCCGGAAAGCACTCGTCTGGGCGCAGACATCGCCCGCCTCGGCACGACGTTCCCATCGCGCACGTCGCGCCGGTGGTCCCGCAGACGCACGCGCGGCCGACGCACATCTCGCCGGTCGGGCAGCCCCCGGGACACGCCGGCCCACACACGCCCGCGGTGCAAACTTCCCCCGCCG
Source organism: Deltaproteobacteria bacterium Ga0077539 (assembly GCA_001465015.1). Lineage (GTDB taxonomy): Bacteria > Myxococcota_A > Polyangia > Polyangiales. The sequence continues at coordinate 7,999 of LNEO01000228.1, read as the reverse complement.
CACAGCGAGCTCCCGACGCGCCGCAGCCGCACACGCCTGGCGCGACGCAGCGCTCTCCCTGCGCGGCATCGCACGCCGGGCTGCACATCGGCGGAGGGTCGATGCACACGCCCGCGGTGCACATCCCCCCGGCCATGCACGCGTTGCCGCATCGGCCGCAGTGGGCAACGGTCGTCTGGTTGTCGACGCACGTGTCGCCGCAGCACTCCTGACCGAGCGCGCACGCTGCCGAGGCTCCGCAGCGACACGTCCCTGCATCGCATCGATGCCCCGGTCTGCACGCGGGTGTGCACACCGCTTGGACGTCCTGTACGACGCCCGTGTCCACGCTGACCCCAGCGTCGACGCCGGTGTCCATCGTGCTGCGTTCGTCGGCCACGACGTCTTGCGCGACGCCAGCGTCGACGTTCGCGCCAACGTCGGCGCGATCTGTCCGTGCGCCGCTGTCACGGGTCGGAGTCGGCATCTCGACGCCGACGCAAGCGGCGAGCGACGCGCTGATCAGGGTGACGACGCACAGTCCGGCGCGATTCATCGCGACGAATGCTAGCGCGGAGTGGCTGGACACTGCACGGGGACGCGCTCGAGCGTGACCATGGCGAAAACCCGAACGCCCAGGCAGAGATCACTCGGCCACAGCGCTCGATTCCACCGGGTCTTCACCGCGAAAAATCATCCCTTCACGGTTGGCGACGCGCACGATCGGCGGAACGCTGAGCTCGACGATGTCTGTGCGCTCGACCTCGAGCGCCGGGTTCTTTCGGGCCTCGTGCTTGGGCGGCAGCGCGTCGAGCTCGTCCACCGTAAACGCCCGCCGCACGACGCGGCGCTGCAGGTACGTCCCGCGCTTGAAGAACGCCGGGAGATCGTCCCACTGAAGCCCCGCCTCGCGCATCATCGCGAGCATCTCGCGCTGGCTCTTCTCGTGGAGGGCGTTGTGCGAATACTTGCTCCGCGCCGCAGCTTCGATGCTGTTTCGCGTCGCGTCCTGCTCGCGCCAGACGAGCACGTTGGCCGCCTCCGCCACAGACGGAACGCTCCACACCCGCGCGTCGAACGTCGGCACGTTCGCGAGCGTTCGCCGAGAATACTTCTCCGGCAACGCGTCGGGCAAAAGGTGGTTGAACGCCGCGGTCGCTTGCGCCGCGAGCTGCGAGCAGAGCTTCTGCACGCGCCCGTCGAACCAGCGCTGCTCCTTCGCGTCGTCCGCGTAGAACACCAGCGTGATCTCGTCGGACTGCGTGTAGGCGAGCCGCGCGCCGCTCTCTCTGAGCAGGTGTCGCGCGGTCTCGATCATCAGCCGCGAGAGCCTCGCGTCGAACGGCTTCTCGAGCCCTCGCGTAAACGTGCTGAACGATCGCCCGTCGATCCGGGCCATCCCCGGAACGAGCGGCGCGAGCCTCCGCGACGTCTCTGCCCCCTCGTACTCCTTCATGCGATCTTCGAGTGACTGCATCGACTTGCACCGCGTGTATGCCCTGTGAATTCACAGGCATCTTGTTTAAGTGTGTATCAATTTACTTCGGTCCGGACGGCGCCGAATCGGACGCGAGAGCGCTCTCGCTGGTGAGCGGCGGCTGAGGCGCCGAGACCTCCTGAGCGGCGAGCGTCGCCCCTGGAGAGCAGGTCCCGAGGGAGGCGATGTCCGCCGCTGCAGCGTCGGTGATCTCTTGCGGGGCGCCAGAGACCCGCTGCGCGCTCACTAAGGACTGAACTCCCGTCGCGCAACGGCTCTGCGCCACATGGGCTCGACCGATCTGATACGTCGCGTACGCCACGAGCTCGGGCGACGCGTTCATCCGGACGATCTGCTCGTAGAACTGCCGCGACGAGTCATGGTCGGCTTGCCGGCGAAACAGCTCGGCGAACGCGAGATACGCAAACCCCACGAAGCGACTCGTCGGAAACCGTTGGATCAGCAAGAGGTACGCGCGTCGCGCATCACCCTGCTCCTCCTCGCTCTCCATCGCCGAGCCCAATCGAAACAACGCCTCATCCGCGCGCGCGTATCGCGGGTGATCTGCAGAGAGAGCGCGCAGCGCCCGCACCGTGTGCGAGCGGGACGTGTTGGCGGTCGATGACGCATCCGAGGCGCTGTACCGCCGGCGGGCGCGTTCGGCCGCGATCATCAGCGCCCCTGCTCGGGTGGGATCCTGCGGCGAGCGCGCGATCGCCTCGTCGACTTCACGCTCGCTGGGATCCGCTTGCGCCACAGGCGTCGAGGCGACGGGAGGAGCGCTCGCGATGCTCTCGTTGCCTCGAGCGCTGGACGCGCTGACGTACGAAGTTTGCTCGCCAGCGGCAACGTCTCCGCGACACGACATGCACAGGCCCTGCGCTGCGAGGCCCACAATCATCACCAATGCCCATCCCCGTCGCCGAACTCTCTTCATCGCTGGTGGACGCAGCGTAGCGCGTCGTCAGCCTCCGACGAAGCCGCGGAGCCACCGCCGGATCGGCTCGTGATCGAGCGCGGCGATCGGCACCTCGGTCTCGCTGAACACCTCGGGACATACAGGAAAATCCGCGCCGAAGCGCCTCGTCCCGACCGAGCGCGCCGTCCGACGCTCGAACACCGCGACCGACGCGACCTCGCGCCGAACCGTCATCACCCTGCGCTCGCGCGGCGCGATCGTGTAACGACACGGCCGGGACTGAGCTCCTGCTCGAAAATACGCAACGAGATCTACGTCCCGAAGCGTCTGCGGGTCTCCAAACGACTCGCCTTGCTCGGCCACGAGCGTCCTGCGTCCTGCGCTCGAGGGAACCTCCCCCGGCAGCAGCGCCGGTTGCCCCGCGCGCCACGAGCGAAACACCTGTGCGCGGAGCGCTCGCGTCGAGAGTTCGACCCGCGCCGTCAACGCCGGCGTCCCCGGAACCCGCACAGTCAAATCGATCGGAACCATCGCCGCGCGATCGAACACCACGCGCGTCGGCGTCGCGGCGAGCAGCTCGTCCCACCCGATCGGAACGCGCACCACGCCATCGGCCGCCGCGTCTCGCTGCGCCCGCCCGAGCTGAACTGTCGTGCGAGCCGACACCGTGATGGACAGCCCGTCGCGCTCGTCGAACGTCCCCGCGCAGCGCGCTCCGCGGCATTGAACGGAGCTCGCGCCGGTCGTCCCGTCGCGCGCCACCTCGATCTTCGCGGGGCGCGTAAACGTCGTGACGAACTCTCCTCGGCCGGACTCGGAGCTCACCGAGATGCGCAGTCGCTGCTGCTCACCGAACGGCGCAGCGCTCACGGAGCACGACAAGTGCTCGCGCCGAGCGCCCGTCGCGTCCGGCGCGGACGGCGGACGCGCGCGCGTGCAGCGCACCGCGGACTCGATCGCGTCCCCGACCACCGTCCCGTTCGCCACGCTCACCTCGAGCGCGAGCACGTCTCCTTGAAGCTCGCTCGTCACGATTTGCGCCGATGGCGTCTGTGCCCGCGCGAGCTGAGCCTGAGCCTCGCGGCGCTTGAGGTATCCCACCACCGCGAGCCCGCCCAGCACGAGTACGCCGCCGACGAGGAGAGCGCCGGCGACGAGGTTCGTCCGCGCCTTTCCCTCTTGGGCGCGCGCGACGCGACGCGCTTCGACCTGCGCCGCGGTCGACGCGTTGACCGTGTTCGCCGCGACGAACCTCGCCCCCTCCAACGCCCCCGCCTTCGACACCGCAGCGCCCGGAGACGGAACGATCGACTCGGGCCTCGACACCTCCACCGGAATCCCGAGCGCCGCGTCCTCTTCGGCCTCGTCGTGCGACGCACCAACGCCAACAGCACCAGCGGCACCAGCCCCGCCCGTCGCACCCGTCTCGCCAGTCGTCGGCGCCGCACCGCCGCTGTTGATTGTGTGTGTCTGTACGCCCTGCGCCGCTCCCCCGCCCTGAGCAGGCCCCGCAAACGATCCCTGAGGAGGAATGCTGTTGGTCCCCCACGTGCTGCCCGCCGTTCCGACGGACCACGCGGCGGCGGGCGCTGCCCAACCACCGGTCTGCGCCGGCGCGAGCAACGGCGCGATCGCGGGGTGCTCGCGAACCGCGACCCACTGCGTCTCTCCGGACGCACAACAGAGCGCGCGGTCATCGAGCTCGTTGCGCTGAAGCATGGCGACTACCGTCGCAGCGTCGAATGGGCCGCGCTGCTGCCCCTGCGAATCATGGACGTACAGCGTCATCGTCGAGGCGCGAGCCTACCACTCGCTCGCGACGAGCACCGCCTCGCCGTGGATCAGCGCGTCGAAGATGAACCCCGTCGACCAGATCGCGATCAGAGGCTCGTACGGGTTCGCGAGGGCCTTGAAATCCCGCAGCCGAACGCCGTCGATCCCGTCAGGCCTCGTGACACCCGTCACCGACAGCTCGCTCCACAGCTTCGCCAGGGTGCTCTCGGCCGCCGCGAGCGCCCACCACGAGGGCCTCGGCGGAGCGTCCGTCGGGCCGTAGCCCGGCGGGAGCGCAAACGGCGTTTCCCGCAGGACAGACGCGATGGTCGCGCGAAGCGACTCGCTCCAATAACTCTGTCGCTCGGTCCGCCACTGCGACGCGTCCACCGTTCGCCACGAGATTCGACGCAACCGCTCGACGCCCCAAGGCGCCAGGCGCACGAGCACCTCGCGCACGAGCGCCTCGGTCGCCATCGCACCCGTGCAGTCCGCAGCGATCGCGACGCACCCGCGCAGCGTCGAAGGCGCGCTCGTGGCTCGATCGCGCACCGTCGCGACCGTCGGCGCGGCGCGTTCGGCGGCGCGATAGCGCGCCACGTTCGCCGGGAGTCTGGCTCTCCCGATCGCCTGAGGCACCTGCGCGCGAAACGCTCTCGCGTCGCTGCCCAGCCAATCGACCGGCACCAGGCCCCGAGACACGATCAACTCCCACGCCTCCGCAGCGGCCATCGTCACGCTCGCCGTCGCAATCGTCCCGCGTCGTGTCGGCGACACAGCGTCCTCGAAGGCCTCGGCTCCACCGCTCGTCCACGCGATCGAAAGCTCGTCGCTCTTCCACGTCGCGCTGAAGCCACGCGCGCTCAGCACGGCTCTGGCCGCAGCCTCGCTCGTGTCGAAAAGCGCCGCGAGCACCGCCGGAAGCCGCGCGCGATCGGGCCGCAAGATGCAGTCGACGAGCGCCGCCCGATCGTGAATCGCATGCAGACAGCCCTCGTCGCGAAGCGCCACCAGGCACGCGCGCGTCAATTGAGCGCGGGCCTGTGCGTCGCGGCCAGGGTCGTCGTTCACCGAGTAGCCGACGATCGCTGCGGCATCCAACGCACACTCGACGCGCCGTTCGCACTCCTCGCATCGAGCCGTCGCGGAGACCACGCGCGCCTTTCGATCGGCGCCCCAACGGAACTCGACTCCCGACCCGCTCGGCGCTCGAATCATGACGATGCGCTCGTTACCACAGCTCGTCGCCCGGCTTCATCGCGATGGACTACGCCGCTCGTACGCCCCGCGCGCCTCGCTGCTCCGCCACGTCGGACACCATCGTGTACCGCTGCTCGCGGCACCACGCGACCGCCGCGAGCAGCACCCCCCCAGCGTCGGGGCCGACACACGCGAAGAGCACAGCGCATGTCCGCTCGCTCACGACCGCCGCCACCGACTCGTTGCCCCTCTGACGCTGCACCAACTTCACTCGCATCGCTTCGACCTCGCAGCGCTATCTACGCACGACGACGCCGGAGCTCCAACATTCTAGTGACGTACTCTGTCACACGGTTGCGATGCGTTCGAGCGCGACGATCGCCTCGTCTTTCGCCGCGTCGATCGCAGATCGCTCGACGAAGCCTTCGATGAAAAAGAGCGCGTCGCCCTCGGGGTCCGGGATCGTCTGTCGCACGCGCCATCGACCTGCGCCGTCCGGCGAAAGCACGGTCAGCTTCGGGTCTCGCCCAGGTCGGTCTGTTCGAATGCGATCGAACTCCTCCCAGTAGTCGCGCATCGCGTCCTCGAGGCGCTCGGGTGTCCAGGCGGCCGCGTGGCTGTCGCGCACGTACGCGAGCGCTTCGCCGTACTCCTTGGCCGCGAGCGCCGCGAGAAACAGATGCATCTCGGCCCGAACGCGGGCCGCGAGCGCCCGCTGCGCCTCGTGCTCTCGTCGCTCTCGCTCTCGCTCGATCGCGCGCGGGTCCTCGTCGAGCGCCTTCTGAGCGTCCTTGGTCGAAGGTGCGCTCTGGAGGCTCTCCCACTCGTCCACGAGGCTCGAGTCGACGCGACGGATCACCGCCCGCAAGAACGCCGCGACGTCGATCACCGCGTCGTCCTTCGCGGACTCCGGAACGGTCTGCATCAAGACCTTGTACGCATCGCTCAGGTACCGCAGCAGCACGCCCTCGCTTCGCTGCAGGCCATACTCGCGGATGTACTCGTCGAAGCTGCAATAGCGCTCGTACATCTCCCGCGCGACGGACTTGGGACGAACGTTTTCGTCGCCCACCCAGGGGTGAACTTTCTTCCACTCGTTGAAGGTCTCGTACACAAACTCCCGGAGGGGCTTGGGGTACTCGAGCTTCTCGAGCGCAGCGACGCGCTCCTCGAACTCGACGCCTTGGGCTTTGAGCTCGTCGAGCTTGGCGCGCTTGATTGCGTCGAGCTGCTTGTGCAGCACGACGTCAGGGTTTTCGCAGATGGATTCGGCGAGCGTCAGCACGTCGAGCGGATAGCTGTCCACCTCGCGCTCGAGCTTCTGCACGGTCTCGACGAGCCACAGCGCGAGCGGCTGGTTCATCGCGAACTCTTGCTGGAGCTGCATCGACACGCGGACGCGCTGGCCTCTGCGCCCCTCGGTGCGCCAGGTCTCGATGATCTTCGCCTCGATGAGCGAGCGAAACAGAGCCTTGGCCGTCGCGCGCTCGTGGCGCTTCTGCCGCCCCTCGAGCGCGGAGGCCTCGATGAGCTGGATGAGCTTTCCGTAGCCGCCGCGGCGCGTGTCGATGTGCCCCTCGATCAGATGGATCAGCATCGAGTGGGTCACGCGAAACTGCGACGCGAGCGGCTCGGGCTCCCTCACGCGCATGCGCTCGAAGGTGCCGCGGTCATAGTTGACGAAGCCGTTTTCGGGCGGCTTTCGCCGGACGATCTTGCGGAGCTTCGCTGGGTCGCCCGCGGCCTTCGCCTCGAGCTTGAGGTTTTCGATCGCGTGCTCGGGCGCCTGAACGACGACGTAGCCGACATTGTCGTAGCCCTTGCGCCCAGCGCGGCCGGCGATCTGCCGAAAGTCGCGCACGCTCAAGAGCGCGGTCTTCTCGCCGTCGAACTTGAACAGCTGCGTGAACAACACCGTCCGGATCGGAACGTTCACCCCCACGCCGAGGGTGTCGGTGCCGCAGATGACCTTCAATAGCCCCTTCTGAGCGAGCTTCTCGACGAGGAGGCGGTACTTGGGGAGCAGTCCCGCGTGGTGCAGTCCGACGCCGTGGCGGACGTACTTCTGCATGTCCTTTCCGTACGGCGAGTCGAAGCGCACCTCGTTGGTGGCCTCGGCGATGGCCCGCTTCTCGTCCTTGCTGCAGAAATCCACGCTCATCAGCGACTGGGCCGTGTCGGCCGCGGTCCTCTGCGTGAAGTGAACGACGTACACAGGCGCCCGCCCCTCCTTCACGAGCTCCTCGACGACCTCGTGAAACATCGTCTCGCTGTAGGTCCACTCGAGGGGAACGGGCCGCCGCTCGCTTCGAACCAGGGCCGTCGCGCGCCCGGTGAGCCTGGTCAACCGCTCGACGAAGTACTCGGGGTTGCCGATGGTGGCGGTCATCAAGACGAACGTCGCCTGCGGCAGGGTCAGCAGTGGGATCTCCCACGCCACTCCCCGCTCGCGATCGGCGTAGTAGTGAAACTCGTCGATCACGCAGTAGTCGACGACGGCGCGCTTTCCTTCGCGGAGGGCGAGGTTGGCGAGGATCTCGGCGGTGCAACAAATGATGGGCGCGTCGCGGTTGATGGACGCATCGCCCGTGACCATCCCGACGTGTTCGGCGCCGAACTCTTTGCAGAGCGCGAAGAACTTCTCGCTCGCG
>LNEO01000227.1 GCA_001465015.1 Deltaproteobacteria bacterium Ga0077539 | reverse complement strand
GCTCTCGCGCAACGCCCGCAACGCGACGCTCTACTTCAACATCCCGACAGAGCAGGTCGTCGAAGTAGGCATGCAGATCGACCTGTGATCGCTCGGCGCAATCATGCTCCGCCGCTCGGGGCCGCGCTCACTGGCTCCGCGCATGAGCGACGACGAGCCGATCATCGGCTCGTGGCAAAGAACATCGCATCGAGATCCCCGCCGTGCTCGGGCTGCGTCGATCGAGAGCGGTCGTGCACTGCAGATCGTCGAAGGCCAAAAGCCTCGGTGCTCGCAGGGCAGTGACCACACAACTCTTCGCAGCAGCGAGGCTTGCCATGACTATCGTAGCGTCGCTCCTAGCCTTCGCCGCGCGATCCGCGCTGTGGCCATCTCCCCGTGGCCCGCACCGCGACAAGGCTCGTCCCGCTCAGCCCCCGAACGCCGCGTGCGCTTCGACGCGATCGTCGAACGCGTGTCGAACGCCGTTCACTTCTTGGTACGGCTCGTGGCCTTTGCCAGCGATCAGCACGATGTCCCCCGCGGTCGCGCCGCGGATCGCTCTGTGAATCGCCTCGCGACGATCGAGCACGACCGCGTACGAGCCCTTCGTCGCGGCCCCGAGCGCGTCGGCGTCGACCCGCGCGAACCCCGCGTTCGAGAGCCCCTCCTCGGTCTGCGCCGCGATCTTCGCCGGGTCCTCGGTGCGAGGATTATCCGTGGTGAGAACCGCGACGTCTGCTCCTTGCGCGACCGCGCTGCCCATGGGCGCGCGCTTGGATGGGTCTCGATCGCCGCCGCACCCGAACACGCAGATAAGCCGCCCTCCCCTGGACTGCTCGCGCAGCGCCCGAAGTACGTTGGTGAGCGCGTCTGGCGTGTGCGCATAATCAACAAACACCAGCGGATCCGCGTCGGATCCGCGTACGAGCTCGAGCCTTCCGGGCGCGCCGACGGCGTCTCGCAGCGCCTCGAAGACGCGATCGCAGGGGATGTCGAGCGCCCACGCGCAGCACGCCGCGCACAGGATGTTCTCGAGGTTGTGCCACCCGAACATCGGCGTGCTCAGCTCGAAGCGACCGTCCGGCGTGTCCACGACTGCGTGCATGCCGCGCGCGTCCACGTGTCGATCGCGCACCGTGAACATCGCGTCCGAGCGTCGGCCCGACGGCGAGTACGTCACGAGCAGCCCGCACACGCCCTCTTCAGCCCACCTCGCGCCGTGCGCGTCGTCGACGTTGAGCACGCTCGATGCGGGTCCCAGGTCGGTGAACAGCCGTCGCTTCGCAGCGGCGTATGCGTCCATCGACCCGTGAAAATCCAGGTGATCCTGCGTGAGGTTCGTGAAGGCCGCCACGCGAAACCGCACGGCTTCGACGCGACCGAGCTCGAGCGCGTGCGACGAGACCTCCATCGCGAGGTTCTCCGCTCCCGCAGCGCGCATCGCGGCCATACGCCGAGCGAGATCGTCGCTCTCCGGTGTCGTGTGAAGCGCGGGCCATCGATGAGCGCCGAAGCGATGCGCGACCGTCCCGAGGAGCCCCGTCTTGACGCCGCAGCGCTCGAGGACGTGCTCGATCAACCAGGTGGTCGTGGTCTTTCCGTTGGTTCCGGTGACGCCGACGACCTCGAGCGAAAAGCTGGGGTGTCGCCAGACCACGGAGCTGGCGAAGGCGAGCGCGCGATGGGCGTCGCTCACGACGATCTGCGGGACGCTCAATCCTTCGAGCTCGCGCTCGCTGATGATCGCCGCGGCGCCGCGCTCGATGGCCGCGCCGACGAACTCCGCGCCGTCGCGCTTCTGCCCTCGGCGCGCGACGAACACGTCACCGCGCTCGACCTCGCGCGCGTCGTGGCGAACATCGCGGACCTCGGCGTTTGGATCCCCGACAATACGAGCGTCGGGAACCTCGCGAGCGAGCTCTGCGAGGGTGGCGTGAGGTTCGATCGGCGGTTGCACGGTCAGGGACTCTCGGTCACCGCGGCGTCCGCGTCCACCACCGGTCGCGGCGCGCCCCCTCCCGGCTCGAGCTCGAGTCGTACGCGACGATCGGCCCCGAGCGGCTCGCCGGGCGCGGGAACCTGCCGCGACACGAGCCCTGCGCCCACGACCTCGGCTTCGATGCTCTGCGTGGCCAGCGTCGCCAGGGCGCGTCGAACAGTCATTCCCAGCAGCGAAGGCATGGCCGATCCAGAGGCTCCTGCGTCGCCCTGCGTCGCTCCCGCCGCGGGCGTCGATGCTGGCAGCACCAACGCGCTCGTGGTCGTCGCTTGCGGGCGCACCGTCGCGATGCCGATCGTCTGCGGACCGCCCGATCGACGAAGTCGACCGAGGTATCGAAGCGTCTCTTCGGTGACTCGCCGAAACACCGGCGCGGCCACGGCGTTGCCCTGGTGGTCGCTTCCCGCGGGTTCGTCGATGATGACCGTCACGACGATCTCTGGGCGATCGGCCGGCGCGAAGCCGAAGAACGAGCCCACCCAGCGATTCTCGTCGTAGCCACGGCCGCGGAGCTTCGCCTTCTGCGCGGTGCCCGTCTTTCCCGCGACGCGAATGCCAGGAATCGCTGCGGCCGTCCCCGTTCCGCCGTCCTCGGTCACGGCCGTGAGCATCTCGGCGACCAGCCGCGCGACCCGCGGATCGATCGCGGATCGACCGGCGTCCGGAACGTGCTCTTCGACGAGCGATCCCGTCGCGTCGTGCACGCGCGTGACGAGCAACGGTCGAACGAGGCGACCGCCGTTCGCGATCGCGCCGAGCCCTTGCGCGAGCTGCACGGCCGTCACGCCGATGCCCTGACCGAACGCCACCGTCGCGACCTCGACCTCGTACCAACGTCGCTCACCGAAGCGCGCTCGCGCCTCACCCGGCAGCGGAAGCCCCGTGCGCTCGCCGAATCCGAAGCGACGAAACACGCGCTCGAGTCCGTCCGCGCCCAGCGCCAGGCCGATCTGCGCGGAGCCGATGTTCGACGAGCGAGCCAGCACCTGCATGGGCGTGAGCCACTGATCGACGTGCGTGTCGTGGATCGTTCGATCGCCGATCGTGAACGTTCCTCCGTAGCAGTTGATGAGCTGCCCGGCCTGGATGGTGTTCGCGTCGAGCGCGCCCGCGACGGTGAAGACCTTCATCGTCGAGCCCGGCTCGAACCGGTCGATCACCGCGCGGTTGCGCCGTCCTTCGTCGGTCGAATGCGAGAGGTCGTTGGGGTCGAAGGTCGGGTAGCTCGCCATGGCGAGGATCTCGCCGGTCTGCGGGAGCGTCACGATCACGCTACCGCCGACGGCCTCGCTCGAGCGCACCATCGCGCCGAGCTCTCGCTCTGCGATGAATTGAATTGTTGTGTCGATGGTGAGCGTGACGTCGTGCCCCGCGCTCCCCTCGGATGGCGAGAGCCCCTCGGCGAACACCAGCCTGCCCATCGCGTCACGGACGCCACGCAAGCGCGTGTCGTTGCCGCGGAGCTGCGCGTCGAGCTGCTTCTCGACGCCCTCGATTCCCGCGCCGTCGATGTTGACGGCGCCGATCAGATGCGCGGCGAGCTCTCGATTGGGATACCAGCGCTGCGGCTCGACGATGACCTGCAGGCCCTCGGTCGCGCTTGCGTACGCGCTCTCTCGCAACAGCGCTCGCACCTGGCTCGCTTCGTCCGGCGAGAGGTGCCGCTTGATCCATCGAAACCCGACGTCGCGTCGGAGCTCCTCGATGACTCGATCTGCGGGCAGAGACAGGCAGGTCGCGAGTCGCGTTCCGATCGCGACGACGTCGACGCCGCGGCGCCTGAGCGAGCGAGGGTTGGCCGTCACCGAGAAGCCGTCGACCGTGACCGCGAGCGCGGCGTGATTGCGGTCGTAGATGGTCCCGCGCCGCGGCGCCTGCCGGACGTCGCGATCGTATTGTTGCTCGGCCATCTCGCGCAGTCGGCTGCCTTGTCGGACCTGCAGCTCGTGGGCGCGCGCCGCGAGCGTCGCGAAGCCGACGGACATGCCCGTGACGAGAATTCCCAAGCGAAGTTTGAGCCAGCGCGCGCGGCGCGGTTCGAGGTTTTGCATCAGCGCGGCCTCCCCGAGAGGCGCGCCGGACGCGCCTGTCCACCAGCAACAAGCGTGAGGACGCGATCGGACTCGACCATCCCGAGCTCCGAGCGTCCGACGTCCGTGAGCGACTGCGGCGCGCGGCGCGCCGCGAGCTCGATCCTGAGATGATTGGCGCGCTCGCGGAGGCGCTGCCCTTCGTTTCGCGACTCTTGCACTTTGTACCCGACGGCGATGTTCTGAAACCGCAACGCGAGGTGCGTGACGAACGCCGTCCCAGACGCGGCGATGGACAGCACCAGCAGCGCTACGAAACGTGACGTGGTCATGGGCGACGCTCCATCTCCGACGCGCTCGCGCGTCGCGCCGCTCGAAGCTTCGCGCTCCGGCTGCGGGGGTTTTCACGCTGCTCTTCGTCCGACGCTTCGACAGGCTTCTTCCAGAGCGGATCGAGCTGCTCGTCCTCGCGAAACGCCCACTTCACCTTGCGATCCTCGAGGGAGTGAAACGAGATGATCGCGGCCACGCCGCCTTCGACCAGCAGCGATGGAAGCGCGAGCAACAGCGCGTCGAGCTCGCCGAGCTCGTCGTTGACCGCGATGCGAAGCGCTTGAAAGGTCCTGGTCGCCGGATCGAGGCCGCCCCCACGGCGGGGAGGACCGAGCACGCGATAGACGGCCTTGGCGAGGTCGAGCGTTCGCTCGAGCTTTCCCTCGTCACGCGCGCGCAGGATGGATCGCGCGATCGGCCTCGAGGCGCGCTCTTCGCCGAGCTCGTAGATGAGGTCTGCCAGCGCACGCTCGGTCAACGAGTCGATGAGCTCGCGCGCGGTCTGCCCTCGCGTCGGGTCCATCCGCATGTCGAGCGGTCCGTCGCCCCGAAAGCTCATGCCTCTCTCCGCGTCATCGAGCTGCGGCGAGGACACTCCGAGGTCCGCGACAAGCCCGTCGACCGCAGAAATTCCCAGAGTTTCGAGCACGGATCGTGCCCTCGACATGGTTGCGTCGTGGATGCTCACCCGGTCGCCAAAGCGCGCGAGCCGAGCGGCGGCCGCCTCGCGGGCCGCTGGATCGCGGTCGATTCCGATGAGCTTGCCGCTCGGGCCGCACGCCTCGAGAACCGCTTCGGCGTGCCCGCCGCCCCCGAGCGTGACGTCGAGGTACACGCCGCCATCCCGAGGAGCGATCGCGCGGAGCACTTCATCGCGCAAGACCGTTCGATGCACGAATGGCTCGCGCCCCTCGCTGGTCGAATCGGGTGCGTGTTCAGTGGCTGCCATCGTGATGAGGGCGTTCGAGCGGGGAGTGGACGCTCCGAGGATCGGAGGCCGACGGCCGAGGGGACGCTTCGGTCCCATTGCGCCAAGTGACGGCGATCGCGCAAGTTTTTGGCCGATGATTCGAGGGCGCCGCGCGGTGCGCTATGCTCTCTCGAGTCGCCCGTGTCCGATGTCCCTGCGCCGCCTTCTGCCGATCAACCGCTCGACGCTCCTGCGAGCGACGCGACAGCCCCTCTCGAAGCAGCGTGGAAGAACGTCGTGAGTCATTGGGAAGATCCTGCGGCGCACAAGGCGTTCGTCGTTCTCGCCGCGCAGCTCGACCAGCTTCCTGACGCCGCGCGGCGATACCGCGAGGCCAAGAGCGATGGCGAGCTCGTCGCGGTCGATGGCTATCGTGTCCCGGGCGATCGAGCGTCGCGCAGCGAGGTCGCAGAGCGCGGCCTTCAGCTGGTCCTCGCTCAGGCGCTGGCGCGCTTCGAGAGCGTGCCGCGAGAGGATCGCCCGAAGGCCGGACGCCTCGCGTTGCCGCTCGCGGCGCTGATGATGCTCTTCGGTCTGTCCTTCGGCGCCGCGAACATGACCGGCAAACGCGAGTTCCTCTCGTTGCCGGCGCTCGCCGCCCAGGTGCTGCTCGTCGCGATTGTTCCGTGGCGAAAGATTCAGAGGAGCTGACCCAGTGCAGCTCGATTTTCGCGCGCGTGAGTTGACGCTGAAGTTTGTCTACTGCGGGCCGTCGCACGCAGGAAAGAGCACGAACCTCCGCGTACTCCACGACCGCATCGCGCCCTTGCACCGAAGCAAGATCATCACGCTCGACGCCAATGACGACGGCACCCTCTTTCTCGACCTGCTTCCGCTCTCGGTGAAGATGGGCGACGTCGTGGTGCGCCTCAACCTCTATACGGTTCCCGGCAAGGCGCTGCTCACCGCGACGCGACGACTCGTGCTCCAGGGAGTCGACGGCGTGGTGTTCGTCGCGGACTCGCGGTCGAGCGAGACGCGAAGCAACGCGGAGTCCTTCGTGGACCTCAAGCAGAATCTGCGAGATTCTGGGCGCGATATTCGAACACTCCCGCTGGTGATTCAGTTCAACAAGCGAGACGCCGCCGACGCGAGGCCCGACAGCGAGCTCGACGCGCTCGCGGACCGTGGCAGTGAGCCCGTGCTTCGAGCGATCGCCTCGCGCGGCGAAGGCGTCTCCGAGACGTTCGTCGCCCTGCTCGACGTCGTGCTCAGGCGCCTCGAGACCGCTGGAGAGCTCGAGCGAACGCTGCACGTCGATTCCACGACAGCGCTCGTCAGCATCACCGACGCCCTCGGACTACCGACAGATCTCCAACGCGCGTGTTTCGGGGGCGGAGGATCGCGGCACACATGAGCCTCAATGACCCCATCGCGCCGCCCTCGACGCTCGACGCGCTCGTCGACCCCGAAGCGCTCCTCGCCGCGCTCGAGCCGCTCTGGCAGCTGTCGCGTTGCCCGCTGCGGGTGTTGCGCGCGGACGCGACGGTCTTCATCGCGCTCGAAGACCCCTGCGGCCCGGCGGCGCTCTGCCAGTACGTCGACGCGTTCGAGCTGTCCCGCAGCTCGTGCGAAGAGCTGGTCGCGTTGACGAGAGCGCCGCGGGCGCAGGCGGCGATGGACTTGGGTGAGCCCGTCGCGCACCGATGTTTCACGGGCGCCGAGTACAGAGCGAGCGAGCTTTTTCTCGGCGGTCGGAGCCTCGGACGCGTCGTGTTCGGCCCGTTTCGCCCCGATACCGAGCCCGCCGCGGACCCGTTCTTCGCCGCGCTCGACACACGAATCGACGCCGCGTTCGCAGACCGCGAGTTCTCTCGGATGCCAGCGCTCTCCGCGGCCCAGGCAGACTCGATCGTGCGCGGCACAAGGGCGACCATCGTCGCGCTCGCCGCCCAGAGTCGAGACCTCGCGCTGTTGCGCGCCGTGCACGACGCAACGCAGCACGGCCCGGCCGAAGAGCTCGTCCGAAAGAACGACGAGCTCGAGCGCGCCAACGCCCATCTTCGCGAGCTCGATCGCGTCAAGGGTAACTTTCTCGCGACCATCTCGCACGAGCTCAAGACGCCGCTCACCTCGATCCTCGGCTACGCCGAGATGCTCTCGGAGAACATCGGCGGAGTGCTCAACGACGAGCAGCGCGGCTTCGTCACGGTGATCTCCGACCGCGCGCGACAGCTGCTCGGGATGATCACCTCGATCATCGAGCTGGCGCGCATGGACCAGAAGCAGCTTCGCGCGGCGCGCACGCCGGTATCCGTAGGAAAGCTCGCCCGCGAGGTCGCGGCCACGTTCGTTCCCAGCGCGCGCAAGAAGCAGATCCGAATCGACGCAGAGGTCGACGATTCGACGCCGTCCGCGTACGGCGAAGCGGGCTACCTTCGTCAGGTCCTCCACAACCTCGTCGACAACGCGCTCAAGTTCACCCCCGAGCACGGCAGCGTGCGAATCGTCGTGAGACCGACGTCCGCAGCGCTCGCTGACAGCGCCGAAGACAGCGTCGGACTCGCGGTGCTCGCGCACAGTCGCCCGTGCGTCGAGCTGCGGGTCAGCGACACGGGCGTCGGCATTCCACGAGGCGAACGCGATCGTGTGTTCGATGCGTTCTATCAGGTGGACACCGGCGTCGCGCGGCAGTTCGGCGGGGCGGGCCTGGGCCTCGCGATCGTTCGACGAATCGTCGACGCGATCGGAGGCCAGGTGCGCGTCGAAGACAACGAGGACGGCGTCGGAGTCGCGATGGTCGTGATTCTACCCGCTGCGGAGTCTTGAATAACGGCCCATGAAACAGGCTGGTCTGCTACCCGCTCGGCCTTTGGCGCCGCGGTTCGAGTCCCGCTGATGGCTCGCGAGTTCGACCGTATCGCCAGGCTCGCACGACGGTTTCGAGGGCCAGCCGCGCCTGCGATCGGCATCGGAGACGACGCCGCAGTGCTGCCCGTGACCGCGGGACCGCTCGCGGTGACCGTGGACGCGAGCGTCGAGGGCGTGCACTTTCGGCGCGCGTGGGCCCCGCTCGATCGACTCGCGCGACGCGCGGTCGAGGCTGCGCTCAGCGACCTGGCCGCCATGGGCGCAGACCCGTCCGCCGCGGGCGGCGGCGTGCTGTTCGCGCTCGAGCTGCCATCGACGCTCGACGAAGCAGCGTTCGACTCGTTGATCGAAGGCCTGGCGCTGGGGGCAGAAGCGCACCAAGCGCCGGTGCTCGGCGGAAACCTCGCTCGCGCCGCCTGCGACGCGATCTCGATCACGACCACCGCGATGGGCGTGTGCGAGCGCCCGCTCACGCGTCGCGGCGCGCGAGCAGGGGACGCGCTGTTCGTCACCGGCGTTCTCGGCGCCGCGCGCGTCGGCGTCGAGGCGTTGCTCGCCGGTCGAGGAGACGAGCCGCGACTGCGCCCCTTCGTCGACCGTTGGCTGTCGCCGAGCGCGCGGATCCGCGAGGGACTCGCGTTGCGCAACGTCGCCACAGCGTCGATCGACCTCAGCGACGGACTGGCGCAGGACGCAGCGCACATCGCGGCAGGCTCTGGCGTCGCGCTGGTCTTCGAGCGAGACGCGCTTCCGCTCGCCGAATCGCAGCGAGACGCGTGTCGAGAGCTCGGGCTCGATCCGACCGACGTCGCGCTGTCGGGCGGAGAAGAGTACGAGCTGCTGTTCGCCGCGCCGAGCAGCGCAGCGCTCTCGTTCGCGACGCGAATCGGCTTTGTCCGAGCGGGGAGCGGCGTGTTCGCACGGGACGCTCGCGGCGAGCGCCCGGTCCACGGGGGCTGGGATCACTTCGCGCCGGAGCGCGAATCTTGAATAGATGGGCTGAACATCTCGACGCGCTGAGCCGCGCCGAACACCGCCCGTGAAACGACGAACGAACGAGGCGACGGTCAGCGAACGGTCTTGGTGCCCTTGGCGCTCTTCTTCTTCGGCTCGCCTGGCGGCGAAGCGGTCTTTGCGGCCTTGGGCTTGGTGACCTTCGCGCTGCTCGGAGGCGGGGTCGAAGGCGTCGTCGACGGCGGAGCGTCAGGCTTCTTTTCGATCGCGGTTTTCAGGCGATCGAACTCAGCCATGAAGTCCTTCTTGCTCAGCCCTGCTTCTTTGCCAGCGAGCGTGACGTCACCGGTGCGATCGATCAGCCGCTGCATCCAATCGAGGCTGAACGCGTCGAGGACGCGTTGCCGCGCGGTGCCAGCGTCCGGAGGCTTGGGACGGGCGTTGAGCGGAAGCAGCAGCGCTGCCTTGGCGCGCGCGATACCGGCGCTGGGGAGCATCGTCCGCGCGACGGGCTCTGCTTGCAGCGCCTTGGCGACGAGCTTGCGCAGCTCCTTGACGTTGCCTGGATAGTCGCGGGCGATCGCGGTGGCGAAGTCTCCCTCTTCGAAGCTCGGATCGACCTGTGCGATCTCGCGAATGAAGCTCCTGACGAGCACAGGCACGTCTTCGAGCCGCTGCCGCAGCGGGGGAACGCTCACCCTCACCGCGCACGCGTGCGCCAGCAGGTCGCGACGAAACTTGTTGTCCGACGCCTGCACTCGAAGGCCGGGCGCGGCCGTCGCGATGATCCGCGCGTCGAGCACCCCTTCTTCACGCCGCTCGTACAGCGAGAGCAGCTCCGGAATGGCCGCCGTTGGCGCCTCGTCGATGCGCTCGATCAAGAGGGTGAAGGTGTCCGCTCGCTGGGCGAGCTGGAGCAGCGAGGGGCGATCGACGGTGCTCAAGCCGAAGTCGACGACGGTCACGGGCGACGCCGCGAAGCGAGACGAGACGTGAATGGCTTTGGCGAGCAGCGTCTTGCCGCAGCCCGCTTCGCCTTCGAGCAGCAGCGGCGTGTCCGTCGGCGCGAGTCGCTCGAGCAGGCCGAACAGTTCGCGCATGATCGCAGAGCGGGCGACGGCCGGGCCAAACGCGGTGCGTTCGGACACGAGCGCCGGGACGGACACGTCCGCGCCGAGCAGCTGGAGCGTGGTCCGCCCGATCGCGAGCTCGGTCCCTGCGGGAACGACGGTGTTGTTCACCTTCGCTCCGCCGACGAGGGTGCCGGTCTCCGATCCGAGGTCGCGTACGCGGACGCCGCCCGCAACGAGCGCGAGCTCGAGGTGGTATTTGCTTACCGCCGGGTCTCGCAACACCAGGTCGTTGTCCGCGTGCGTCCCCACGAGCAGGGTGCCGGCCTCGAGCAGAGCCTCGCGTCCACGATCGGGGCCGCCCGTCACCCGAACGCGAACGCGTCGAACGACGAGCGTCCCGCGCTCGTCGGTCATCAGCACCCCAGTCAACGCAGGGAGCTTGGCGGGCGACGCCATGGATGGCGGTCGAGCCGACGCGCTCATCGGGGCTGGAGGAGCGATGGAGTCAGTGTCGCGTCCGCTGTCTCGGTTCACGACGCCTCCGTCTGTGATGCGGGGTCAACAACCATACTTGCGCCGCATGATTCCAGAGGAAATACAGAGCGCAAAGATGCGAAGGTTGGTTGTGTCCACGACGAATTTGCAGATGTTGTCAGTCGTGTCACGCCGTCATTCCCTCCGACCCGACAAGGTGCAGCATAGCGGGGCGAGTGCCGCACTGCTAGGGTGAAATTCATCCGATGCATCCCGACAAGATCCGCGCGGTCCTCGAAGGTGTCCGCGACGGGCGCAACTCCGTCGAGCAGGCCCTTTCGGCGCTGCGCAATCTCCCTTACGAAGACCTGGGATTCGCCCGAGTCGATCACCACCGAGCGCTGCGGCAGGGACACGCCGAGGTCGTCCTCGGACAGTGGAAGACCGGCGAGCAGGTCGCGGGGATCGTTCGATCCATCGCCGAGCGAGCGCAGAACGTGCTCGTCACCCGCGTCGATCCCGACAAGGCTCGCGCCGTTCGGTCGTCGCTCGCCGACGCGTTCGCTGACCTTCACTACGACGAGAGCGGCCGCACCCTCACGCTCGAACGACAGCCGATCGAGCCTCGCGGCCGCAAGCCGATCGCGATCGTGACCGCGGGAACCGCGGATCTGCCCGTCGCGGACGAGGCTGCGACGACGGCGCGAATGCTCGGCAACGAGGTCATTCGCGTCACCGACGTCGGCGTCGCCGGCATTCATCGCCTCTTCGACGCCCGTCCGATCCTCGATCGAGCGGGCGTGATCGTTGTCGTCGCTGGCATGGAGGGCGCCCTTCCGTCGGTCATCGGCGGACTCGTCACCCAGCCAGTCATCGCCGTCCCGACGAGCGTCGGATACGGAGCGCAGTTTCAAGGGCTGGCGCCGCTGCTCACGATGCTCAACTCGTGCGCGTCCGGCGTGCTCGTGGTCAACATCGACAACGGGTTCGGGGCTGCCTTCGCCGCGTCGCAAATCAATCGTCGCGACGCCTGACGGGTTGCCGTTCTTCCGTTCTGCCGACGTTGCCCGTCGGCGGGACCGAGTTCGTCGGCGAGCGTGAACATCGGGGCGCTGTTCCGCGGTATGCAACCGGGCGACGCATGGCCTCGAACAACGACAAACCACAGCGACGATTTACGCCGGGCACCCGCTTCTTCCTCGGTCGACGACCGGTCGCAGAGTCGGGCGACAGCGAGCCCTACGTTCACCCTCACAATCGCCCCCATGTTCACGAGGGGCACGCGCACGAGCATTCTCACGAGCACTCGCACGAGGGGCACTCACACTCGCACGGGCCCTCGCACGAACACTCGCACGAACACTCGCACGAACACTCGCACGAGCGCAGTGAGCGCCGAGAGCCCGCGACGCAGGCGGCCCGCGAGCCCCACACGCGCGCGCCGCTCGCGGTTGACCGCGAGGCTGGTCGCGCGCGGCGATCGCTGCACTTCGACTGCTTCTCGGGACTCGCGGGAGACATGATCGTCGCCGCGCTGATCGACCTCGGCGTCCCGCTCGATCCGATACGAGCGGCCCTCGAGGCGTTGCCGATCGAGGGTTACAGCGCGGACGTCACCGACGTCGAGGTCTCGTCGATCGCCGCGACGCGCTTCGTCGTCGATGTGCAAACGCGCCAGCCATTTCGCACGTGGAAGCAGATCCGCACGATGCTCGAGGGCGCCCTGGGCCTCGACGAGGACGTGCGCGCGCGATCGCTCGCGACCTTCGAGGCGCTCGCGATCGCAGAGGCGAAGATCCACCGCGTTACTCCAGACGAAGTTCACTTTCACGAAGTCGGCGCGATCGACGCGATCGTCGACATCGTCAGCGCATGCGCGGCGCTCTCGTGGCTCGACGCGGACGTGTCGTGCGCTCCTCTGCCCATGGGTCGTGGCTTCACGCGATCGGAGCACGGGATCATTCCCCTGCCCGCCCCCGCGGTGCTCGAGCTGCTCGCGGGGATTCCGACGGTCGATGCTGGAATCAACGGCGAGCTCGTGACGCCGACGGGCGCTGCCATCGTCCGCGCGAACGCGCGTCGATTCGTCGCGTGGCCGAATTTGGCGCCGATTCGAACCGGTTTCGGCGCAGGAACGCGCCGCCTGCCCGACCGGCCCAACCTCCTTCGAGTCGTTCTCGGCGCCGAGTCGCGCCTCGAAGCTCCCTCAGCCCCGAGCGTCCACTCGCACTGCTTGCTCGAGTCGAACCTCGACGACACCTCCGGCGAGGTGCTCGCGCACGCGACCGCTGCGCTGCTCCGCGAAGGCGCGCTCGACGCGTGGACCGAGGCCATCGGAATGAAAAAATCGCGGCCTGCGGTCAAGCTCTGCGCGCTCGTTCGACGCGCAGATCGCGAGCGCCTCTCGACCGTCATGCTCCGCGAAGCCCCCACGCTGGGCGTTCGCGCGATCGACTGCTCGCGCGTCGAGCGACCGCGGCGCATCGTTGTGCTCGAGACGCCATGGGGCCCTCTGCCCTGCAAAGTGTCCGACGGCGATGGACTGCCTCCATCGGCCAAACCCGAGGACGACTCGGTCGCGGCGCTCGCTGAAAAAGCCGGTATTCCCGCGAGAGTCGTGCGCGACGCAGCCATGGCTGCGCTCGTTCGGGCGCTCGGCGCCGCCCCCGACGACCGCGCGCGCTGATTTCGTCTCCTCGACGCGAGACGCGGGGCGTTCGCGTTGCGCTCTTTTCCGCAACCTTGCAAGATCGCGCGCTGTTTCACGGTCAACGCTCTCCCACTCTTGAAGGTGTCCCGATGCGAAGGCTTCCCTGGATTCTGCTCGCAGCCGCTGGAATTGCGGGCTGTCCGCAACCCACTAACCGTCCCGACGCGACGTTGCCGGACGTCGTCGTGCAAGACCGGCCTTCGGACACCTTGCGTCCGGACACGACGACTCCTGCGGACATGCAGGACCTCGACGCCACCGAGCCGATGGATGTTCAGTCGTTGCCCGACTCCGATCCGACCGACGCGATGATCGACGGCGGCGGCAGCGGTCCGTCCGCAGGGATCCGCGCCGTGCAGATGGCCGCGGCCGGATCGGTGAACGTCCGGCTCGAGAACGTGCTCGTGACGTACGTGACCCCGTTGATCACCGGCGCGACCGCGAACAACGACCCCGCGGGATTCTCGGTGCAGGCCGAGGCGATGGGGCCTGCGCTCTTCATCGCGGTCGATCCCGCGACGCTGATGCCCACGCCCGCGCCCGGAGATCGCGTGACCTTCACAGCGACCATGACGCGAGCCGTGAACAACGGCGCGTCACGGTGGGTTTCGGCCGTGTCGATGTTCAACCGAATCAGCGGCAGCAACCCGCTCGACCCGTTCGTCCAGGACCTGTCTTCTGCGGCGAACATCGCGAGCGCCGTCGGCACGTACGAGTACGAGCTGTCGCGCTTCACAGGAACCATCACGGACAACGGCACGAACAGCGGCGCGGCGTTTCGGGCGTTCGCCGTGACGAGCGCTGGCGTCCCCGCCGGAGACGCCAACCTTCGCGTTCGTTTGCCCGAGGCGCTCGCGAACATGCTCGGCGTGCGAATGGGCTGCCGCGTGACGCTCGGCCCGACGCCTCTCTGGCGCTTCAGGGACGTCGCGCAAGTCTCAGGATGGCGCAGCGGCGACATCATGGTGTCGGGCTGCCCAGCGGCGATGGACGGCGGCGCTGACGTCGCCGACGCGCGAAGCGACACGGGCGTGCCGATGGACGTCGCGTCCGACGCTCGCACGGACACGGGTGTGCCCGCGGACACCGGCGTCGACGTTCGCACGGACGCTGGCGTTCCGACGGACACCGGCGTCGACGCGTCTGTCTGCACGCCGCGCATCGTGATCAACGAAGTGCAGTCTGCCGGGATGGCCGCCACCGATGAGTTCATCGAAATCTACAACGCTGGCCCCTGCGCGGTGACGCTCACGGGCTGGACGCTGCGCTACGCGTCGGCCTCGACCGCCATGGGCACCGGCAACCCGGTGTGGACCGGAACGGCGGCGCACACCCTCAACGTCGGGCAGTACGGCGTCTTCCGCTCGGGCGCAGTCACCCCGGCCGCTGGCTCGGTCGATCTCGGCATGACCATGGGCGTGGGCCTCGCCAACAGCGGAGGCGTCGCGCTCTTTTCGCCGTCGATGGTTCGCATCGACTCCGTGGCGTTTCAACAGATGGGCGGCACGATGGTCAACCCGATGCATCCCTTCAGAGAGGGCATGACCCCCGCCGTCATGCCTGCGATGGCGATGCCGCAGATCTCTTGCGCGCGCGTTCCGAACGGCGCCGACACCAACGTCAACGGAACAGATTTCGTTGCGCGCACGACGAGTTCGCCCGGCGCAGCCAATCCGTAGGCTGCTATCGTGGGGGCAGCCGTTATGCCCCCTCGAACAGCGCCGATCCTCGTAGTCGACGACGACGCCGTAACCCGGCACATCCTCTTCGACTACCTCCAGCGCGCGGGCTACGAGCCGCTCACCGCGTCGTCTGGTCAAGAGGCGCTCGAACGGCTGAAGACCGTCGCGCCTGCGCTCGTGCTGCTCGACCTCGTGCTGCCCGACGCCGACGGCTACGAGGTGCTCCGGGCGATTCGGGCGGACGAGCGCGTGCGAGACACGCCCGTCGTCGTTCTCACGGCGCTCGAGGGAGACGAGGAGATCGCGCGGGCGTTCGAGGAGGGCGCAGACGACTTCTTGCACAAGCCGTTTCGCAACGCCGAGCTCGTGGCGCGCATTCGAGGCCAGCTGCGGCTGCGAGGGTATCTCGTCGAGCTGGCGCAGAAAGAGCGAGACGCCGCGGTGCTCGTCGAGCTCACGCAAGCGCTCGCGTCTTCCCTCGACATTCGCGAGATCCTTCACACGGTCGTGCGTCGCATCGCCGAGACCGTCGACGTCGACCGCTGCTCGATCATCGTTGCGCGCGAGGGCGGCGGACGCGGCTACGTCGTCGCGGCGAGCGACGACGCGGGCGTGCAAAACCTCCCGATCGAGCTCGAGAAGTACCCAGAGATTCAGAGGGTGCTCCAGTCGCGCGAGGCGCTGACCATCGAGGACGCGAGAACTCACCCCTTGCTCGATCCGGTGCGAGCGACGGCGCGCTTTCAGTCGCTGACGCTGTTGCCGATCGCGCACGAGGACCGCGCGCTCGGGGTGTTGTTTCTGCGATCGATCGAGGGGCGCGGTCGGCTCGAAGATCGAGAGCTCTCGTTTTGTCAGATCGCCGCAAACGCCACGGCGGTGGCGCTGCGCAACGCAAGAGTGCTCCAGCAGCTTCGCGACGAGACCCAGGCGCTCGACTCGCGCGCGGCTCAAGCCGAGACGCGGGTTCGCTCCCTCGAGCAATACCAGGTGCTGTTTCGCTCGGCGGCGGACGGGATGCTCGTGTTCGATCGACGGGGCACCGTTCGCTTCGTCAACCCGCGCGGGGCAGAGATCCTGGAGTACGGCGCGGACAAGATCGTCGGACGGCCGGCGTTCGAGCGCGTGATCAGCGAGGACGTCCCGTTGATCAACAAGTCGATCGAGCAGGTTCGCGACGGCGGGACCACCTCGCTCGACGTGAGGATTCGTCGTCGTCGAGGGACGATCGGAACCCTCGCGATCGCTCTCTCGTCGCTCGAGTCCGACGATGACGCGCAGATCGTGAGCTTTCGCGACGTGACGCAAGACCGTGAGAACGCGAGAGAGCTCGCGCGCACCAAGGACTTTCTCACCTCGCTGATCGAGTCGTCGCCGGACGCCATCGTCGCCGCGGACATGCGCGGCGTGATTTTGATCTGGAACCGCGCCGCCGAGCGAATCTGCGGCGTTCCTCGGGAAGAGGTGATCGGCCGCATCAACGTGAGCGCGCTCTACCCGCCGCTCGTCGCACAAGAAATCATGCGGCGCTTGCGGGAGAGCGAGCGCGCGCAGGGCGTCGGGCGCCTCGAGGCGTTTCGCACCGAGCTGCTCACGCCGTCGGGCGAGCAAGTGCCGATCCTCTTGTCAGCCGCGATCGTCCGCGAAGGAGAGAAGGACTTCGGGACGGTCGGGATCTTCTCGGACCTTCGCGATCGCATTCACATGGAGCAGCGGCTCGCCGCGGCGCAACAGCAGCTGAAGATGAGCGAGAAGCAGTCGCTCGTCGCGCAGCTCGCGGGGACCGCGGCGCACGAGCTCAACCAGCCGCTCACCTCCATCATGGGCTACGCCGAGCTGTGGAAGCGGCGCGCGCCCGACGACGCGGCCGTGCAGCGAACCGCGTCGGTGATCATTCAAGAGGCCGAGCGCATGGCGGACATCGTCCGAAAGCTCGGCTCGATGACGAGGCTCGAGACGATTCAGTACGTCGGCAACACGCAGATCTTCGACCTCAACGCGAACACCGGTCAGAGCGAGCCCGTCAGGACCGACGAGCCTCGCGATCCGCCGCCCAGCGACGACGGCTGACAGCGGGTGTCGTCTTGCGGTCGACCGCGAGAGGGTGCTAACTCCACTGTGTCGTAGGGCAAATCCCGCCCGAAGGAGTCCAAATGGCCCGCGTTACCGTCGAAGATTGCCTCGAAAAAGAAGAGAACCGCTTTGCGTTGGTGATTCTCGCCGCAGCTCGGACGAGGCAGATCATGAAGGGCTCGAGGGTTTTGCTCGAGGCGCACAAGTACAAGAACAAGCCGGCCGTGCTCTCGCTCCGCGAGATCGCCGCGGGCAAGGTGAAGTTCGGCTCGTCCTCCCGTGAGGCGGTCGAGGTCTTCATCAACGAGCAGAAGACGCGCTTCGGCGTCTGAGGCTGCTCAGGCTTCGGCCTCGTCATCGTGGGGGAAGACGCCTTCGCGCGTCATCGCATCGAGAGCGGAGGGGCTCTTGCTGCGCTTCCAGGCGTCGTACATGCGAACGAGGTCTCTCGTCGCGGCGCCCAGGGACTGCGCGACGGCGACCTCTGTAAGGACGTGGGTCAGCGCGGTGAAGCGCTGCGCCATCGACTGGTAGAGCGCGCTCGTGTCGTCGCGGCTGATGCTGGCGGCGCGGGCGTAGGCGAACGGGCCGCATCGATGCAACACCGCCTCGTCGCTCTGGCGTCCGACGAAGCCGCTGAGAAACAACGCCCGGTCGCCGACCGCGACGAGCGGCGAGAGCTGGAGCTCTGGAGCGAGCGTCAGGGCGCGATCGAGCTCGACCACGATCGAGTCGCCGATGGCTGTGCGCGACGAGCCTGTTACGAGCAGGGACGTGAGGTGACCGCGGATCGCGTCGTCGAGAGAAACGCCGCAGCGGGTCACGGCCTGCTCGATTGCGGTGGCGAAGAACTGCCGGAGGTCATGAACGGGAGTCACGGGCATCGGGCAACCACTCCTTTGGCGAAGCGACGGTGTGTCACGTTGAAACGTGGCCTCTGCGCCGAGCTTTGCCAAGAAATCCGAGCGTTTGCGCTCGCCAGAGCGCACTGCAAGCGATGCCCCTCTCGCTCTGCTGGCACTCGAAAAGGCACACTGCCACTGGCGCGCGACGATTCAACAATTCGTCGCCGAGGTTGGCCTTGACAGGCGACAGGCGCGGATTAGTCTCCGCGCGGCTTCTGGCACTCCCCCCCACTGAGTGCCAACAATCGCGTCCGACACATGCACGAGCGTGTCGTCGGGGGCGGTTCCGTCGAGGTTTGCCTTCGTTGCTGACCGCTGTGTCAGCGCGAGGGTTCGTCCGTGTTGCGCGAGTCGAAGTGACGAGCGCGGGGCGGGCGGCTCCACCGGGGGACTGAAGTCCATTCACTGCAACTACGAGAGGTCAACAAGTCATGAAGATCCGTCCACTGGGTGATCGCGTCCTCGTCAAGCGTCTCGAGTCCGAGGAGCGGACGAAGGGTGGAATCATTATTCCGGACAGCGCCAAGGAGAAGCCGATCGAGGCGAAGGTCGTCTCGGTTGGTCCTGGAAAGCGTGACGACAGCGGCAAGTTGATCGAGCCGGGCGTCAAGGCCGGAGACCGCATCCTGTTCGGCAAGTACTCGGGCACCGAAGTCAAGCTGGACGGCGAGGAGCACCTGATCCTGCGCGAGGAAGACATCCTCGGCGTGATCGACGGCTGATTCAGCCGCTCCCAAGATTGTTGATTTCACACACAAGTTTTCGAAAAGCAGGAGATAGCACTCATGGCCGCTAAAGAAATTGTCTACACCGAGTCCGCCCGCAAGCTGATCCTCGCCGGCGTCGACGCCCTCGCCAACGCGGTGAAGGTCACGCTCGGACCCAAGGGACGCAACGTCGTCATCGAGAAGAGCTTCGGCTCGCCGGTCGTCACCAAGGACGGCGTGACGGTCGCCAAGGAAATCGAGCTCGAGAACCGCTTCGAGAACATGGGCGCCCAGATGGTCCGCGAGGTCGCCTCGAAGACCTCGGACACCGCGGGCGACGGCACCACGACCGCGACCGTCCTGGCGCAGTCGATCTTCCGCGAGGGCATCAAGCTCGTCGCCGCCGGCCACAACCCGATGGAGCTCAAGCGCGGCATCGACAAGGCCGTCGAGCTCGTCGTCGCCGAGCTGAAGAAGTCGGCCGAGCCCACCACCGACCCGGCGCGCATCGCGCAGGTCGGCACGATCTCGGCCAACGGCGACGAGGAGATCGGCAAGCTCATCGCGCAGGCGATGGAGAAGGTCGGCAAGGAAGGCGTGATCACCGTCGAGGAGGCCAAGAGCGCCACGACGGACCTCGACGTGGTCGAGGGAATGCAGTTCGACCGCGGCTACCTCTCGCCGTACTTCGTCACCAACCCCGAGCGCATGATCGCCGAGCTCGACGAGTGCTACCTGCTCATCTCCGAGAAGAAGATCGCCAACATGAAGGACCTGCTCCCGGTCCTCGAGGCGATCGCGCGTCAGCAGAAGCCGCTGCTCATCATCTCCGAGGACGTCGAGGGCGAGGCGCTCGCGACGCTCGTCGTCAACAAGATTCGCGGCACCCTGCAGTGCTGCGCGGTGAAGGCGCCGGGCTTCGGCGACCGCCGCAAGGAGATGCTCAAGGACATCGCCATCCTCACGGGCGGCGAAGTCGTCTCCGAGGACCTCGGCATCAAGCTCGAGAACATCACGATCTCGTCCCTCGGCCGCGCGAAGAAGATCAAGATCGACAAGGACAACACGACGATCATCGACGGCGCCGGCAAGGAAGCGGACATCAAGGCCCGCGAGAAGGAGATCAAGGCGCAGATCGAACAGACGACGAGCGACTACGATCGCGAGAAGCTCCAGGAGCGCCTCGCGAAGCTCGCCGGCGGCGTGGCCGTGATCAAGGTCGGAGCCGCGACCGAGGTCGAGATGAAGGAGAAGAAGGCCCGCGTCGAGGACGCGCTCAACGCGACGCGCGCTGCGGTCGAAGAGGGCATCGTTCCTGGCGGCGGCGTCGCGCTGATCCGCGCGAGCAAGGCGCTCGAAGGCCTCAAGCTCAACGAGGAGCAGTCGTTCGGCGTCAAGATCATCGCCCGCGCGGCGCAGGAGCCCCTCCGCCAGATCGCCGCCAACGGCGGCGTCGAAGGCGCGATCGTGATCAACAAGGTCCGCGAGTCGCAGGACCCGAAGTTCGGCTTCAACGCCGCGACCGACACCTACGGCGACCTCATCGCCATGGGCGTGATCGATCCGGTCAAGGTCGTTCGCTCGGCCCTGCAGAACGCAGCCAGCGTCGCCGGCCTCATGCTCACGACCGAGGCGCTCGTCGCTGAGCGGCCCAAGGAGGAGAAGAAGCCTGCCGGTGGTGGCCACGGCCACGGCGGCGACATGGACTTCTGATCGCGATCGCTCGCGCTCAGAAAGGGCCTCGCATGCGACTGCGTAGTCCCACGCGAAGGCGCCCAGCGCACACTGCGCTCGGCGCCTTCGCGCGTTATAGCGAACGAAAACCCTGGAAAAATTGTTCGACGCCGCGCGCGCAGTGATACCGTCCGGTCGCTCATGAATCGTGACTCCGTCGCGCGCTGGGCGCGTCGAGCCGCGCTTGGTCCTTGCGTCGCGCTGCTCGTTGCCTCGTGCACCACACAGGCTCCCCCACCCACGGTCCGTCCGTTCACCGACCCTGCGTCGGTCACGCGCGCAGCCTCTGGCTCGGAGGCTCGTCCAAACGCACCCCGTCCGAGACCTCAGCTCACGCTGCGCGGGGCGTCGCGCATGCCCGACGTGAGCGCAGCCTCTCAGTGCGCGCTGTCGATCACCGCCGAGATCAATCGAATGCGGCGCAATCAGGTCACGCTCCACGGCGAGCCTGCGTGCACCGAGGACTACGGCGGCGAGTGGGCGGCGGTGTTCGCGACCGGCACCGAGCAAGAGGCTTCGGATGTCTGGGTCGTCGTCGCCGCAGCGGGCCGCGTCGAGCGTCATCGCGTTCGACGAACGCCGTACGGCGTCCGCTTCACGTCGATCTCGATGTATCGCGGGCTCGCAGTGCTCGCCGGGCGCTCGATTCAGAGCGAAGAGATGCCCGCCAACGCCGAGGCGCTCGTCGCTTTCGCCATCCCGTTTCCCGGCAATCCTGCGCCCGCCACGCTCGAGCTGCAGCCTGCGCTCACGCCGCTGCTCGGAGCGACGGATCGACTCGACCTCGACAATCGACTTCAAGGACTGCTCAGCGAGGCCGAGGCCGACACAGACACCGTGCGCCCGATCCTCGCGCGGTCTGCAGAGGGGCCGCGCGGTCTCATCGGCGCCCTTCCGTCCACGCAGAGCGTCCCTGTCGTGCGCGCCTGGCAGCTCGGCGTCTACGAGCGCCTCGGGGACATGCACGCGCAGCTCGATCCGACGAACGCGCGAGTGTCCGCTGGGCATGAAATCGTCCGGCGTGTCGCGGAGCGGGGCGGGTGCGACGATGGGTGGCGCTGCTTGCTTCCGCCAGAGGGACGTCGAGAGCTGCCCGAGTGCGCTGTCGCGCCGCAGGTGCAGTTCAAGCGGGTCGGAGCCACGACGGTCGTCGCGACGGTCATCGACGCCGGCTCGCGCCCCGAGGCGCTGGGCCAACCGTCGCCAGACCGCATGAGCGCCGCGCGCACAAATGACCCGCAGGATCGCGTCGTGGCGCAGCGACTGTCGCTCGATCCGATCGAAGGGCCCGTCGTCGGAGCGTCGCGCGGGCCCGTGAAGTTCATCGCGTTCACCACGGTCGAAGGCGAGCGACGTGTGACGCACGTCTACGTCGTTTCTCCCAACCGCGCGCCGCGCCGCTTCGAAGATCCTTCGCTCTCGAGCGTCACAGCTGGCCCTCGCGTTCTGCAGCTTCGTGACGTCGACGGAAACGAAGAGCCCGAGTTGCTGGTCGCAGCGCGCTCAGGCACGAGCGGCATCGTCAACGCCTCGACGCTGTTCTGGCCACCGACGGTCACCGACCGCGCGACGTTTCCGAGACTCGACGTCACTCGCGCGCTCATCGAGTCGCACAACATGGAAGAGGCAGACCGCGCGCTGCGGGCGTTTCAACCGAGCCCCTTTGAAAACGACGAGCAGCTCTGCCAGCTCGTCGCGCGCATCTCGCAGACGACGCCCCGACAGCTCGCCTCGCTCGTCGGGCCCTCGGGTTTCACCATCATCGACTACAACACGCAGGGCCACCCCCTGCGCGGAACGATCCGTCGAATGGCCGTCGCTGACGTCCGCAACGCCGCGAACATCGGCGCGTTGTTCGGCCCGTTCTCCGAGACCCCGTGCAACGAGCTCGAGTGCGACTCCGCCGTGGGCTTTTGCAAGCTCCGTCGAGGCGGACGCGAGGTCGGCTACCTCTGGCTCGGACCACGGAGAAACCATCCCTACTGGGGTGTCTCGCGCTTCTCTGGTCGCTGATCGAGCCCCCTCGTAAACGACCGCGCGTCACGCTGCCTCGAGCGCGCCAACAAGCGTCTTCGAACGCTCGTCGCGCGGCGATCACTCGCCTTCGTCGAGCTCGCGCAAAAGCGCCACGAGCTCGTGAGAGACCCCGGCGCCGCGCCCGTCCACCAGGATCGTCGAGAGCGACGCGCGGACGCGCTCGATCGCGCGACGGTTGCCCTCCGCTTCGGAGGTCTTCTTGGCCAGCTCCGCTTCGAGCGCAGGGTTGCTCGCAGATCGACTCGCGTCGCCGCCTCGCTCGAGCTCACGCTGCATCGCCGCGATGCGCTGGTCGCGGGCGCGAAGCTCGAGCTCCCAGATTTCGCTCTCGGTCCTGCGCGCGCGCTCGACCTCTTCGACCAGTCGGCGCTCGATCGCGCGGAGCCGCAGGTCTCGGTCCTCGAGCTGCGCGACGAGCGAACGGACCAGCAGATCGCGCTCGCTGCTCTCGCGGCGCAGCGACTCGATCTCGGCGCTCGCGTTGGCGTCGGACCCGCGCAGCGCGCTGGCCGGCGCCTCGCTCGCCCTCGCCCTCACCGCTCGAAGCTCGTCTTCCATCGACGCGCTCTTCGATCGAAGAGCGCCGAGCTCGTGTTGAAGCTCCGTGAGCGACTCTTCTGTCGACGCGAGGCGCGCGGCCGTTTCGGCGAGCGTCGCGAGGAGCTGCTCGGCGCGGTTGTCGCTAGCCGGCGGCGCATCAGAGGTCAGCTCCGTCCTGCGCGACGGCTCTTCGGCGCTGACTGGGGCAGCGTCGTTCGAGCGTGCCGTGTCGCGCGCAGCGATCGCGTCCAGCGCGGCCTCTGCGTCTTCGAGGCGCATCGAAACGCCGTTTCGCTCGGCCCGCGCAGAGTCGAGGTCGCGTTGCATCGCGACGACCGCCTCGCCCTCTTCACCAGCGCTCGAGCTGGCCACCTCGAGCGCGCGCACGAGCTGCTCGACTTCGCGCTCGAGCTCTCGAACCCGGCGCGTGTATCCCTTCTTGGTGCCCTCGAGCTCGAGCTCGAGTTGAGCAACCCGGTCCTCGATCGACGCGCCGAGCGCGTACTGCCGCGACAGCTCGAGACGCACGTCCGCGAGCTGCTCCTGCAGCGCGTCCTCCGCGCGAAGCGCTGAGTCGAGCTGCGCGCGCGTGTCCGCGCTACGCGCGGTGAGCTCCGCGAAATCGCGGCGCGCCGTCGAGAGGTCCGCTTCGAGCGCTGTCGCTCGGGCGCGCGCGGCGTCGAGCGCCTCTGCGTCCGCGTTGCTCTGCGTCCGCGGAGCCGCGACGACTCCCGCGCTGGCGGCGCTCTTGGCGAGCTCTGCGAGCCTCGCCTCGGCAGAGGCCGCCCTCGCTCGCGCGTCGGACTCCGCTGCGTCGAGCGCGGCGAAGCGATCGAGCGTGTTCTTCAGCGCGAGCTCTGCGTCTGCGGCGCGGCGCTTGTGGTTCTCGAGCTCCGCGCGGAGTCGCGCGGCCTCTTCGTCCGCCTCGTCCCGCGCCCGGGCTGCTCGAGCGGCTTGCTCGATCTGCTCGAGGGCGCGCTCTGCTTCGATTTCGCTGCGGATTCGGCGTGACAACGACTCTTCGTCCGAGCGCGCGCCAGACAGGCGCGACTCGTACTCGGCGCGAAGCTTCGACAGGTCCTCGGCGTGCCGCTGCGCGACGAGCGCCTCTTCACGAGCGCGCGCCGCGGAGGTCGACGATGCCCTCGCTTGGGTGAGCTGAAACTCCAGCTGTCGGGTCTCTGCGTCGCGCGACTCGAGCGTCGATTCGAGCTTCGCCACGCGCTCGCGCAGGACGTCGTTTTGTTGCGCGACGCGGCTCGCCTCGACGCCGACCGCCGCGTGAAGGGCGCCGAGCTCGGCGTTGCGCGACTCGAGCGCCGCCATTCGGTGTGAGCTCTCGGCGCCGCGGAGCGCGTCGATCTGAAAGAGCAGCTCGCGCACGGCGGACTCGCTCTCGGCGACCTTTGCTTCGAGCGCCGCGCACGAGCGCCCCTTCTCGCTCAGCGACCGCTCGAGACGTGTGATGTCCTCGCCGACGCTCTGTTCGCGGTCGCGCGCTTCCTTTCGCGCCTGGTGCAGGTCTTTGCGGGCGCTATCGCGATCCCGCTCGGCCTGCGCGAGCGACGAACGAGCGGCGGTTTGCGCGGTCTCGGCGGCTTCGAGCGCCCGCTCGAGCTCTTGCGCTCGTTGCGTCGCGCGACGCAGCTCGCTGCGCGTCGTGTCGAGCGACGCGGTCGCGGACTGCGCGGTCGCAGAAGCGGACGCAGCGCGTTCGTTGGCGACCCGAGCAGCGTCCGTCGCGACGCGCGCTGCGTCGTTGGCGGCAGAGGCCGCGCGCTCGGCGGCGTCGATGCGAGCGACAAGAGACGGATCGAGTCCCGCTGTCGCGGACTCGGAGCTCGCCGGCACCTGAACGATCGCGAGCGAATCGACGTCGAAGCGCGCGTCTGCGGCGAAGCCGACGTACAGCTCTGGGACCTCAGGGCTGTCGGGCATCAGGCGGGTGTCGAGCGTGACGTCGTCGATCGCAGCGCCGGGCTCCGCGGCGTCGAGCGATGCGATCGTGTAGCCAGCGAACGCACCGCAACCGACCATCTTCACGAAGCCGAAGCGGTCTTCGAGCGCCGAGCGAAGCGCGTGAAAGTCGACAGAACCCTTCGAGCGGCTTGGCTGCGCCGAGGTCGCGGCGACGACGAGGCCGTCACGACCGAGCGCGCGCCGCGCCTCGTCGATCACCCGCGCGAACGGAACCGCGTCGGCGTCAGCGATCACGACGCAGTCGACTCGTCCTCGAAACGCTTCGATCGCGCCGTGGTTCAGCGGACGAACCGCCACACCCTCTCCAGACCCGCCGATGGCGACGACCGACTGGGCGCCAAGCGCGCGAAGTCTTCGAGCGATTTCGGCGGAGGTTGGGCCGACTACTGCAACGCGACGTCCCTCGACGAGCGGCGCGACGTAAGCTGCAAGCGAAAGCTCGGCCATAGGAGCGGAGCGAGTGTGAACAGAGCCAGTCTGGGTCATGGTGTGTGCTCGGATGTCGTTCGCTAGCGGAGCGCACCCGACGCGCGCCGCTGCTTGGTGACGACCAGCGGCCAGCGTCGTCGAGACTTTCGCTCGAGGCACCCGCAGGCGACGGGCGACTCTATACCGGCCCGGGACGATCGGACACAGGCAACTCTCGTCGATGGCACTCGCGCGAGCGCAGGGCGCGCGAGCGCCGTCTGCAGCCGAGCCGAAGCCAGGAAACGCCGAGGATTTCTTTTCGTTTTCGGCGTATCCACCGTAGTATTACGCACTGTCGTGGCTGTCGAAGACGCGGACGTCGTCGTCGGAGAAGACGGATCGATCACGGTCGCGCGGGCCGAATCTGCTTCGGGGCTCCGAGCGCGGGCCGGTTTGTTCTCCATCGTCCCGTCGCCGCCGGACTTGATCGTGCTGAAGAAGCTCGGCGTGAGCAATTCACGCGTGGTGCTGTCTGGCGCCATCACCGAGCGAAGCACGCTGCTCGAGATCGTACAGTTCATCGCGACGACCGGCTGGGTCGGCGAGCTCATCGTCATCGAAGGCGAGACGCGCCGCTCGATTTGGTTCGAGAGCGGGATGGTGATCCTGGCGATCTCGAATTCGCCTCACGAGCGGCTCGGCGAGGTGCTCTATCGCCACGGCGCGCTCTCGCGAGCGCAGTTCGAGCAGGCGATGGCGCTGCTCGGGCCGACGCGACGGATCGGCGACGTCGTCGTTCAGCAAGGGTGGATCAAGCCCAACGACCTGTTCGCGATGCTTCAGAAGCAGGTGCGAGAGATCGTGTTCAACGCGCTGGCCGCCGCAGGCGGAATGTACTTCTTCGCGCGCGGGATCGACGTCGCGAGCGCGCCCGTTCGCGTGATGCTCTCGTGCAGCGGCTTGCTCATGGAGGCGGTGCAGCGAATCGACGAGTGGGCGTACTTCCGCGAGAAGATCCCGGACGCGACGGTCGTCGCCGAGGCCGTCGTCGGAAAGAACGCCGACGGCGACACCTCGGCCGAGAAGGTCCTCACCGCGCTCGACGGAAGAAAGAACCTCGACGAGATCTCCCGCGTGACGGGGCTCGGTGAGTTCGAGGCCACCAAAGCGCTCTTCGCGTTGCTGCAGAGCGGCGCGGCGCGCGTGAGGAAGGCGACGTCGCCGCGCGAGCAGCTCGAGGACCAGCTCGACGGGTTCAACCAGGTCCTGCTCGACATTCACCGCACGGTGGATTCAGCGGGCGTCGGTGACGGTGCGCGTGCGACGCTCGCGATGTTCTTGCAGGGCGGCGGAGCGTTCGACGTGCTCTTCGCCAACGCGGGCCCTCGCGACGACGGGTCCTTCGACCGCTCTGCGCTCGTCGGCAACCTCCAGCGCATGCACACCGACGATCCTGCGCGGGTCGTTCAGCAGGCGCTCCACGATTACGTGGCCTTCGCGCTCTTCGCCGCGGGCTCAGTGCTGCGTCGCGAGGACCATCAGGTGCTCGCCAAGCGCGTTCAGGATCAGCTCGCAGCGATCCGCGTCAGCCGCGGCTGATCGACCGACGCTTCGCTTCGGTTCGCGTGGCGCACCCAGCCTCGCGGACTGTTCTCACGGCGCTGAGCTCGCTGAGGTCGAAGCGCGTCTCGGTGAGAGCGATGCTTCGCGCGAGGCCCCTGCGCCGCGATGGCCTTGCAGGGCCGAGCGACGCTCGGCGAAGTTGCCCCCCGCGCGTTGCGGCGACTACGGCGTGGCTGTGATGTTGATCGTCGCGGCGCGACGCCCAGACGACACAGTCTCAGCGACGATGAAGTACGTGCCTGCCGCGAGGCGCGTCGAGAGCGGCACAGGTGCGCCGGGGAAGGCGTCTCTGCAACGCGCAGGCGTTCGCGTCCCGCAGCGATCCTGAAGCTCGAACCAGTAGATTCCTGGCGAGGTGGGCGAGAGCGACACCGACACCATGCGGCTGTCCGGAATCGTGAAGCTGTACACGAGGTCCGTGAAGCCGGGCGCCGCGTCGGATCCGCACGACGTTCCGTGGTCGGGGTTGGGATTGAGCGAGAGCGTCTCGGGGTTGAACGTCACGCTTCCGACGAGGTTTGCGCCCATCGGAGACAGCGTGATCGGCTCACCGCTGCACGCTTCGGAGCGCGCGCGGCTCGCGGGCGAACGCGCTTCGATCACTGCCTCGAAGCCTTGACCCGCGGCGGCGATGGCCTGCGTCTCGACCACGATGCCGTAGGTGCCCGCGGCGAGTCCCGTGAAGAACTGCTGCGCCGAACCCGTGGTGGACTTGCAGGTCCCGACCACGGTGCCGGTGTTGCCGCAGGTGCTCTGGACGGACCAGAAGTACGAAGGCGCCCAACCGCCGATCGGACGCACGATGATGCGGGTGTCGGTCTCCGCGTCGAGCGTGAACGAGAACACGCCGTCGCGCCAGCCGCTCGGCATGTTGCGGGAGCCGCACGACGCCGCGACACCGTGGTCGTTGTCGACGAGGAAGGGCTGGAAGTTCACCGTCGCCATCACGGTCGTCGGACGCGCGGCGGAGATCGCGATGGGGATGGCAGTGCGACACGCGTCGCCCGGCGCGCGCATGGATGGATCACTCGAAGCGGCAGTGACTGTGATTGGCGTGTCGACGGAGTTTTCGACGACGACGTAGTACGTGTCCGGCTCGAGGTCGCGCATGCCGATGACGAACGGCGCGCTCGATGGCGTCGCCTGACAGCGCAGCTGCGAGCCCGGGCAGCTGCCCATGGCGCCGCCGCGGCGTCGAACGGAGACGTAGTTCACGCCGGCCGCAGAGCTCACGGTGAGATCGACGTTGCGACGCTCGGTGAGCGTGAACGTCAGCACGCCGTCGGGCCGAGGCAGGCCAGGGTTGCACGAGAGGCTGAAGTCGTCCGCGAGCATTCCGGGCATCACGGCCGACGGTGCGCCAGGCATCGAAGCGCCGAGCGCGAGAGTGGCCATCGGCGAGGCCGGCGGGCACGCGTCGCCCGCGGGGAACATCGTCGGCGGGTCGAAGCGCAGCGAGAAGCGGTAGGGCGAGCTGCCCGTCGCCTCGAGGATGAGGAAGTACTCACCGGCCGGGAGCGCGCGGAGGAAGATCGAAGGAGCGGCGGTCATTCCGCCGGCGGTGGTGACGCGGCCGCACGAGCGCTCCATGAACATCATCGGGTTGCAGTTGTTCGACACGGCGATGGCGGAGCCTGCCTCGGTCGACGCGAGCGACACGCGGACGTCCTGCGGCGCGTCGAGCCTGAAGCGGTAGACCACGTCGTTTGCCGCGACGGTGTTGCAGCTCAGGTTGTGGTCGTTGGTCGTCCCGACGAGCGAGACGTTGTACGTGCCTGGGCCAGGCAGCAGGCGAGGCGAGGCGCACGTGTCGTGTGCGACCGCGCGACACATCGCGGCGGTGTCGAAGAAGTCCGCGAGGTTGTTGCAGTTGTTGTCGCGACCGTCGTAGCAGTCCTCGACCGCGCCGGGATACACGAGCGGATCACCGTCGTTGCAGTCAGTGCCCGGCGTGCCCGATGGCAATCCGTTGTCGGTGCACGTTCGGTCGACGAAGCCGTCGCCGTCGAGGTCGCGCGGAGAGTGAACGCAGCCCGCGGTCGAATCGCAGGAGTCGATCGTGCAGTTGTTGCCGTCGTCGCAGTCGATGACCGCCTCGCGGCGCACGGGCGTACAGCCAGTGCGCGGGTCGGCGCCGACCGCGCGCGGGTTGCAGCGCTCGACTCCATTGCAAGCGTTGCGATCGCCGCACATCGAGTCGTCTGCGTTGATGACGCAGCGGTCGTTGTCCTCGTCGCACATGTTGGTCGTGCACTCGGCGGTGTCGTCGCAGGGCGCCGTTCCGCGAGCGCAGACGCCGCCAGCGCAACGCTCACGGCCGTTGCAGTACACCATGTCGTCGCACTCGGAGTCGTTGAAGCAACGCTCTCCGGTGACCATCGGGCTGTCCAACGGCGAGTCGGCACCCACCCCATCCATCGAGCCGTCGGTCCGACCGGAATCGACCGTCGGAACGTCCGTTGGCTCAACGGGCCGGATCGGGCCACAGGCGACGAGGGCCGCCGTCACGGCCACCAGCAAAGCAAGGGGACGGAACGATCGCATGCGTTCTCCTAACCGAAGTTCTTCTGCATCACGCGCCACGAGAAGATATGTGGGCATCGACGCCCAACCGAAGGGGCCGACGGGCAAGAGCATACACTTGTTGCCCGGCCAGCGCTCGCCTCGATTGGCGCGGCGGTGTGTCTCCCGAGCCGCGCTCGCTGTGGCGCCTCGAGCGCGGAGAACCGCTCGTGCGACCCAGTGACAAGCGCGCTTCGGTTCGGTACATCGCATGGGCGATGGGCGGTTCGCCGTCGTCCGCTACGCGAGACTGTGCGCGCGGGTCGGGCACGGAGGCTGCACAGCTCCGTCGCGTCCAGTCATTCGACTGGTGGAGGCGCTGAGATTCCATGGATCGTTCTTCGGCTCGTTCGTTCGTCGTGCTCTGTTTCGCCGCGGTGATGGCCGCCGTGGTCTCGCTCGTTCCCGCCGCGGCGCTGGCGGAGCTTCGCTTCGTGCGCGGTCAATTCACAGATCGCGTCGATCGCGGACAGCCCGTGGGCGACGCCGCGGCCGCGCGCTCGAGCGGTCGCATCACGTTCTGGTTCGTCGTCGGCAACAGTGGACCCGCGACCAACGTCACGGTCGTGTGGCGCATCAACGGCAACGTCGCGCGCCGGCAATCGCTCGACGTCGGCAGCACGCCGCGCTGGCGCACCTGGGCGTCGCACCGCGCGGGTCGCACCGCGCAGGTCGTCGTCGAGCTGCTCGACGCCGAGGGACACCAGATCCACACCGCGACGCTCGCGCAGTAACTTCGTCGGAGAAGTCAACGCGAGCGCTGCCATAATCTGTCACGCGTGTGCGGTCACCGCGGCGCGATCCCCGCGGTGACAGAGTATGTCCGAGCGACTTCGACCGAGCCGCGATCGTCGCGGTAGTCCTAGTCCTCGATGGACCACGAAGCGCTCTCGGTCGAGCTCTGTTATGCGCAGCCCCGCCGCGGTGGCAAAGCAGCCAAACGCTCCGCGCGACGCGTGATCGTCCGCTCTGTCGAGAGCGGCCAGCGATTGATGAGCATCGCCGCGATGGACGGCGTCGACGCGCTCCGCGCCGCCGCGAAGCTCCTGGCCGCGTGCGAGGCTCACGGCTGGACGATCGCGAAGATCGAGCCTTTTCCCTGGGCAGACGAGGTCATCGGCGCAAGCGCCAACGACGGTCCCGCGCCGCGCCGAGTCGCGCTGAGGCGAACGTGACCATCGCCGCGCAGCTCGCGGGCCCGTCGCGCGATCGACGTGCGCTCGTCGTTCCGACCTGTGTCGTCGCGTACGCGCCAGAGACGCCGTCGCTCGGAAAGCCCTGGCTGCTCGAGCTCGACCCGAACACCGGTCGCGTGCGCGCGCTCCTCGAAGACCCGGTCGAACGCGCGGTGATCAACGTCCGCCGCGCGCGCTGCGCGACGCGCACGCACGGCTCGCTTCGCGCGGCCTGCGCTGCGTACGACCTCGGCGCGCCGAGCTCGCTCGAGCTCCGCTGGGCGACGGGCGTGTCGCGCTCGGCGCTCGAACGCATCGAGCGCGCGCGGCACGCGGCGCAGAGATAGCGCCGGCCAGAGCGGTTCAGCGACGTTCGGGCTTGTCGCTGCGGCCACGGATCGACCACCATTCGCCAGCAGTGAGACCCGAGCCCGACCCAAACGAGCGAACGCGCGGGCTCCCGTCGACGCCGCGCGCCGCGCGAACGCCGGAGCTCCACCCGATCGACGCCGTCGATCGCGTCGAGGCGTCTCTGGCTGACGAGCTCGCTCCTTGCAGCTATTGGCTTCGTGAGGGCCGCACGTATGGCGTTCGATGCGAGGGCGCGACGTCCCTCGAAGTCGGCGCGGATCGGCTGTCTCCCGCGTGGCCCGGACTGTTCTCGTGGACCGTGCGAGGAAGCGTCGGACGCGCGACGGTCCGAGGCGTATTCGAAGACGGACAGCGCTCGGGCCCGCTCGACGTCGAGCTCGTCGCGAGGCGCTTCGATGGCCCGCGAGCGCAGCTCCGGTTCGTGCGCGCGATCGTCGAGTCGATCGAGCGAGAAGCGCTCGCCGACCCCTTTCGAGATCGACACGTCGAGTGGCGCGCGTCCGTCGACTACGACTCGCGCAAGCCGCCCGCGCCTCGGGCCCTGCTCGACGCGCTGTCGCGCGACGGGCTCGCGCTCGCCGCGGCGCTCGACGCCGTCTTCGCACAGCCCGCGCGAGACGCTCGAACGGTGAGCGCGCGCGTGCGACTCGCGACGGACGCAGGTGACGTCGAGCTCTCGGAGCTCGTCTCGGCCGACGGCGCGTGGGACCAAGACGCGCGAGGCGTCGCGACGAGCAAGCTGCGCGGACGGGCGCCGCGCGAGGCGTGGGGATCGACCCTCGAGTGGACCGCGGACTGCGCAGAGAATCGCTTGCTCCGGCAACGGCTCCTCGCGGTGCTCGACGCGAGCTCGTCTCGCTCGTTCGACGGCGCGCTCGCCGAGAGCAGCGCCGCGGTGCGCGCGAGCGTGCGATCGACGATCGACGCTGTCCGGCGGTCGCTCGAGCACGAGCCCCTCGCCAACGCGCACGGCGCTGTGCTCGACGGCGAGCGAGCCCGCGCTGCGTGCCAGCGCCGCGATGGCTATCGCGCTGCGCTTCGATGGATCGACGACGTCTACGCGCGCTCGACGCTGCGTTGGCCGACCGTTCAACGCGCGGCCTCGCTGCGAGACGCCGCCACGCTGTACGAGGTCTACTGTTTCTTCGCCCTCGCGCGGGCGATCGCGGCGGCCTTGGGGACGAGCGTTCGATTCAACGCCGCTCCGTCGTCGTCGGCGCTGGCGCGCGGCGCGACGGCGACGTTCGGCGACGACAGGACGCTGCTCTACAACAGCGACGTCGCTGCGTATTCGGGCTCGCTTCGCCCCGATTTTGCGCTCGTTCGCGGGGGCGCGGTCGAGCTGGTGTTCGACGCGAAAATGCGCGTACGCGACGGGCACGAGCGCGCGACGGACGAAGCCGCGAGGGTGGACCTCGACAAGATGCACGCGTATCGAGACGCGCTCGGCGTGCGGGCGGCGGTGTGTGTGTTTCCGGGAGAGCGCTCGATGCTGTATCGCACCGACGGGACGCGCAGCGCAGACGTCAGGCTCGCGTCGTTGGTCCGGGGAAAATCCGAGGGAATCGCCGCTCTCGCCCTCTGCCCGGAGCGCGCGTTGTGAACGGCGCGAAGCTGACCGAGCTCGCGGCGCTCTTCGCTGCCGATCGCGCCGCGCAGCGCTCGGAGGTCCTTCAACGACGCTGCGCCCGTGCGGCGCGGGTGCTCGATCCGGCCAACGTCGCGGCGCTCGACGAGGCCGCGCTACGCGAGCTCTTCTACGACACCGACGCCTTCGAACGCTGGGGAAACCCCGCGTGGACCTTCGACCGACGGCTTCGCTCGATGGGACTCGA
The DNA here is from genome assembly GCA_001465015.1 of Deltaproteobacteria bacterium Ga0077539. Classification (GTDB taxonomy): domain Bacteria; phylum Myxococcota_A; class Polyangia; order Polyangiales. The sequence goes on along the minus strand of LNEO01000227.1, from coordinate 17,859 downwards.
CGCGGTCAAGGTCGCCCTCGGAGAGCTCGTGTCGCGCGCTCGCATCGGGCTCACGCGCGAGGACCTCGACGCGCTCTGGTCTCGCCGCGGCCTGGGACTGCTGCTCAGCACTGAGCTGCTCGCGTACGCTTCTCCTACCCGGTATTGGGTGTTCGACCAGAGCCGAACGCTCGAGGCGCTTCGCTCCATGGGCGATGACGTGAAGTCTGCCCTCACCCGAGGAGCTCGCTCGGACGCAGACGTCTACCTCGCGTTGGCCCCGAGGATGATGCGCGTCCGCGACGCGCTCGTCGCCGCGGGCATCGAGGAGGCCAGCTACGTCGACGCTTCGACGTTCTTGTTCTGGGTCCACCAACGAGAGCCCGTGCGCCTGCCGACGCGCTCGACCAAGGCGGGGTCCGCAGAGCCGACCCCCTATCCGAAGACGACACACAAAATCGACCGCGGCGTCGCCGAGTCGGTTGGAAAATCAGAAAAGCCCCACGACGCGCAGCTCCCGCTCGTGGCTCCGGCGAGCCCCGACGAGGCGCGATCGACCGTCGAGCGAGCGCTCGACGCGCGCGGATTGCGATACGCCCGTTTTCAGCTGGCGAGCTTCTACACCGCGCTGCAGGTGAAGGGATTCGTCGTTCTGAGCGGCATTTCGGGCACGGGCAAGACGCGGCTCGCGCAGTCGTTTGCAGAGCTCCTCCCGCAGCCGCACGTGCCGCGGCGCGGCGCGGCGATCCCTCACGACGCGGTCGTGCTCACCGTACAGCCCTACATGTTGGCGACGGGCCGCCTGCTCATTCCGCGGCAAGCCGCGCGGCTCTTCGATCCGCCGGTCGCCGACGAGGCGCGCGACGTGATCGTGACGTTCGACGGGCGCGCCGAGAGCTGTCCGTTTGTGCGAGCGTCGTACGCTGGGCGCGACTACCTCTCGCTCTCGCTGCGAGGCGAGGCGCGGCGGTGGTTCAACGAAACCGTCTCTGCGGGCGACACGGTTGTGCTCGAGCCAGTGCTCGCGCACGACGACGCGCTCGACGCGTTTCGCGTCACGCTTGGCAGCGAGTGGCTCTCTTCGACGCCTGATGAACCGCAGCGCAACTGGCTGTTCGTCCCCGTGCGTCCCGACTGGCGCGACGGTCGCGCGCTGCTCGGCTACTTCAATCCCATCACGCGCACTTACGAGTGGACGCCGTTTCTTCGCTTCGTGCTCCGCGCGGCGCGCGGGTATCGCGCCAACGATGGGCTCGCGCGCTTCGTGATCCTCGACGAGATGAACCTCGCCCACGTCGAGCACTACCTCGCGGACCTCTTGAGCGTCCTCGAGTCGGGGCGAGACGATGACGGATGGACCCGCGAGGCCCTGCAGTTTACGCAGCCCGACGACGCAGAAGGCGACCTGCCGCCCCGCGAGCTCAGGCCCCCGCCGAGCCTCTACTTCGTCGGAACGGTCAACGCCGACGAGACCACGCACGCGTTCTCACCGAAGGTGCTCGATCGCGCGTTCGTCCTGGATTTCGGCGACGCAGACCTCGGCGACTATCCGCCAGCGCTGCTCGACACGCGAGGCCCGAGCGAGGCCGAGCGGCTCGCGCTCTTGCGGTCGTTCTCGAGGCAAGGACGGTTTGCGCGCGTCGACAAGAGCGTGATCTACCCGTTCGTTAACGAGCGACCGGCGCTGCGCGCGCGCCTCGCGACGCTTCACGCGATGCTGCGGCCGTTCGACATGCACTTCGGCTATCGCGTGTACGACGAGATCGTGGCGTTTCTCGAAGCAGCTGATCGCAACGGGTGGTTCGACGGCGTGGGCGACCCGCTCGACGCGGCGCTGTGCATGAAGGTCTTGCCCCGATTTCGGGGACAACGACGCAGGATCGACGCGCCGCTGCGGGCTTTGCTCGCGTTTTGCGTGGATCCCGACGCCCCGTCGGACGAGGGGATCAACCGAGCGCTCGAGCACGGCCCCGAAGACCCCGCGGAGGCGCTCGCCGGCGTGCGCTTCGCGCTCGAGCACTGCGCGGCGTCCGCCCTGCGCCTGCTTCGTCGGCTCTACGCCGAGGGGTTCGCGTCGTTCGGCAGTTGAGCGCGCGACGATCGTCGGCGCACGCGATACGCTCACGGTCGATGAGGTTGTCTGGCGCGAAGGTCCGCGAGCGAAGGCGAGAGCTCGGGTTGACTCGCGCCGCGGTGGTCACGGTCGTGCGGCTCGAGGCGTTCGACGAGCCGCAGCTCGCGGCGATCGAGCAGCAGAAATTCGTCGACTGTGACGAGGAGCTCAGCGACGCGCTCTGTCGCGCGCTCGAATGCAGGCCGACGATGCTCGGCGGGGTGGATGCGATCGACGAGTCCCGAGGTCCAGCGGTCGTCACGTCGCGCGGCGAGCCCGAGTCGCGAGGTCCTCTCGACCGGGCGATGGACGCGGCGTTCGACGCGGCCGATCACAGCGCGCAGGATCGATTCAGCGTCGAGGCCGCGCTGCGATACATCCCGGTCGGGTTCATTCCTCCGCGCGAGGCGGTGGCGGTCGCGCGCGCCTGGCTCGACGCAGCAGCGGTGCTGCGATCGCACGGCGTCGTGCCGACGTTTACGACCCTCGCCGCGTGCGTGGCGGCGCTCGATGGATTCGCCGCTGATCACGCAAAGCGTCTGCTCGAAAAAGCGCGGGACGCAGGCGCCCTCGACGGCGATCCAAAGGGCTAGAGCGCGTCGGGAGCCTGTTTGTGACGGCTTACGTCCTCGCTCGCTCCCGCGCCGTACGTAAGTACGGCTTGGTCGTTCGCTGCGGGCGCGCTCGTCACAAACAGGCTCCGGACGCGCTCTAGACGAGACTCAGCGCCCTCAGCCGCACATCGGGGCCGCGCGCCTCTTAGCCTCAGCGCAGCAGTCCGACGTCGCGTGCGAGCGCCTCGATCTGCGCGAACTCCGAGCGCCCCTCGCCTCGCGCGATCGCGTGCACGCGCTCGGTCGCCCGTGAATTCACAGGCGTCTCGATATTGTGTGCGCGTCCGTGCGACACGACCTCTCCGTTGAGAAAGTCCACCGCCGGAACGCGCCCTCGCTCGATCGCCGAGAGCATCGACGAGCGCATGCGCCGAAACTTCGCGCCGACCGCGATCAACAGCGCGTGCTTGAGCGCGATCGAGAGCGCGCCCTTGCGCTCAGCCGGCGTGAGGGCCAGCCAATCGAGGTCGAGCGTTCCCGCGACCTTCTCGAGCCGAACCGACTCGGCGCGAGCGACCTCGACGGTCTCGCTCATGATCTCGAGCGCGAGCCGTCGAACGATCGTTCGACGAAGCAACGGACCGAGCCGATCGCCGCCGAGCGTGCCCAGCGTCGAGATCGCCGCGTTGATCGCGAGCTTGCTCCATCGAACGCCAGCGAGGTTGCTCGTGGTCTTCACCGGCCCGATCGCCGCGAGGATCTCCGCGAGCGTCGCGACGCGAGGGTCCTGCTGCCCGTCGGGGCGACCGAGCGTGAAGCCGCCGCGCGAGGTGCGCTCGTACACGCCAGGCTCGACCGTCGAGGCTCCCCACGCGACGACAGCCCCGAGCACCCGCTCTTTGCCAGCGATCTTCTCGACGCGACGCTCGCACAGCCCGTTTTGCAGGCAGACCATCGCGCCGCTGTCGGCCAGGTGCGGCAGCGCGCGGCGAGCTGCGTCCTCGACCTGCGGAGGCTGCGTCGCGAGCAACACGAAATCAAAAGGAGCTTCGTTGCGCGAGAGCTCGGTCACGACCCGCGCGCGCGTCGAAAACGGCTGCCGCTCGCCGACGACCCGAAGGCCATCGCGCTCGATCGCGGTCACGATGTCGCGGTTGGTCGACAGCGCGACGATGGCGCCCAGTTGCTCGCTGTGCGCTCGCGCGATGTGCGCCGTCACGATGCCGCCGATGCCGCCCACTCCCACGACCAGCACGCGCGGCGCGGCGCCGCTGGAAACGCGGGACACGCTCGACGGAGAAGTGCTCTGGACGCTGTCTGTGCTCACGAGTTGTCTCGATGGTGTGTGGGTTGGCGATCCGCCGAGGATCAGCGACGAATGAACTCCCAGTGATCGCCGTAGTTGCTGATCGCCCAGTTGCTGTACATCGCGAAGCTGCCGCGCAGCTCGCGCTCGACGTCGAAGCTCGTGATCGCGCCGCCGGACCACTCGCTGGACTTGCCGATCTCCTCGGCGAGCGCCTCCGCGGTCTTGGCCTTCTTGTCACCGGCCGCGCAGGGGCCGAGGACGGTGTCGAGGATCTCCCAGAACGAGTTGGTCATCGCGTAGATCTCCGGGGCCGACGATAACACTCTCGTGCTGCACGGTTGCAACGTGCCCGGCGTACACTCGGACTCGATGGAGCTGCCAGCGTATCTGCCCGCGCCCGGATCGCCCGAAGAACGCGAGGCGTTCCTCGCGCTGCAACCGCAGTTGCAAACGATGTTCGAGGAGCACTACCCCGATCCTCGAAACCCGCGCACCGTCGTGGTGCTTCCGGGGCTCAGCCTAGACCGCGAGACCCTCGCCAAGCTCGTCGGCGCGCAGCAGTACGAAGAACGCCAGCTCTCGATGCTGATGTGGTTGAGGCTGCCGAGGGCGCGGGTGATCTTTCTCACGAGCGCGCCGGTCGCGGATTCGGTCGTGGACTACTACCTGGGGATGCTGCCTGGCGTTCCCCACGGGCACGCGCGCAGGAGGCTCGTGCTCTTGAGCTGCAACGACACGAGCGACGAGAACCTCACGCGCAAGATCTTGAAGCGCCCTCGCCTCGTGCAGCGCATTCGCGAGGCGATCGTCGATCCGTCAGTGACCCACCTCACCGCGTTCAACACGACGACGGACGAAGTCACCCTCGCCGTTCAGCTCGGGATTCCGCTGTACGGCTGCGACCCTGCGCTCAACGAGTGGGGGACCAAGAGCGGAAGCCGCCGGATCTTCGCGTCCGCCGGAGTCTCGCACCCCGCCGGCGTCGAAGGCCTACGAGACGCCGATGACGCGTCCGGCGCCGTCGCGTGGCTTCGCGCTCGCGACCCATCGCTTCGTCGCGTCGTGCTCAAGCTCGAAGAGGGGTTCGGCGGCGAAGGCAACGCCGTGCTCGATCTGCCACGCGGAGAACGGATCGATCGAGACCTCGCGCGAGAGCTGATCGAGACGAGGCTGCGCCCCGAAGCGGGGCAGAGCCCAGGCGAGTATCTGCAGAGCTATGCGCGCCTCGGCGGCATCGTCGAATCGTGGATCGAGGGCGAGCACAAGACGTCGCCGTCCGTGCAAATGCGCGTGACGCCCTCGCGTGAGCTCGAGGTGATCTCGACGCACGATCAGGTGCTCGGCGGCGCGAGCGGACAGGTCTTTCTCGGCAGCACTTTTCCAGCGCACAACGACTATCGAGAGATGCTGGTGCGCGAGGGGCGCAGCGTCGGAGAGGCGCTCGCGAAGCAGGGGGTGCTCGGGCGGTTCGCGGTCGATTTCGTGACCACGCGCGAAGCGGACGGATCGCACCGCGCGTACGCGCTCGAGATCAACCTTCGCAAGGGCGGCACCACCCTGCCCTTTCAGATGCTGCAGTTTCTCACGGCGGGCAAAGTGGAAGACACCACGGGCGAGTTTCGCACTCCGCTCGGTGATCCGCGCTGCTACTACGCCACGGACAATCTGGTCAGCGCCGCGTATCAGACGCTTACGCCAGAGGACCTGCTCGACATTCTGGTCGATCACCGCCTCCACTTCGACGCCACGCGGCAAGAGGGCGTCGTCTTTCATTTGATGGGCGCCCTCTCGACCTACGGAAAGCTCGGCCTCGTGAGCATCGCCCCGACCGCCGAGCAGGCCGAGGCGCAGTATCGCCGCGTCGTCGCGCTGCTCGACCACGAGTCACGAACGTGGCCGACGTGGCGCGGCTTCGAGAAGCCGCTCACCTGACCGAACTGTTTTCGGCGCAGCTCAAAACTTTTGGCGCGTCGTGGCGTCACACGCGGACCCCATGCGCAATCATCGCTCGATCGCCGTAGGATCGCTGTTGCTCACGCTCGCGGGCTGCAGAAACCCCGCTCGCAGCCCAGCGATCGACGCCGCTGCTCCTCCGGCGGACGTCGCATCCACCGACGCGAGTACGCCGGACGTCGCGCTCGAACCACTGCCAGACGTGAGCGAGGCCTTTCCTGCAGACGCTTCGGTCCGCGCGCGTCCGGTCGTGCGAAGCGCTGCCGCGGTCGATCGCTGGCAGGCTCGGAGCGCGCTGGAGAGGGTCGGCAGCGCCGCCGCGTTCGACGCGAGGCTGCAGAGGATCAACGCCCTGCGCGCCGAAGCGCGCGAGCGCGCCGAGCGAGCGCTGCAGGCGCAACGGCCGGCGCTCGGGCTACAGCCCCTCCAAGCGATCGCGAACACGGCCGCTGCCAGCGCAGAGCGGGGTGGGCTCGGCGCGGGACGCGCGTCCGAGGGCGCCCGAGCGCGACCGACCACCGCCGCAGCTCCGAGCGGCGCGGCGCCGGCGAGCATCACCAATAATCAAGTGGCCAACGTCGACGAGGGAGACATCGTCAAGGCGTCCGGCGACGACCTGATCATCCTTCGAAGAGGGCACCTCTTTCGTGTCTCGCTCGCCAACGGCGGGGTTCGCCGGGTTGGAGACGCGCCGGCGTTCGCGCCAGGAGTGGAGCCGGGCGACTACTACGACGAGCTGCTCGTCGACGGCGACATCGCGCTGGTGCTCGGTTACAGCAACGACGCGCGTGCGACGGAGGTGAACCGGTTTCGTCTCGAGCGCGGCGGGCAGATTCGATACCTCGATACGTTCTACATTCGCTCGAACGACTACTACTCGTCGGAGAACTACGCGACGCGCCTCGTGAACGGGCAGTTCGTGATGTACCTGCCCGTTTCGCTCGGAGAAGCGCGCAGCTCGGCGAACCTCCAGCTCCCCGCCCTTCGAAACGGCCGCACGGGCGCCTACAGAACCGTGCTCGACGTCGCAGACGTGTTCGTCGCCCGAGCCGACGACGACGCCTCGACGATCCACGCTGTGGTGCAGTGCTCGGTGCACGGCCCGACCGTCGACTGCACAGCGCGAGGAATGCTCGCGGACAGCTCGTCGACCTTCTACGTTTCGAACTCCGCCACGTATGTGTGGACCGACTCGGGCTACAGAAACGCTCGTGAAGGGCGGCGATCGTGGATCGTTCGATTGCCTCACGCGCGAAGCGAGTCGCCCGGCGCGGCGCAGATCGAAGGCGCACCGGTCGATCAGTTTGCCTTCGACGAGCGAGACAACGCGCTGCACGTGCTGCTTCGCGAGGATGGCTACGGCGCTCGCACGTGGAACCGCTATGGCGCCAGCGGCGGCTTGTCCGCGTTGAAGATCCCGTTGTCGCAGATCGTCGGGACGGTCACCGCGACGCCCGACGAGGCGTACACGCTGCTGCTGCCTCGGATGAATGGAGGCCACTTCGAGGAGCGATGGGTTGGCGACTATGCGGTGTTCGCGTTCGAGCCCTACGAGCGCACAGCCCGGTACGCGTTCGATCCAGAGACGAGATCTCGCTCGGTCTTCGCCTATCGAGCGACGGACCAAACTTTGTTCGAGCTGCGCAGCGAGCAGCGGGTCGATCGCATCGAGCCCCTCGGACGGGACGCGCTCATCGTGGGAAACGCCGGCGCGACGATGGTCCTCACGCCGATCGCGCTCGATGGCGGCTCGCCAGAGCCCTACGCGCCGCTGCGACTGGACAATCGCGCCGAGGGGGACAGTCGCTCGCACGGCTTCTTCTTCTCGCCGTCGGGCCCGCGCGCAGGGGTGTTCGGAATCGCGACGACTGGAGAGTCCAGCTACGACAGCGGTCCCGGCAGCGCCGACGTGAGCTTCTTTCGCGTGCAGCAGCTCGCGCTTCGTTCGCTCGGCACAGTGACGGCGCGACGACCGCAGACCGATCGGTGCTCGACGTCCTGCTACGACTGGTACGGAAACGCGCGCCCGATCTTCTGGGGCTCGCGCGTCTTCGCGCTGATGGGCGACGAGGTGGTCGAGACCGCGCTCGGCGCTTCTGCGATGACCGAGCGACGGCGGGTCGACTTCGGCGCAGGCGTCCGTGGCGTCGTCGAGGAGTGAACAGCGACCGAGCGTCGGTCTCGCGCGAACTTCAGGGGGACACAGCGGGGCGCGCGCCCTGCTCGGCGACGGTAAACGAGAGCACGTACTGGTTCGGAAGCGTGTCGAGCGACGGGCCCGCAGCGAAGCCCGCCTCGCGCAGCTCTCTCGCGACGACCTCGGGCGCGAGCCGGTGCTCGCGCGGCGGACCCATCGGCGCGTCCGCGCGAAAGTCCACGATGACGAGCCTGCCAGACGGCCGAAGCCGCGATCGAACGCGCTGAAAAAACGCAGGTCTATTTGAAATGTGGTGATAGGTATCGACGACGAGCACGAGGTCGACCGGCTCGGCGAGAAGCGGGTCCTCTGTTGTTCCGAGCGTGGCGAAGGCGTTGGTGATGGACTCTCGGGCGAACCGAGCGTTCATGTGCGCGACGAGCGTCGGCTCGATGTCCTCGGCCCAGACGCGGCCTGCCGGCACCACGCGCGCGAGACGGGCGGAGAAGTAGCCCGTTCCTGCGCCGATGTCCGCGACGCGGGCGTCGGGCGCGAGCGCCAACCATCGCACGACCTCGTCGGGCCGCTGCCACGCGTCGCGCGCGGGGTCGTCGAACACGGCAGCCCAACGTTGGGCGTCGTCGAATCGCCGGTGAAATCCCTGACCATGCCCTCCATGGCCGCCGTGGCCGCCGTGGTGGTCCTGCCCGTGCGCGTGGTGGGCGCCTGCCATCGCGCCGTTCGGGCACCGCTGCGTGTTGGCGCAGCGCGCGAGCGCGAAGAGAGACGCGAGCACGAGGGAGGCGCGGACGGGCGCCGAAGCGCGAGAGCGAAGCGAGGGCATGTCAGAGAGCTCAGAGCCGGTGTGTTCGACGGGAGGTTCGATTCGAGCCGAGAATCTACCGCGCTTCGACTTGCGATTCACCGCGGCGTGGCTGCCCGTCGCGTCCCTTCTCTCTGCTCGTCGCGCGGCGCAACCATGCGCTCGTAACGCGGAGGCGCACGCACGCCCATGCATTCGATCACTCCGACAGAGCTCTCGAAGCTCTTGCTCAACGTCGCGCCCAAGCGCCCCGTGTTCATCTGGGGAGCGCCCGGCGTGGGCAAGTCATCGCTGGTCGAACAGTTTGCGGATTCCGTCGCGATGCCGTGCGTGTCGCTGCTCGGCTCGCAGCTGGCGCCGGAGGATCTCATCGGCGTTCCGCAGATCGTCGAGGGACGGTCGGTGTTTTGTCCGCCGAGGATGATCGCGCGCGACGAGCCGTATCTGCTCTTTGTCGACGAGCTCAACGCGTGCAGCTTCGAGGTGCAGAAGGCCTTCTACAGCTTGATCAACGACCGGCGGCTCGGCGAGTACTCGCTGCCCGATGGCTCCGTGGTCGTCGGCGCGGGAAACCGCGCGCAGGACCAGGCGATCGTGAAATCCATGTCGAGCGCGCTCATGAACCGCATGCTCCACGTCGAGCTTCGACCGAGCGCGCGCGAATGGCTTCAGTGGGCTCGAGACGCCAACGTGCACCACTGGGTGCTGTCGTACATCGAGACGCGACCCGATCACCTCTTCGTCGCCCCGCCGAAGACCGAAGAGACCTTCAGCACGCCGCGCTCGTGGCACCTCCTCTCGGACGCGCTTCACGCGTACGGCGCCGAGCTCGACGCGCGCGACGTCGAGCTGCTCGCGAGCGGCTGTCTCTCGCCGAGCCACGCGCGGTCGTTGATCAAGCTGTAGAAGGCCTTCTGCACCTCGCGCTGCACGCGGCGTTCGATCACGAAAGACGCCGCGAGGGACGCGATCTTCTTCGCTGGAACCTCGCGTGCGAACCGACGGTCGACGGCTTTCTTCGCGCGTTCAAGATCGGCGCCTGCCCCATCGAGCTCGAGCGCGAAGAGAGCGCGCCAGAGCGGGAAGAGGACTTCTACGATCGCCGCTGGCGAGACCCCTCGAAACGCGCTTTCATCAGTCGCCTCACCCTCGCGGGACGCGATCGCTGCGACCTCCGTGAGGCGAGCGAGGACGCTGGGGCGTCTCGCACGCTCATCGCCGCGGCCGAGCGCGAAAGCGACAAGTTCTCGTGCGAAGAGCTGCTCGCCCACGGGATCCGCGCGGCCGTCGACCACGCGATCAACGACGCGGTCAGGCGCTTCGAGGACGCGGACGTCGCGCGTCCGTCGACGAGCCCGAGGTTCGCGCCGATCGAGCGAGCGAGGCGTTGGGTGATGGCCGAGCTTCCGCTGCTCGGCGCCCTCGCGCTGGAGCTCAGAGTGTATGGAGACGCGTCGGTGTGCTCGACGCTGGACGTCTCGACCGCGGCGGTCGACGCGACGCTCGGCGAGCTGTACTTCAATCCGACGCAGCGGTTCTCGGACCAGGAGTGGCTCTTCGTCTACGCGCACGAGCTGCTGCACGTCGCCCTGATGCACCACGCCCGGCTCCGCGGCCGCGATCCGCTCCTGTGGAACCTCGCAGCGGACTTCGTCATCAACGCCTGGCTGCTCGAGATGGGAGTGGGCTCTCCCCCAGCGATCGGAGTGTTGTTCGACCCGACGCTGAAGGGACTATCGGTCGAGGACGTCTACGATCTCATCGCGAGGCAACCGCGAAAATTCAAGGGCGCGCGCACGTTTCGCGGCGGCGAGTGCGACGTGCTGTGGAGCAACCCGCGCCGCGGGATGGGCCCTGCGCACGTGTTTCGCGGCGACGTGCAGACGCTCGACGACGTGTATCGACGATGCCTCGCTGCGGGGCTTCGGTGCACGACGCCTGGACGCGGGCTCGTTCCCCGCGGAATGCTCGAAGAGATCGAGTCGTTGTTTTGCCCGCCGGTTCCCAGGGACGTCGAGCTCGCGCAGTGGATGGAAGAGCACGTGCCCTATCCCCGCGATCCGCGGCGGTCGTACGCGAGGGCGAGTCGCCGACAGAGCTCGACGCCAGACATTCCGAGGCCCGCGCGGTACATCCCGCAGCAAGAGCGGGACGCGTGCACGTTCGGCGTGATCCTCGACACGAGCGGATCGATGGATCGCGCGATGCTCGGGCGAGCGCTGGGCGCGATCGCGTCCTTCGCCGAGAGTCGCGACGTTCCTGCGGTGCGGGTCGTTCAGTGCGACGCACGACCGTACGACCGTGGCGTGATGAGCCCGAGCGAGCTTCGAGGCGCGGTCACAATTCGCGGCCGCGGCGGAACGGTGCTGCAACCCGCGATCGGCTACCTCTGCGGACGAACAGACTTTCCCGCAGCCGCGCCGATCATGATCCTCACCGACGGGTTGTGCGAGTCGACCATCGTGTGTCCACGTGAGCACTGCTTCGTGCTTCCGAGGGGCGGCTGGCCAACGAACTTCGTCACGACTGCGCCGGTGTTTCGCGTGCTGAAGTACAGCGAGGACGACTGACCGCCATGGGCCGACGCGAGAGGCGCAGCGTTTCGAACGAGCGCGAGCCGGAGTGTCGAGAGCAAGCGCTCGATCGCGGCGATGGAGGAGGCCGACGACGACGCGATCACGACGACTTGATCGGTCGGTCGCGTTGGCGATGGTGGGGCTGCGCGTCAGCTCGCCATGCGCGCGCGTCGCAGCGAGTCGAGCGCGCTCATTCGCTCGACCTCGCGCGGCCCGTCGAAGAACGTCGCCGTCCGCGAGATCACCGAACGGATCCGCTCGGAGAGCGGTATCTCGAGAAACTGCTCTACCGTCAGCTCGCGTCGGCCCGAGGCGTCCTGGATGACGACCCGATCGAAGTTCGCGCGGAGGTCGCTCATCGGGACAAGACGTCCTTCTTCGTCGAGGCGACGATGGCGATCACCTCGTCGATCAGCGGTCGAGCCACGCCGAGCTCGGCGAGGGTCTCGTCGAGGTGCCGCGCGATCGACGCGAAGTGCGAGTCCCCGAGGCCGTCGCGCACCAGTCGCGCGTGCGCCGTCTGAAGGTCCCGACCCGTGTACCGGTTGGGCCCGCCGAAGGCCATGGTCATGAACGCGATCTGCTTGGAGATCTGCGCGCCCATGTCGAGCCCTGCAAAGAACGGCGCGAGGGTCGGGTCGGCCATGACCTTCTCGTAGAAAAGTACGACGGCGGCCTGGATCGCGCCCTCGCCCCCGAGTCGCGCATACAGTGAAGACATGGTGGTGAGAATAGTCGGGTCGTTCGCGGCGCGCCAGCGCGACGGGCGTGCATAACTCGCGCTCGAGTCGGAGGAAATTGCGAAGGCGCGCCGCTCGAGGGACTCACCGTGCACGACCTCGACGAGCGCTTCGCGGAGTCTGCCGCGCCGAATGGCCACCAGGAAGGAGGAAGCTCTCGAACGACGATCGCATCGCCGAGGCGCTCGCGCGCCTGGGCTTCCCTCACGGGCCCGGGCCCGGGCTCGGCTTCACCCCCGAGGACGACGCGCTGTTCGCCCGCGGGTGTCCACAGCTCGAGATCGTCGAGGACATCGACGACGACCCGAAGAAGCGCCCCACCCTGGTCGAGAAGGCGCTCGACGCGATCGACCCCGTGCTGCGAATCCGCGTTCCCGAGGCGTTCGCTGCGGCCTACCTCCGCGGCTACCGCGTGGGGCCGCTGCTCTTCGTGGACCCGAACCACCCGAGCTCGAACGTCGAGCGGCGCGCTGCGCGGGCGGTGGCGATCGCGTCCGAGGCCCCGATCACCGAGGCCTTGCTGCGAGACACCCTGCGCGAGAGCACGGTCGGCATGGGGCGGGATACCTACTCGCGCTGGCGTCTTCCCGAGGTTCTGCACCTCTACGAGCACTTCGTCGGCTCGGAGGTCGTCGCGCGCGCGGCGGTGGATCGGCTGGTCGAGCTCGGCGCCGAGCTCGAAGGCTGGGGCTTCGCCGGCGAGGATCCGTACCGCACCAACACCGCGAGCCACTTTCTCGCCCTGGCGCTGCCGTGGATCCTGATGCGGGTCGATCCGCGCCTCGCCGTCGAGCTCCGCGCTGACTTCATCCATGTCCGCTCCATCCGCCACGGGCGTGTCCATCGTGACGACATCGGGCCGACCAGTGTCCGCGGGAGGCTGCGAGACATCGCCGCCGTCTGCAGGGGCCGCCGTGCTCGAGCACGCAGAGAGGTGGCGACCAGGCCGAGCGCCGCGAACCACATGAATCGATCCGTGTTCATTTCCACGGTCGTACCCGAGCAACACTTTGCGGTGTCGCTTGGAAATCCAGCGGTCACTCTCACAATTGATCTTGGACGACGTCCCGCTCGCGCCGCGGTTCAGGCAGGTCGTGACGTCGGTGCCCTCGACGTCACGGGATATCGAAAGCGATCCTTGAATCGCGATACGGGGGCCTCGAACAACGTGAAGCTCGCGCTCGCCGCGAGCACGGCCGTTGCGCACGCGATCGGAAACCAGCGCCACCCGTCCGCGCGCAGCCACTCGAAAGACGGACGCAGCCAGCCCATTCCAGGCAGCAAGCAGAGGCCGAACGCAGCGAAGTGCAAGTACGGATGCAGCAGATAGATCCCGTAGCTCACCCTTCCGACGTGCGTGAGAGGACGCGACGCGAGCACGCGCCCGATCGGCCCGGAGAAGCCGTGGCGCGCGCGATCGACGAGGCACAGCGCGATGAGCGCCACCGCCGTCGCCCGCAGCGACCAATGAACGAGCCACCAGCCGCTCGGCTCGACGCCCGGGGTCACGATCGTCGCGAGCAACAGCGGCGAAGCGACCCACGCTGCGAGCCAGCGCAGCGCAGCGAGCGCGCGACGATCGTCGGAGACCGCGGCGAGGACACCGCCCCAGACGAGCTGGTCGGTGTAACCGAACGGGAGCAACAGCGCGAACGGCGAAGCGCCGAACAACCGGTAAAATCCCAGACGAAAGAGCGGTCCGGCGCAGGCGAGCGCGAGCGCGAAGCCGGTGAAGCTCGCGCGCGAACGACGCGCGAGCGCGAGCGTGACGATCGGCCACACGAGGTAGAACTGCTCTTCGACAGCGAGGCTCCAGAGCGGGCTGATCGGGCCGTCCCACGCGCGCCGCAGAAAGAAGTACACGTTGGACAGGTAGAGCGCGTTGTACGGCAGCGCTCTGCGCGCAGGGCCGACGTCGAAGAGCGCGGTCACCGAGAGAACCGCGAAGTACAGCGGCCAGATTCGAAGAAAGCGGCGCGCGTAAAACGCCCTGAGCGTCGGCCAGAGCGGCTCGTCTTTCGCGGGCGTATGCGCGAGTAGGATGCGCGTGAGCAAAAAGCCGCTGAGCACGAAGAACAGCGCCACCCCGAGCCCGCCGGGCCCGACCGCGTCCATCCAGGGCGAGCGGGGCCCGAAGTGCTGGACGAGCACGAGTAACACCGCGAGCGCGCGGAGCCCGTCGAGCTCGGGCAGGATCACTCTGTCATCGCTCACGGCGAGCGCAGGCCTACCACGATCCCGCTGCCAACGCAGTGTCGCCTGTAAAAACAGCGGCCATCACAGCGCTGAGCGATGCGCGGCGGGACGACCGCGACGCGACCGCGACGGGCTGAGCACGGCGGCGAGGCAACCGGGGATCGGGTCGCCGGCAGCTCACCTGTGCTCGAGCGACCGCCGTTGACTCTTGCGGATCGAGCGGCCGCGCGACGTTCGCGGCTATCATGCGCCACGCATGGAGTCGTTGGTGGCGCTGTTGCCGATGGGGGTGTTCTTGGCCTTCGCGGGCGCGATGGCCTGGTATTCGAAGGCGCAACACGAGGCGCTCGAGCGCGCCTGGGCCGAGATCGCGCGCGCGCGGCAGTGGGAGATGCAATCGGGGCGGTACTTTCCCTTTCGATCGGGGGTGATTCGCGGGACGGCGGACAACGTCGTGTTCGAGATCGATCACTACGACGTCAGTCAGGGCCGGAGCTCGACCCCGTACACGCGCGTCCGCGCGAAGGCGATCGAGCCCATGCCGCTCGTGACCAAGGTCTATCGCGAGGGGCTCTTGTCGACCGTCGGAAAGCTCATCGGAACGCAAGACGTCGAGGTCGGTCAGCCAGAGTTCGACGAGAAGTTCATGGTCAAGGCCGACGACGTCGCCGCCGCGCGCGCGCTCTTCGACAGCGAGCTCTGTCGCGACCTCTTGGGGTTTCCGCCGGAGAGCGTGACGTTCGAGTACCGCGCAGGCGAAGTATCGCTCACGTGGATCGCGAAGGAGCGCTCGCACGCTGTGCTCGACCGCGCGGTGCGCGTCATCGCCAGCGCGTGTCGTTGGCGCCGCCCCGCGCAGTCGCTGCGATAGTGGCGTCACCTTTGTCGAAGGACCATGACCTCGACCCACGGCTGACAACGCCATGACCTCGACCCGATAGCGCGGCCGCTCCGCAGTGTGCGCCACCGTGTCGTTCGCGGCGTCGTGATCTGCCGACCGCCGAGGCTCTGCGTGGCTCGAGGCAGGACGAATTCAGGACGCTTCTATCCATCGCGTTGCTTCCGCCGTGCTGCTGTGCCATGCACTCGTTCGTGTCGGATGTTGCCCGAAGGCGATCCTCCATCCTCCGCTTCTTCGCGGGCGTCGCGTTGCTGTTGGTTCTCGGCTGCATGCTGGCGGCCGTCGACCTCTGGGGCGGGGTGCGGACGCTCGGCGTGGGTCCGGAGCTCTTGGGTGTGCTCGTGGTCGCGGCGGCCGCGCTCGTCGTTTCGGGTGCCGTCGGGTGGGTGCGTTCGTGGCCGCAAGAGCAGCGGATGAAGCGAGCACTCGGGGCGCTGGCCGCTCTCTCTGCGGTCGGGGCGATCGTCGGCGGAGGTCTATTCGCCTACTACGTAAACAGGCTCAGCCCGTCGGCGACCCTGTGCCGACAAGCGGCGTGCGCCGCCACGCGCGATGAGCGAGACCGGCTCCTCGACGAGGGCCTCGGCCCGCTGTTTCCCGTCATCGATCCCGCGTCCGAGTGCATCGCGCTCGAACGCGAGCGGCGCGAGGGCCGGCAGACAGAGTCGAGCCGCGCCTGGAGAGAGACCGTTCGTTGCCCCTGACGGACATCAACGCGCGCTCCCTCTGAGCTCGATGCAGTCCGACCCCGAACGCACCGTGAGCCCTGCGACGCTCGCTACTTCGCTCGACGTGGTGCGTTTCGCTGCGCGTTGCGGGGCGCTCTGCCGCGGTTCGGCTCGAGCCCGAGGCACCCTGCGACCATGCGCTCGAGCTGCCGAGCGAAGCGGCTGCTCTCGAGCAGCTCGGGGCGTAACAACAGTGCGTGGTCCGTCAATGCATCGAGCGAGGTCACGATCACGAAGGCCGCGAGCGACGGATCGTCGACGTCGAGCTCCTCGCGACGAAGTGTGATCCACTCGGCCAACACGTCCGCGACGCGCTGATTGAGCTGCTCGAAGAACGCGAGCGCGCCGATGCGCGGCAGCTGGAGCAGGACCGATCGATGGAGCGGGGCGTCTTCGCGGGTGACCGAGAGCGCGGCGGTGACCACCGCGCCAATGGCCTCGTCGAGCGGCGCCTCCGCGAGCGCCGGCCCCAGCGCCACGAGGCGTTTGGTGATGTTGTCGGCCCAGCCCTCGACGAGCCCCGCGACCAGCGCGTCCTTGTTGGGAAAGTACTGATAGAGGCTGCCCACGCTCACTCCGGCCGCCTTCGCCACGCGGTTGGTGGTCAGCGCGTCCCAGCCATCCTGAACCAAAATGCGAGCAGTCGCCTCGAGAAGCGAGTCGACGAGGGCTCGGCTACGCGCCTGCGTGGGGTGCTTTCGCACGGCGGCGACATCTCGATTTTGCCTGGATCTAGGTTGTTGTTTCGTCCTCGCGGGCGGCTGTTTTCGCGGCACGATCCGAGTGTCCTGCGAAAGCGAGTCCGGCGCGAGCCGATAACGCGAGCATTCGCTCGTATTGTATCGTTCATGAACGACAAACAGCGAGTCGCTTCCATCGACGTGCTCCGCGGCGTCGCCCTGCTGGGCATTCTGGTGATGAACATCCAGTCGTTTGCGATGCCGCACGCGGCCTACCTGAACCCGCGAGCGTGGGGCTCGCTCGAAGGGGCAGAAGGCGTCGCGTGGTCGATCGGCAGACTGCTCTTCGACTTCAAGTTCATCACCCTCTTCTCGACCCTCTTCGGCGCCTCGCTGGTGCTCGCGGGCGAGTCGTCGAACCCGCGTCGACGGCTCGGTTGGCTCGTCGTGTTTGGCCTCGTCCACGGCTACCTCGTCTGGTACGGCGACATTCTCTTCACGTATGGCGCCGTGGGCCTGCTTTTGTTGCCAGCGCGCTCGTGGAGCGTGCGTCGGCAGGTCACCGTTGGACTCGCGCTTCTTCTCGTCTCGTCGCTCGTCGCGTTGCTCGGCTACGCCGTGTTCGACTCGCTGCCGGCGGTGCTCGCGAACGACCTGCGCGCGCACTACAACGCATCGAGCGCGGCGGCGGAGGCGGCCGCCTTTCGAGGAGGGTGGCTCGCGCAGCTCGCCGTGCGCGCGCCCATCACGTTCGACAATCACATCACGGGCACCCTGCTCGAGTCCGGCTGGCGTGCTGCAGGCTGCATGCTGCTCGGCATGGCGGCGCTGCGCAGCAGGGTCTTCGAGGGATCAGTCTCGGCCTGGCCGTGGATTCCGGTCACCTTCGGGTTGGGGCTCGCGGTCTCGGGCGTAGCGCTGTGGATCCAGTGGTCGAGCGGCTTTGCGCTTCGTTCGTGGTTGCTCGCACAATCGCTGCACGAACTCGGCTCGATCGGCGTCGCCGCGGGTGTTGGTCTGTCGGTCATCACGCTCGCGCGGCGCTTCGAGGACGCGCGGGTGACCGACGTGATCGCGCGGCTCGGTCGCGTCGCGTTCACTGCGTACCTGATGCATTCGATCGTGGGTACGCTCGTGTTCGGAGGTCACGGCCTCGGTCTCTTCGGAACC
>LNEO01000226.1 GCA_001465015.1 Deltaproteobacteria bacterium Ga0077539 | reverse complement strand
TGCGAGAAACCCCTCTTTTCAAGTGAGCCCGCTGCTCGTTGCCCGCTGCTCGTTGCCCGCTGCTCGTTGCCCGCTGCTCGTTGCCCGCTGCTCGTTGCCTGCTGCTCGTTGCCTGCTGCTCGTTGCCCGTCGCCCGTCGCCCGTTGCCCGTCGCTGCGCCCTCTGACGGTGGTCGCGCGCAGCGCACCTTCCGCCGGGAGTCTTCGAGCGGCGCCCAGCACGGGGTTTGCTAACCCCGTGCGAGATACACCTCTTTTCATTGGGTCCGCTGCTTCGCCACTGAAAACGCTGCTACTTCGACGCAGGTGATGAATGATGAGTGCTTCGCTGCCGCGCCGAAGCGAGCGGCGAGCGCAGCCGCCTCGCTCGCCACCCCCCTTCACCCAGGGTCCGCCTCGCGCGGAGGAAACACATCGCACGCCGCCGCGCTCACCATCGGGTCCGCGTCGTCGCGAAGCGCGCGCAACAACTTCAACCGCGGCAGCGTCCAGCCTCGTCCCTGGCCGGCGTCGCGCTCGAGCGCCCACACCGCGACGCGCCTCGTCTGCGCGTGAGGGCTCTTGGCGAGCTTCGCCACGAACGCCTCGAGCTCGTGCGGGAGCACCATCGCGACGCCCTCGCGGCACGCGTACAGCGTGTCGGCGTGCAGCGAGCCGGTCGCCGCGCGCGCGTCGATCCACGCTGCGAAATCACTGGCGGCCATCACGCGGCCCGCGATGCGCGCGCACGTCGGGCCGTGCCGCGGGTCGCCCGAGAGGGCCTCCAAGATCGCCCCTGCGGTCTTCACCCACGTCGCCCAGCTCCTGAGCGGCAGCGCGCACAGCCCGCGAATCGCCTCGCCGAACGCGCGGCGATCGACAGAGAGGGCCACGAACGCGCGCCCGACCGCGCCGAGGTCGGCGTCGCGTCCGCGCCACAAGATCGCCCGCGTCGCGGCCTCGACCTCGTCGGTGTACGGCGACGCGAGGCGCCCCTCGATGGCGCGCAAGAACACTCGCTGCGGATCGGTCACGGCGATGCTCTGCGCCCGCTGCAAGAGCTCGAGTCGCGCTTCGACGTCGGGCCGCTCGAGCACCGTCGCGAGTAGCGCGCTCAGCCGCTTGTCGCTCTCGGCGGTGAGGTAATTCGCAGGGATATCTCCGACTCGACTCGCCGCGATCCAGTCTCCCTCCCGAACCGCGCGCTCGAAGACGCGCCACGTCTCGGCGCGCTCGAGGTGCTCCCACAGCGCGCGCATGAGCGCGAGCCGCACGTCTCGGTGCAGCTTGGGGTCGGCGTCGATCTCGAGCAGCTTCTGAAAGCCTCCCTCCGCGCGGAGCGTCCCCAAGAGGCGCAGCACTTCTTTGGCGACGGTGACCTTTCGCAAGGACACCTTCGAGAGCAGCGCGATCGAGCGCGAGGCGGGCAGGTCGCTCAGCGCTTTTCTCAGCGCATACACGGCGAAGCGCGCCCGCTGGTCGCCGAGGCACTCGATCAGGGTGTCGAGGCCCTCGCCAGCGTCGCAGCGGGCGAGCACGCGAACGGCCCTCTCTTGCACGGCGGCGCGGCGATCCGACGCGCGCGCGCACAGAGCGCGCTGCTCGGCGTACACCAACGCGGGCAGCGTCGTGATGCAGGCGAGCAGCGTCGGGGTGTCGCGCGCTTCGTCGTCGAGCACGGACTCGAGCGACCTTGCGTAGTCGGCGTTCATCGACGGGGTCCAGCGAAAGAACCCGTCTTTGAAGAAGAGGATCCACGCGGTCATTCCTGTGGCGAATCGACCGGTGACGCGCCTTCCCGCGACGAACGGCGCGAGCAGCTCTTGTCGCCGCTCGTGCAAGTGCTGGCGGATGGAGCGGAGCGCGATCAGGCTCGGGTTGTCGTCGAGCAGCGCGCCGAGGCGTCGCTCGAACCCCGCGCGATCCCCGCTGCGCAACGCGAGCAGCGCGGCTTCGACGTCGCTCGCGTGCGCGGCGGCGCGCGCGACGCGATCGAGCGAGGCGCTCAGCGACTCGGGCCACGCGAAGCGCTCGAAGGTCTCGCCCCATCGCGCGAAGGAGATCACCGTCGCCCACCAGCGTTGATCGATCCAACGCTGAAAGAGCTGATCGAACGACGCGGTGATGGCGCCGGGGTCGTGCCTGGCGAGCATCATCGCGCACGCCTGCGACACCTCGGGCCAGGGCGAGGTGAGCGCGTGCGCGAGCGCGAGCGCGCTCAGGTCGGGGACCAGCGCGATCTTGCCTTCGAGGCTGTTGATCATCAGCACAAACGGGCCGCTGCGCTCGCGGCTGGCCCACTCTTTCGCGATCGCGAGCAGCGTCGGAGCCGCGGCGCGCACGTCGTCCTCGGTGAGGTGCCTGCCGAGGTAGTAGTCGTAGAGCTTTCCTCGCTCGCGCAGGAGGGTGGCTAGCCAGCGCGCGCCCCACTCCGGGTCGCGCCCGAACGCGCGCAAGACGAGCTTCTCGGCGAAGCTCGCGGTGGCGTCGCTCAGGTCCGCCGCGTCGAGGGCGTCTCGTACGATACGCTCGATCGAAGCGAGATCGACGAGCGCGAGCCGCGCCCGCGACCAGACCGACAGCGATTCGAGCATCACCCGTCGCACGGGGTCCTGCTCGAACTTGCGCGCGGTCACCAAGGCGATCGCGTCGGCGACGAGGGCGGGATCGGCGCGCCGCCCGGCGATGTTCAAGAGCACGCGAAGCGCGATCGAGCGAAGCTCTCCCTCGGGGTGCGCGAGCAGCTCTGCGCACACCGACTGCGCGTCCTTCCACGGGAGAAAATACGCGTACTCCACGCGGGCGCGCGGCTGCGTGTGCAGCGCGCTGACCGAGCGAAGGTGCCTCCAGGCCTCGCGCTCGGCGAGCTCCTCGGGGAGCTCTTCGATCTCGGCCCACGAGACCACCCCCCGATGGTCTCGGGACGCGACGCTCCAACGCTCGAACAGCGCGTCGCGTCGCGCAGAGGGTTCGATGTAGCGCAGCGCCCAGCGCCCCCAGCCGATCACCGCGTCTGGTCGTTCGGCCCACAGTGTCGCGACCGCGCGCTTTCGACTCTCGGAGGCCGAGCGATACCACCACGGGTCGGTCTGTTGAACCATCGCGGGCGTCTCGCACGCCAGCCTGGCAAACGCCTCGTCCGAGAGCGCGTCGAGGGCGCTCTTGCTGCTGCGCGGCTGGATCTCTTGCGCGACGTTGTGCTTCACGAGCAGCGCGCGCGTCGCGTCCGGTCGGCGCGCGGCGAGCTTCGCGATCACCTGGGGGTCCGGCCTCGTTCCACGCTCGAAGAGCGCGTCGGCGAGCGCGAGCGTCGCGTCCGGAACGCGGCTCGCGAGCGTCGCGAGGTGCCCCCTCAACAGCATGCGGGTCACGTCGTCGGCGTCGCCGCGCTGAGCGCGGACGCGGTCTTCGAGCACGCCCGCGAGCGCCTCGGGGTGCAGCCTCGCGAGCCGCGCCCAGAACGTGGTCGAAGGGCGAGACAGCGCGCGCGCGATGTGCCGTCGAACGCAAGGCGCGGACGCAAAGGTGAGCAGGTCCGCGAAGTGCACGACGCCCTGCTTCTGCGCGACCCAATCGATGAACGCGTCGATGACCGTCGCGCGTCCACGGCGCGCGAGGTGCGCGAGCAGAGGCTTCTCGCGGATCATCTCGAAGGCGAGCTTCGTCGCGACGATCGCCTGCTCGTCGTCGCACGCCAGCGCAACCAGCCTCAGCGCGAGCGAGCGCACCACGCGGGACGGATCGCTCACCATCCCGAGGACCATCGCGCCGTCTCGGCTGGCGAACGCGCTGGCGATCGCGAGTCGCCGCGCGTAGACGCTCTCGGATCGGGCGAGCGCAGCGACGACGTCCCTCGCTGCAAGATCGCCGCCCTTGCAGCGAGCGCCGAGCGCGACGGCCTTCTTCATGCGCTGGTGGTGAGAGACCCCCTCGGCCTCTGCGAGCCATGCGGTCGAGTCCACGATGCGAAAGCTCCCTTGGCCGCTGCGCACGCGCGCAGCGGAGCGCCCGATGCTGAGTCGGCGCCGCGCCGTTGTCGAGGCCAGCTCGCGACGCTCCGTGGCGCTCTCGCGCGAACGTCTCGCTCCCCACCTTCTGGGCGCCGCGTTGGCGCGGTTACTCTTCGACCTTCGAGAGCGCGACGATGCCCTGCGCCCACAGGACGAACTTCCACTCGGCCAGGTCGCGGACCGTCTTCACGCCGAGCTTCTCGAGGTGCTTGGCGGACTCGTCGGTGAGCCCTTCGAAGCCGGCCAACGGCATGTCACACAGCTCCTTGAGCGACTTGCCCTCGTACGCCTTGTCCAACGCCTTGTTCAGATTGATCGCCATGGCTTCGTCCTCCTACCTTCGGTCGTCCGTTCGCTTCCATCCAGGACGACAGCCCAGGATGGCGCCACGGTGGTTTCGCTCGTCCCGCTCGCTCGCGTCAACACAACTCGCGACCCAGGGCCGTCCCGACGACGGTTGGGAGGGAAGTGTCATATTGTGTCACACGTCTCGGGCGCGCGGCGCGGATCCCGTGCACACTGCGAAGCGGCTGTAGAGCAACCCGAGGAGAGTGTGTCATGGGATTCAATGCAAACCCGCACGTCGCGAAGGCGACCGCTGCAGAGCAAAAGGCCAACGACGCGTCGAGCGACGGCGAGCGGACGCAGGCGTGGTTCGACGCCGCGCGGCTGTGGGATCGCGCCGCCGAGCGCGAGAAGAACGAGAAGAAGGCCGGTGAGTACCGCGCCAACGCCGAGCGCGCGCGCACCGCGGGCGACGCTGCGCCGGGCTGAGCGCAGCACGGTACACCTGTGTTCAAGACGGCGGCACTTCGCTCTCGCCGTCCATCACGCGCAGCAAGCGCGCGTCGAGCTCGGCTGACAGCGCGTCGGCGTCCTCCATCGAGATCGCTCCGGACCTCATCGCGCGACCGACGGCGTCTTTGCGCGCGAGCAAGAGCTGCCTCTGCGCGTCGAGCAGCTCTCGTTGACCGACGTCGCTCTGTCCGGCGAGCGCCTCTGTGAGCGCGGCGTCCGCCTCGGCGAGCTCTCGCTGTACGCTCGCTTCGATCTTGGTGACGTTGTCGCCGTGGAGCGTCCCGTTCTTGACCATCACGGCGAGGGCCTCTGCCGCGGCCTTCGCGGCGAGCAGTCGAGCGCGGGCCGGGCCGTCGGTTCGGTTCGACTGCTCCGAGACGCCGAGCAGACGGAGCAGCGGCCCCATGGTGAGCCCCTGCACGAGGATGGACAGCACGACGACGCCGTACGTTGTGGTCACGAGCAGCTCGCGAAATGGCATCCCGTTGGGAAGCGCGAGCGCGAGCACCATCGACAGTCCGCCGCGCAGACCACCCCACGTGAGCACCGCGGCCCAGGACCACGGCATTTTTTCGCTCGTGCGCTGCAGTACGGCGACGGTCAGGTACACGACGACGGCGCGCGCCGCGGTGACGGCGATCCACGCGAGGACGATGACCTTCCACGCTCCCAAGAGCGCGTCGACGCGCACCTGAAAGCCGATCAGCAAGAACACGACGGAGTTGAGCGCGAAGGCGACGTACTCCCAAAACGAGTGTACGGCGAGGCGCGTGGACGGAGACATTCCCTCGGTCGCGCCGACGTTGCCGCACCACATCCCGGCGCACACCGTCGCGATCACGCCCGAGAAGTGAAACTGCTCGGCGACGACGAAGCTCCCGTACGCCGCGATGGTGGTGATCGTGATCTCGACGAGCGGCTCTTCGATCTGCGCCGTGAGCTTGCTCGCGACGTATCCGAAGAGCGTCCCGATCGCGACGCCCATGCCCGCCACGCGGACGAAGTCGAGGACGCCCTGAGAAGCGGAGAATCCGCCGCCCGTCACCGCGGCGAGAACCAGCGTAAACAAGACGACGCCCGTGCCGTCGTTGAGCAGCGACTCTCCCTCGACGAGGATCGCAAGCCGCTTGGGAACGCCGAGCGATTTGAACATCGCGACGACGGCGATCGGATCGGTCGCGGCGATCATCGCGCCGAACACCAGCGCGGTGCCGATGCCGAAGCCTTCGAGCACATGCAGTCCCGAGAGCTCGCTCACGACGAAGAGCGCCGTGAGCGCGATCGCGAGCAACACGCCGGGGATCGCCAGGCCGAAGATCGCCTTTCGGTTCTGCCAGAACTTCTTGAACTCGAGGTTGAACGCCGCCTCGAACAAGAGCCCAGGCAAGAACGCCGCGTACAGCAGCTCTTTCGTCAGGTGCGGCGCGTGGACGAACCGCGTCGTTCCGAGGGCGAGCCCCGCGACGACGAGCGCGACCGTGTACGGCAATCGCAGCCGACGTGCGACGAGCGCGACCGCGGTGGCGAGCGCGAGAAGAGCGACGAAGACGACTTCAGGGCGCATGCGGGTCGCCACAGAACACAACGCCAGCGAGCGCTGTCAACGCAAACTGACCCGCGCGCGCCCGACCGTGCGCGCGATGGGTTGGCGCCGCCGCGCACCGAGGCGCCAAGCTCTTTCGCGCCTCCCGAGGAGCCGGGCAAGCGCGGGCGTAGGACGCCTTCGCCGAGCGAGAGCTCGCACGAACGAGCTCGACCCTGCGCGCGATGCTCTCGATTTGCTGCTCGCGCTCGGCCGAATGCAGCCTCGTCGAGCTGGAAGGCGGCAGCTCGTCGAACGCGCGAAGGTCCTCGGACACGCCTCGAACGAAGCTCTCGGGGTCCGTCGCGGTGCGCGCCGGAATCACGAACGCCATGATCAGCGCGGCGATCGTGGCATGGACACCTGATTTCAAGAACGCGAGCCAGACGAGGGTCCCGATGAGAAAGTAAAACAGCGGATTGCGCACGCGAGCGCCGTTGTCGCGGCTCGCTCGCGGTGCGTTCTCGCGAGCCCCAAGGGTGCGGCGCGATTGTGCACCGTGCGGCAGAATGCAACCCGTCCACGCGAACGATTGCGCTGGCACGGACAGTGCTGTCTCTTCCTCGTCGCAGCACACGCATGAATCTCTTGATGATCGCTGGTGGGTTGGTGCTGCTGTACTTCGGCGCCGAGTGGCTGGTGTCGGGAGCGTCGAGGCTCGCCCTGTCGCTGCGCATCTCGCAGCTCACCGTGGGCCTCACGGTCGTGGCCTACGGGACGTCCGCGCCCGAAATGGTGGTGGGGGTGGCCTCGTCTCGCACGGGGCACGGCGACGTCGCGCTCGGCAACGTCGTGGGGTCCAACATCGCGAACCTCGGGTTGATCCTCGCGGTCGTGGTGCTCGTGCGACCGGCGTCCGTGGCGAAGGTGCTCGCCGAGAGGGAGGTCCCTGTGTTGGCAGTGACCACCGTGGCGCTGCCGTTGATGCTGGCGGACGGTCGGCTCGGGTTGCGCGAGTGCGTCGGTCTGTTGTTCGTCGCGCTCGGATACACAGTTTGGATGGTGCGCGCGACGCGGAGCGCTCGCTCGGGCGTGATCGACGCGCGCGAAGAGCTCGAGACCGAAGCTGAGATCGCCGAAGAAGCAGGCGCTCCGACGGGCGTCAGCCGTGGGCGACTCGCGTTCATCGCGCTGGCGGGGCTCGGGGTGTTGCTGCTCGGCGGACAGCTCTTCGTGACTGGAGCCGTAGCGTTGGCGCGCGCCCTGGGAATGAGCGAAAAGCTCGTCGGCCTCACGATCGTCGCTGTTGGCACTTCGCTCCCTGAGCTGGCGACGGGCCTGCTCGCCGCGCGCAAGGGGCACTCGGATATCGCGGTGGGCAACGTCGTCGGATCGAACATCTTCAACGTGCTTCTGTGCCTTCCTGCGGCGGCTCTGGCGGGGCCGATTCGAAGCCCTGTGGGCGTGCTCACTCCAGACATGGCAGCGCTCATCGCCGTGAGCGCGCTCGGGGTCGTGCTGTTGCGCAAAGAGCGGACGATTCAACGGCGCGAGGGCGCGCTGCTCTTGGCCTCGTACGCGGCGTTCATGGCGTACACGATCGCCAAGGCGTAGCGGCGCGAGCGCATCGATGCTCGGAGGGTCGAGACGAACCGATGACGAGCGCGTCGAGGGCTCGGTGCTCGCGCTGCTCTTCGGTCGATATCGGTCGCTGGCGACGCTCTCCGACCTCCGCGGCTCGACGCTCACCAACGCGAGCTTCGCGGCGCCGACGAGGGTGCTCGCCGCGCTCGGGATCGGAGTCGAGAGGCTCGTGGTTTCGTCCGAGGGCAGCGAGGGCTCGACCGGCAGCGACGAGACTGGATGGCAGCAGGATCGTCGCGTCGACGATCGAGCGCTCTCGTCTGTCCGCTGATCGCTTGCACGCGCGTTGGCTGCGTTTTTCTTCGCGAAACTTGGGCAACGATGAGGGGCCAGAGCCTCTGGCCGTGACGCGAGCGCGTTGCCGCTCGGGTGTTGACGCCGCGAGTGATTCTCCTGCGGATGTGCAGGACCAACCGAAATCCGGTTCGCTGGTCAGTGTTCGATCGCGATGCGGCACGCGGCGATGGAAGACAGCGCGCCTGACTCGTAGAGGGCCCCAGCGCCGATCTGCAGCGTCAACGGATCGATCGGTCGCCATCGAAGTTGCGGTGTCACATCGACGCTGTGCGCGCCGTTCGTCGCGAGCAGCACACGCGACTCCACGCCGATCGAGAGCGAGCGACTCGGCTCGTAGTAGACCGTCGGATGCAGCATGGCGTGCGTCGAGATCGCGCCGTCGCGCGTGCCGACGTTGACGCGCGCACCAGCGAGGAGCATCGCGCTGAAGCGCTGCGAGAACCGTAGAGCGCCGATCCAGTAGAGGGTGTTGTCGACCCGCGATCCGTCGGACCGCAGCTCCCCGAGCCACTGAAACCCATGCGCGAAGCGCTGATCCGCGGTCACTCCGAGGGTCCCTTGCAAGCCCAGCTTGAACGACTCGATCTGTGTCCCTCGGATCGGCAACTCGAGCTCGAGCGCCCAGCCGTCCCAGAACGCGATCTCGACCTCGGGCGCCCAGCGAGGAACGAACGACGCGCTCGCCGGCGCGACGAACAGCACGTTGGCCTCGAGCTCGCCTCGAGCCGCGCCGAGGTTGCGCACGAGGTCTGTCAGCATCGGCTCGGGCACGCGTGGTCCGCGGTGGGTGCGGTCCACGTCCTCGAGTACGCGGCAGCGACCGCCCGTGCAGCGCGCGGTGGGAGAGGTCTCTCCGGGGTCCCAGCGCCCGTTGCGATTGCGATCTTCGACGCCGTCGGGGATGCGGTCGCCGTCAGAATCTGCGCTGCGGGGATCGGTCTCGCCTCGATCGACGCGGCCGTTGTGGTTGCTGTCTTCGAGGCCGTCCGCGATTCCGTCGCGGTCCGAGTCCGCGTGATGCGCGTTCGTCTCCCCGTCGTCCCGCACGCCGTTGCCGTTGGCGTCCTCCAGGTGGTCGAGCACGCCGTCGCGGTCGCTGTCCGTTTGGAGCCACGGGGGGAGCAGCCCCGAGCAGCGCGTGACGTGCTCACCGTTCGCTCGCGCTTCGGGAGCGAAGGCGATGGACGTCAGCGCGAGGTAAACCCAAGGACGAGTGAACATTCCACAACGGACCGGAGCAAAGGCTGTGCCCATGGCGTGCGGTGCGTGCTATCGGCGTTGAAGAATTCGGACGATCGCCGACGAGTCATTGATGGACGAGAGCCCAACCAAAACAGAGGAAGTCGAGCGAGTCGTCCACGATCCGCCTGGCTCGCTGTCGATCGCGCGCACGATCGCGCGCCGTACCATGGCGCCGATCGAGCGGTTTCTCGCGATTCAAGCGGCCAGCGGAGTGATCCTCGTGCTGGTCGCGGCGGTGGCGATCGGGTGGGCCAACTCGCGGTACGCGGGGACGTACACGGCGCTCTGGCACACGACGTTCGGTGTGCGTTTGGGGTCGTACGGCATCGAGCGCGACTTGCACTTCTGGATCAACGACGGCGCGATGGCGGTGTTCTTCTTCGTCGTCGGGCTCGAGATTCGACGGGAGATTCACAGCGGAGAGCTCAGCGAATGGCGTCGCGCCGCGCTGCCGATCGCCGCGGCGATCGGGGGGATGATCGTCCCAGCGTTGATCTACGCGTCGATCAACGATCGCGGGCCGGCCGCGCGGGGGTGGGGCGTTCCGATGGCGACGGACATCGCCTTCGCCGTCGGGGTGCTGACGTTATTGGGAAAGCGCGTTCCTCCGGCGGCGCGGGTGTTGTTGTTGGCGCTCGCGGTGATCGACGACGTTGGAGGCATCATCGTGATCGCGCTGTTCTATTCGAGCGGACTGTCGCTCGCCGGGATCGTGACGGCGGGCGTCGGGGTCGCGGCCATCTTGTCGCTCCAGGCGTTCGGCGTTCGACGACCGTGGCTGTATCTCGCTCCGTCAGCGGTGCTGTGGGGCGGAATGCTTCGTTCGGGAATTCACCCCACGCTCGCGGGCGTTGTTGTGGGCTTGCTCACTCCGGTGCGGGCCTGGCTCGGGCGGCCAGCGTTCGTTCATCGCGTGCGGGAGCACCTCGGGGAGCTCAGCGCGTCGCCGCCACCCAGCCAGCACGCCGTGCTCGATCAGTTGGACGCGATCAACGACGCGCGCCGTGAAGCCGTGTCGCCCGTCGATCGACTGCAACACGCGTTTCACGGCACCGTCGCGTTCGTCATCATGCCCCTGTTCGCGCTGGCTAACGCGGGCGTACGGATCGCGCCGAGCTCGTTCGAGCCTGCCCAACGCCCGGTGCTCGTCGGCGTCTTGCTCGGACTGTGCTTGGGAAAGCCGCTCGGAATCACCCTGGGCTCGCTGTTGGCCGTGAAGCTGGGCGTCGCCGTCCTGCCTCGCGGCATGCGTTGGTCCCACGTCGCCCTCGTCGGCGCGCTCGGCGGGGTCGGATTCACGGTGAGCCTCTTCGTCGCGACGCTGGCGTTTTCGTCGGGAGCCACGCTGGACGCAGCGAAGACCGCGGTTCTTCTCGCGTCGACCAGCGCTGGAGTCTTCTCGCTCATCGTGGCGCGCATCGTCCTTCGCCCCGAGCTCGAGCCCGGCGCAGCGACGTCCGAGAGCGAAGCCGAGAGCTCGACCGTGCGCTAGTGCGCTCGTCGAGCGCGAGCACACCCACGAGCGCGTCCGTTGCTGCGAGCGGCGTCCTCGGGCCTCTCGCGCAGTTGTTTGCGACCCGTTGATCGACGCCCGCGGGAAGGAGGCGCCGATGCGGATCAACCGCGCGAGAGACCCGAAGACCCGCTCGCGGCAGGGATAGCGAAATGCGCGTTTCGTGCCACAGCTCGGTGGTCCGACGGGTCCGTCGACAACGGCGCTGCTTCGAAGCTGCTTCGTCGGCCAATCGCGAGAGAACGCTTCCCGTTGTGCGATTGGCTTGGATGGGCTCCGTGGTCTCTTTCGCGGGAGCGATGCGTACTCTTGCCGCACCCCCGCGGCACTTTGTCGCTCACTCCATGGTGTCTTCCGGGTCGCGTTCGTCTTCGCGTTCGCCCAACCAACGCTGGAGCGTCCGACGATCGATCCCGAGCAAGCGCGCGGTCTTCTTCTTGTTGCCTCCGTTGCGCGCGAGCATCCGGCGAGCGTAGGTGATCTCGAGCTCGGCGATGGTCAACTCGCGCTCGAGCGCGCGGTCGAGGAGCCCTTCGTCCCTCGACTTGGTCAGCATCGCTGGCAGGTCGTCGACCGTGACGAGCTCGCTCTGCGCGAGATTGATCGCCCGCTCGACCACGTTCTGCAGCTCGCGTACGTTGCCGGGCCACGGGTAGCTCTCCAGCAGCTTGGAGGCAGCGCCAGCGAAGCCTCGCGCTGGACGACCGATGCGCGCGGCGTGCTCGCTCAAGAAGTGCTCGGCGAGGGGAGCGATGTCGTCGACTCGGTCCGCGAGCGGCGGAACGTGCAGCTCGATCACCGCGAGTCGGTAGAAGAGGTCTTCGCGAAACTCTCGCTTCACGAGCGCGTCGCGCAGGTCCCGATGCGTGGCGGCGATCACGCGCACGTCGATGGACTCGCTGCGCTCTGCGCCGACGGGCCGAACCTCCCGGTCTTGTAGCGCGCGCAGCAGCTTGGCCTGTAAGGCCTGGGGAAGATCGCCGATTTCGTCGAGGAAGAGCGTCCCTCCATGAGCCTGCTTGAACAGCCCTGGACGATCGTTGGTCGCCCCAGTGAACGCGCCCTTCTTGTGTCCGAACAGCTCGCTCTCGAGCAGCGTGTCCGGAATCGCCGCGCAGTTCACCGCGACGAACGGCCGAGCGCGCCGCCGCGAGTGCTGGTGCATCGCGCGGGCGAGCACCTCTTTGCCGGCGCCCGATGGGCCTGTAATCAAGATCGTACTCGGGCTGTCGGCGACGCGCTCGGCGAGCGCGAGCACCTCTCGCATCACCTTGCTTCGGGCGATGATGGCGCCGAAGCCGAAGCGCGCCTGCACCTCGGTCCGCAGCGCGCTCAGCTCTGCGCGAAGCGCGTGCTCCCGAAGCGCCTTGGACACTGCCAGCAGCAACACGTCCGGCTCGAACGGCTTCGGGATGTAGTCCGCCGCTCCCACGCGCACCGCTTGCACCGCCGTCTCGATGCTCCCGAACGCCGTGATGGCGAGCACTGCGATGCGCGGGTCGTAGCGCTTGATCCATCCGATGAGCTCCAGCCCCGAGCCGCCAGGCATGCGCAGGTCTGTGACCACGATGTCATAGTCGGTGCTCTCGACGAGCTCTCGCGCTCTGTCCGCGTTGGGCGCGGTGACGACGTCGTAGCCGTGATCCGTGAGAATCTCCGCGACGAAGCGCGCCAACGCGTCGTCGTCGTCGACGACGAGGATCGATGCCGATGCGGTCATGATGGCTCCTGGGAGCGAGAGTGTTGATCGAGAGACGGCGCGGGGCGCGGCCCCGCCGTGGTGTCCCGCGGGATCACGACGATGAACGCCGCTCCGCCGAGGGCGCTGTCGGTGACGGTCAGCGTTCCGCCGAGCGCTTGGGCGATCTCTTCGCAGATCGTGAGCCCGAGCCCCGTCCCTTCGTGCGGCTCCTTGGAGGTGTAGAACGCCTCGAACACCCGCTCGCGCTCGCTTGGAGCGACGCCTGGCCCCGCGTCGTCCACTCGCAGCTCGACGCGCGGCGGCTCCTCGGTGAGCTCGCGCACCGAGAGCTCGACGCGCCCGCCGCGCGGCTGCGCCTGCATCGCATTGACACATAGATTCAAAACCACCTGCTCGATCTCGTTCCTCGTCGCCTTCACCCACGCGGGGCCCGCCGCGGCGATCGCGATGGTGATCCCGCGCTCTTCGGCCTCGACCTCGAGAAAGCGCGCGACGTCCAGGGCGATCGAGCCGAGCTCGAGGGACGAGACCTTTCCTCGACCCCGTCGCGCTCGAGATAGAAGCTGCTCGATCACCGCGGAGATGCTCTCGGCGCCCGCCACGATCTCGCGCAGATGCTTCTGATCCCGCTCGGATTGCCCTCCTTGCTGCAGAGCGTACCGAGCTCGGCCCAGGATCACGTTGAGCGGTGACCCCATTCTGTGCGCGAGGTTGGCCGCGAGCTGCCCGACGAGCGCCAGTCTCTGCGCGTGATGCAAGCGCCGCTCAGCAGCGACGAGGGCGTCTGTTCTCTCGTCGAGCGCCGCGCGCGCCTCGCGCAGCGAGTCGAGCAAGGCGTTGTACGCGCGCGACAGGCGTCCCACTTCATCCCTCCTCAGGACCGGCGCTTTGTGCTCGAGCGCGTCGAGTCCGGTTCGTTCGACGGCGGCGACCAGCAGCTCGACCGGTCGAAGGACCGCCGATCGGACGCCGATCCACGCCGCCGCGACGACGATGAGCGCGAGCAAGACACCGACGATGGACACCGTCCTCGCCGAGTGAGCGACGTTCTCGTCGACGTACGACAGGTCTCTGAGCAAGACCGCCGAGCCGCGGTGGCGCTCGCCGACCCGCGCCCGAAGCGCGAATCCGTAGGCGATCACCCTGCGACCATCGCTCGCGGTCATCGCCTCGACGCGATCGGTCTCCGCTCGGGCTCGTCGACCGAAGGTCGCGAAGCGGGGCGCCTCGCGCTGCAACGACCGCGAAGCGCGCACGAGCTGGTCATCGTGATCGAAGATCACCACGCCGAGCACTCGATCCGCGCGCGAGAGGTCGTCGACCAGCTCCGCGACGTCTTCGATCTGGTGATCGCGCAGCGCCGCGCCGAGCGACGCCGATAACGTCGTGGCGTGATCGCGGAGCTCCCTGCGCGCGTCGTCGATCATCTCGACCCTGCGTAGACGCACGTTGATCACGCCGAACACGCCGATGCAGAGCAGCATCGGCACCAGCACGCTCGTCACGATTCGCGTCGCGAGGCTCAAGTCACGGCTCCGATCGTCGAAAGAGAGAAGCTCTGTTCATGGTGTGCGGCGCGCTCGAACACTCGATGCGAGCGCCGCTCCGGCGCGATCAGGGCTCCGGCGCGTCGGTGGAAACAGGATCGAACAAGGGCATCGCTGCGCGGACGGCGTCGTTGGTCCCTACGAGATACACGATGTCTCCCGCGGAGAACGGCTCGTTGGGCGCTGGGTGATCGAGGAGCGATCCGCGCCGACGAATCCCGACCACGAGCGCGCCCGTCTTCGTGCGAAGCTGCAAGCTCAGCGGCGAGCCCCCGGCGGCCTGCGACGATTCGTGCACGAGCGCAGACTCGATGCGCAGCTCGGCCAGCGCGGGGACGTCCCCGACTTGCATCGGAGGATAGGTCTGTCTCCGCTCGCTCGGCTGGGTCTCGCCGCGCACGCTTCGGATGCGCGCGTCGATCACGTTGCGCGGGACGTTCATCGCTCGGAGCATGCGCGAGATCACTTCGACAGCGCCCTCGACCTCTTCGGCGACCACTTCTTTCGCGCCGAGCTCGACGAGCCGCTCGCGCTCGAGGAGGTACTTCGCGCGGATGATCACCGGAACGTTCGGCGAGACTCTGCGGATCGTGTCGAGCACCCGCATCGCCGCGGGAGGATCGTTCATGAGCAGCACCACGAGCGCGGCGTGCTCCACGTGCGCGTGGCGAAGCGCCTCTTCGCTGGTGGCGTCGCCGTAGTACACCGGGAGCCCGAGCGCCTTGCCTTTGCGCACATTGTCGGCGCTGAGCTCGAGGACCACCGCGGCGATCCCGCAGTCGCCGAGCACTCTCGCCGCCGCCTTGCCGGCGAGGCCGAAGCCGACGATCACGACGTGATCGCGGAGGTGGACGACGGTCTCGTCTGCGGCGTCGATGCTGCGAACGCCGAGCATTTTTTCGAGCGGCGCGAGCAGTCTTTCGCCAGCGCGAAAATTGGGGGCCGCTCGAACCAAGAGCGGCGTGAGGAACATGCTGATGACGCCCGCCGCCAAGAGCGGCGCGATGGCAGCGTCGTCGACGACCCCGTGCTGCCTGGCGAGGCGGGTCAACACGAAGCCGAACTCGCCGAACTGCGCGAGCCCCACGCCCGCGAGAAACGCCGCGCGCGCAGGAAACCGCATCACCAACGCGGCGAGCGTCGCGAGCACGCCCTTTCCGAGCAAGAACCCGAGCACGAGCGCGGTCACGAGCAGCGGCTGCGCGACGAGCACCCGCGCGTCGAAGAGCATCCCGAGCGAGACGAAGAAGATGCTCACGAACGCGTCGCGCAGCGGGAGAATGTCGCCCATCGCGCGGTGACCGTACTCGGTGTCGGCGACGACCATTCCCCCGAGAAACGCGCCGAGCGCGAGCGAGAGCCCCACCAACGACGTGAGCCACGCCGTGCCGATGCACAGCCCCAAAATCGCGAGCGCGTCGACCCACGAAAGCGCGCGGGGCACGAGCACCCGCGCGACGCCGATGGTGACCACGACGACGACCGTCGCCTTCAGCAACGCCAGCCCGAGGTCGCGCGCGATCACCATCGGCGCGCCCGATCGCGCGAGGTACGGCACGACGAGCACCATCGGAATGACGCAGAGGTCTTGAAAAATCAGGGTTCCAACGATGAACTTGCCGTGGGGCGCGTCGAGCTCGCGTCGCTCTGCCAGCGCGCGCAGCACGATCGCGGTGCTCGAGAGCGCGACGGCGAAGCCATAGAACACAGCGCGTCCCGATGATTGCCCGGCGAGCCGCGCGATGGTGGCGACGACGACGGTCGTTCCCACGACTTGCAAGAGACCGCCGAGCGCGACCTGCCGAAAGATGTTCTTCAACCGAGCGAGCGAGAACTCGAGCCCGATCGAGAAGAGCAGCAGCACGACGCCTACCTCCGCGAGCACTTCGATCGCGTGCACGGACTTTGTCAGACGAAGTCCGTACGGTCCCAGCAGCGCGCCCGCGGCGAGCAGGCCCGCGACGGTCGGCAGCTTCAGTCGCGACAAAATGACCGTGATGATCACAGACACCGCCGCGATGACGGCGAGCTCGTCGATCAATGGAACGTGGGTCACAGACGACTCCTTCGCTGCGCCCGCTGCGAGCCCCGTTCCGACGGGAAACGCTGGGAGAACTCACGCTTTGTCGCCGCGGCTGGGTTCCATCTTGCCGCATGTGCGACAAAATGCCGCACAGTGCGGCGCGCAAGAGAATGAGCTCGACGATCCGATTCACCAACGAGGGCGGCGGTGGGGACCGCTGTGTTCGGTGTGCGCGCGGTTCCGTGCTCGTCGGCTTCGACTCGAGTTTGGTCAACGACATGCTGTTCCGACGCGTCGGGCACTTGCGTCCGATCTGTGCTCCCATCGAGATCTGCTGAGCGAGCTCGCCCGCGCTCGCTCCAGCACGCTCTCGATCGAACCTCAGGTACCGTATGTCTCAGTGAGGCGACCAATGAGCATTCGAACGTGGAGCGCGGCTACTTTGGTGACGGCCCTCGTTTTGCTCGGAGGCGGGTGCAGCGAACCTCCGCTCGGCGTGAGCGACTCGGGGCGCAACGATGGTGGCGGCGGGGGAATGGACAGCTCCGTCGACAGCGGCCCGGCAGAAGACAGCGGCGCGGCGGACATCGCAGTCATCGACACGGGCGTCGGCACGGGTGAGCGCGACGGCGGTGAAGACGCCATCGCCGACGTGTCCAACATGTACGCGCCCGAGACCGGGCCGGGCTGCGAGGCGGGCGCTCCCGCGATGTGCTCGCCCCGCGCGACCGGCTGCGCCGCGACCGAAGTGTGCAACGACGGCCTCGACAACAACTGCAATCGCTCGGTCGACGAGGGCTGTCCCTGCCTACCGGGAACGGTGCAGACGTGCTTCGCCGGCCCTCCTGGATTGCGCGCCATGGGAGCGTGCGCCGACGGAACCCAACGGTGCATGGGCTCGGGCGAGTTCGGGACGTGGGGTCCGTGCGCGGGCGGGATCTCGCCGTCCGCCGAGACGTGCGACATGCTCGACAACAACTGCGACGGCTGTCGCGACGAGGGGCTCTGTTGCGGCGGCGACCTGACCTGTCCGGGTCCAGGCGATCGGAGGATTCCCTCGGCGCGTCCGTTCGAGACCGTGCGCGTCGACGGGACGACCATCTTTCGCGGCGCTGCTCGCGCGTGGCGCTGGGAGATCCGCGGCGGCCCGTGCGAGAGCGTGCTGCCCACGCCGACCTTCACGACCGGCTCGCTGACCGCCCCGATGCTTCAGTTTACTCCGTCGCTCTCTGGCGACTACACGGTGACGTTGCGCGTGACGCAGATGGACGGCACCGAGCTGGTGTGCACGTTCATCGTTCACGTCGCGGGCGAGGGGCTTCGCGTCGAGCTGTGCTGGCGCCCTGCGATGGGCACCGCGTCGCTGTCGGACCTCGACCTCTACTTGCACGAGCCTGACACCATGACGCCTTGGTTTTCTCGGGTGGGCCCCGTGACCACCAGCGGAGTGACCCTTGGCAACTCGTGCAATTGGGCCAACTGTGCGCCGGGCCTTCGGGGGCTGCCCCGCGCGAGCTGGGGCTATCCGGCGAGCCCGCTCGATCGATGCGTCAGCGGCCCCGGCGGCCCGACCTGGCGAACGCTTGGAAATTGCCCCAATCCCCGCATCGACGTCGACGGTCACGGCTTCGCGACGGAGCCGCGCCACGGCTACATCGAGAACATCAACGCCGACAACCCTCGCAACGGACAGCGCTTCAGGGTGTTGGTTCACGACTGCTCGGGGCCAGCGACGACGCCGCTCGTCAACGTGTACTGCGGAGGCTTCTTGCGCGCGACGTTGGGCGCCGCTCCCGAGACGGTCCGGATGCCGGGAGGAGGCTCGTGCTCTTCGAACGACACGTTGTGGCGCGTGGCGGACGTCGCGGTCAACGTCAACGCGATGGGCGTGACGACAGGCTGCACGGTGACGCCGCTCCGCGCGACCGGCGGCGGGCCGCGCTTGACCCGAGGTGACCTGGCGTTTTGAAATATGACGCATCTATTCGAGATCCGTCCCTTCGCCCGAGGCCGTGACGCCGCGGTGAGGCGTCGGGCGTCGGGCATGGGCCCCATGGCGCTCGGCCTCCTGTGCGCGAGCGTCGGTTGCGCGTCGCGACCGCGGGTCCCGTCACCGATCGCTCAGACCGCGTCGCTCGGCGTCGTTCGCTACGAGGGGCTCGTGTCCGACCCGGTCGAGTATCGGCTCGATCGAGCGTCGGCGTCGGCTGGCGAGCACATCTTCGTTCGCTCGGGCGTCGGAGACCCGTACCGAACGGGCGTCGCGCTGCCGGTGTTTCTCGCGTTGATCGAGGGGTTTCCGAGCTTGTTCGGCGGGGACATGCGCGGGTTTCGCAGCGCGTTCGGGATGCTCGAGAGCGCCGTGGGCGACCGCGATGCGCGCGCCGGGCTCCCGGTCGGGCTTCACCTCACGGACGACCCCAACACGGGCGTGCCCTTCGTCGTCTCGAGCTGCGCGCTCTGCCACGCCGAGCGTGTCCGCTGGCCGGGAGGATCCGCGCTCATCATGGGGCTCGGAAACCGAACGCTGCAAATCCACCGCTACGACGCTGCGTTCGACCTCGTCGCCACGAACGAGCGCTTCACGGTCGAGACCGTGCGCGCCCTCGCCGACGCCGCCGCGGCGCGCGAGCGGATCCCTTGGCCCATCGAGGTTCGAGGTCCCATCGTCGAGGCCACGGTGCGCGCGCTGCGCGAGCGAGCGCCGCTGCGATCGGACTTGCAGCGCCGGACGCGGGACGCGCTGCCGGGACGCGTCGCCGTGATCGAGTCCTTCGCCGAAGCCATGACCTCGTTGCTGAGGCGCCCGATCGAGACCTCCGAGACCGTCGGCTGGACGAGGATCCCGGACGTCATCGGCTTCGCGCAGCGGCGAACGTTGAGCTGGGACGGCAGCGGCGAAGGCCCCATCGACGCGCTCGTCGTCGAGGCGGGCTTCGCCTTCAACGCGCGACCCGAGTGGTTCTACGCGCACCCCCATCAGGGCAGGAGCCTGAGCGAGTACCTCCGTGGCTTGCAGCGGGACCTGCGTTTTCCCAGACCGATCGATCGAACGCTCGCTGACAGGGGCCGCGCCCACTTCAACGAGCGCTGCGCTGGTTGTCACGGCGAGTACCGCGCCGATGGATCGATCGTCTACCGCGAGCAGGTGCGACCGCTCGAAGAGCTCGGCGTGGATCCCGCGCGCGCGCTCGCAGTCACGCCGTCCTTCGTGCGGGCGTCGAACCACTGGCGCCTCGCGGTTCCCGACAGTCGTGTGCGCAACACGGGCGGCTATGTTCCGCCGGTGCTGCGATCGCTGTGGATGCGCGCGCCGTTCGGGCACAACGGACAGTGGCCATCTCTCGCGGTGATCGCGACCGCTCCCGAGGCGCGACCGCAGCGGTTCGTCGTCGATCCCGACGCGCCCATGGACCTCGACGCGGTGGGCGTCAGGACGCTCCCTGCCGACAGCGCTCGCTCGGGCAACCAATATGACTTCGACGGCGCGCGTCCGGGGTTCTCCACGAGCGGTCACCCGTTTCTCTCGGACCTCGGGCCCGCTGCGGCTCGAGCGGTCATCGAGTATCTCGTGACGTTGTAGCGCCCCTCGCCGTTACTCTTCGATCGCGAACCGCGTATCCAGCGGCACCATGGACTCACACCTCGAAGGAACCAACCGCGACATCGCCCCGACGACGCCCGAAGGATGCACGCAGTGCCTCGCCAACGGGACGCGCTGGATCGACCTGCACAAGTGCATCACGTGCGGCGAAGTCGTGTGCTGCTCTTCGGGCGAGGCCCACTCGCGCAAGCACTTCGAAAAGACCGGACACGCGGTGGTCGTTCACTACCCCAATCCGAGCTGGACCTGGTGCTGGGCGCACAACGCGTACATCAAGTGAGCGAGGCGCCCTCACGCCGCTGCGCGCGCGCCGCACCGTCGTCGCTGCGGACGGCGCTCGTCGCGGTTTCGTGAAATCGCCCGATCGAGCGGCCATCGCACGTTCGGGCGCTACACTGCGCGCACGGCGATGCACTACCGCGAGGTACCCGAGAAGCGACCGATTCACACCTTCGAGCAGGTGAGTCACGCGCGGCGCTTCAGCTTCTTGGCCCCAGCGATGCTGCTCTTGATCGGCGCCACCGTCGCGGCGCTCAGCCCGATCGGCGCGGATCTGTACTGCGTCCGCGCGCGTGGCGGCGCGCAGTGCGTCGTGCACCAGCACTATCCCAGCCGCACCTCGGTCGTGCAGAGCACCGGCGGAGAGTTCTCGACCCCCGGCGCGCGCCCCGCAGCGCAAGCCAATCGCTTGCGCCTCGGCGGTGTCCGCCACGACTCGGGCTCGAGCGCGAATGTGGCGTTGGTGCCGAGCAACCCGCTCGTGTACGACGCGCGGTTCTATCGCGATTCGATCGATGGGCCGCTGCGGCGCGGCAATTGGCAGCGCGGGGCGAGCTTCTTCGAGGGCGCGCGCGAGGCCTTCGTCGCCGGCGATTCCGCAGGATACACGGTGCGCGATCGGCCCCCGGCCGCGCCCGCGCAGGTCGTCCTCTCGGTGGGCCTCGCGCTCGTCGCCGCGCTGGTGGCGTTGGCGTCGACGCTCACCCGACGGCGCTATCGCCTTCGGTTCGACCCGAACTCGGACACCGCGTGGGTCTCGAGCGGGACGCTCTTGAAGCTGGGGCCCGAGCACGAGGTGCGACTGTCCGCGGGCGCTCCGCTGTCCGTCCGTACGAACAACGGCGTCGTCGAGCTCGGCGCCGTCGCGCCGGGGTCACCCGCCTTGTTTTCGAGCACACACTATCTAGACCGTGACGCGTTCGACGTGCTGGCGCGCTGTGTCGAGAAGGCGCGCGGCCCGATCAAGACCGTCGCGGCGCCCGTTGCTCCGGCGTACTACGCAGCGGGCGCCATCGCGCTCTCGCTCGCTGCGGCGACGCTCGTCGCGGCCATCGGTCGACACATGGCGTCGGTCCCCTCGGACCAGGGCACGCTCGTGATCACCGCGCGGACCCGCTGCGAGTACGGAGGCATCACGCTGCTCCCGGGCGGAAGCATGCAGATGCGCGTCACGGCGGGGGCGCACTCGCTGAGGGTCCCCGACGAGCGAGGGCGCTTCGTGGAGATCGTCGCCAACGTATCGCCGGATACGACCACCTCGATCGAGTGCGACGGAGCTGCGATTTCTCGGTCCAACGCGAGCACGACGTCGAGCCTCCCGTCACCGTGAGCGGGCGGGGGGCGGCGCGAAATGCGTTGAAATGATGCGCGGCGCGGCGGGCCATGGCGCGTAATTGAACGTTCGAGCGTGGCTGTGGCACATCTTGGAGATGCGAATTGGTGCTTTGCTCTCGGGGGGGCTCTCGATTGCGCTCACGTTCGCGAGCGGCGCGTGCACCGCCCCGATGCCCTCGTCGGACGTCGTGGATGGCGGCCTCGACGTCGCAGACCCGGTGGATACCGGGACGCCGCTCGA
Organism: Deltaproteobacteria bacterium Ga0077539; assembly: GCA_001465015.1. GTDB lineage: Bacteria > Myxococcota_A > Polyangia > Polyangiales. The sequence continues at coordinate 11,822 of LNEO01000226.1, read as the reverse complement.
CGTGACGATCGCGGATCAGGGCGTCTGTCGCGACATGGACAACGACGGTCATCCCGCGGCCGAGTGCGGAGGGGACGACTGCGATGACAACAATCCTCGGAGAAATCCTGGCGCTCGCGAGGTGTGCGACTCGAATGGCGTCGACGAAGACTGCAACCCGTGCACCGTGGCAGAGGTGACGCTCAGCGGGATCGGCGGCGACGGAGATCGCGACGAGGACGGGTTCTTCAACCAGAACTGCTTCAATCGTCTCGCGGCGGGGGCGCCGCGCCCGATGTGCGGGCCGAGCGAAACGTCCGACGGCGGCGTGCCCGATGGAGGCTCGGTCGGCGGCGTCGAGCGCCTGCGCGTCTCGGCCACCATGGTGACGGGAACGGACTGCGCAGACGATCCGGCCGCGAGCGGAGGCTCGAGATTTCCCGGCGCGCTCGAGGTGTGCAACATGCTCGACGACGACTGCGACGGGATGCGCGACGAGGATCTCGAGCAGACGTTCTACCGCGATCGTGACGGCGACGGCTTCGGCGATCGCAGCGCGATGACCTCGCCCGACGTGCTGCGCGGCTGCAGCGCGCCGGGCGGATATGCGCTGAACAACCTGGACTGCGACGACGCGCGGGCGTCGGTCAGCCCTGCTGCGCGCGAGGTCTGCGATTTCTCGGTGAACGTCGACGAGAACTGCAACGGAGTGTCCGAAGAGGACTGCGGCTGTGGGGCTGTTGGGATGACCCGCGCGTGTTGCTCGGGGCAGGGGGTCGAGACCTGCTCGATGACCACGATGGGATCGATGTGGGGCACGTGCTCGGCGCGCCCGACGGGGATGCCCGAGACGTGCAACGGACGCGACGACGACTGCAACGGTGTGGTGGACGAGGGGCTGCGGATTCAGTGCTTTCCCGACGGTGACGGCGACGGCTACGCCGCAGCGGGCTCGATGACTCAAGCGGTGTGCCCGGATGCTGCGCGTCCGACTCGTGGAAATTGTCCGGCGAACTTCACCAACGTCGCTCCGACGCCCGGCAACATCGACTGCAACGACAGCGCCGCGTCGCAGGCGCCGCGGCTCCCGGACCTGTGCGACACGATCGACAACGACTGCGATGCCAGCACCACCGACGGAACGACCGACGTTCGCGTGGGCACCTCGTGCGCTGGCGGCTCGGGGACGGGGCGCTGCGCTGCGGGCACCAACGTGTGCACCGGGACGGGGATCGTGTGTCAGCGCAACACTGCCGTGCTCGAGATGTGCAACGCGATCGACGACGATTGCGACGGGATGATCGACGAGCCGACGTGCGCGCACGCGACCTTCAACGGCGCGGGTCAGCAGGTGATCACCGGCTACGGAGGCGGGTGCGCTTCGGGAAACCAGTGCGTGATCACCTCGTGCGTGAGGGGCCGAGGCAACTGCGATGGCAACAACGTCAACGGCTGCGAGAGCGTGTTCGCCACGGACCCCAACCATTGTGGCGGCTGTGCGGTTCGGTGCCTCGAGGGCTCTGTGTGCGCAAACGGGATCTGCACCGAGAGCAGGGTGAGCCAGGTGAGCGCCGGTCAGAACGTCACCTGTACGGTGAGCTCCGCGAGGCGCGTGTACTGCACCGGCGCCAATGATCAGGGACAAATTGGCGACGGAACGATGATCAACCGGACCGCGCCGACCCTGGTCGCTGGCGTGACCAACGCCGCGCAGGTCGCGACCGGCGCCGGCGCGCATGTGTGCGCGGTGCGGCAAGACGGCGCCGTGTTGTGTTGGGGGTTGAACAACTACGGACAGCTCGGCGACGGAACGATCACGCGTCGGTTGACTCCTGCCCTCGTCGAGGGCCTGACCAACGTCGTCGAGGTCGCAGTCGGCGCGCGGCACACGTGCGCGCGTCGCATGGATCGGACCGTCTGGTGTTGGGGCGAAAACTTCGCGGGCGAGCTCGGAGACGGCACACAGATTCAACGGACGAGGCCGACGCTGGTCGCGGCGCTCACCGATGTCGTCGAGATCAGCGCGGGTGCGTCTTTTGCCTGCGCTCGAACCGGGACGGGCGAGGCGTTTTGTTGGGGTCTCAACTCGTCGGGCCAGCTTGGCGACCGCACGCTCTCGCCGAGGCTCGTTCCGACGCGGGTGGGGGGCTTGAGCGCGATCCTCGAGATCGAGACGGGCAACGCTCACACGTGCGCTCGAACGGCGGCCGACGTGCTCTGTTGGGGCGCGAACAGCTTCGGGCAGGTCGGACAAGACCCCTTGCGAGAGGTGTTTGTCACGACGCCACGTGTGGTGTCCAGCGGCCGCGATGTGACCGAGCTCTCGATGGGGACGGGACACTCGTGTGTGCGGCGCTCGAGCGGTCGCGTCTCTTGTTGGGGCCAGAACACGAGCGGACAGATCGGGGTGGGAGGGCTGCCGGGCTTTATCGTGCGCGACGTGTCGCTCTTGCGCGACGCAGCGTCCGTCAGCGCGGGCGGCGCGCACACCTGCGCAGCACGAACGAACGGGCAGGTCGTGTGCTGGGGCGGCGGAGCGTCTGGCAACCTGGGGCAGGGCTCGACCGCGTCGTCGTCGACCCCCGTCGCGGCGATCGGAAACGCGATCGGCGCTGGGGTCGCCGTCGGCTTTGGCTTCTCGTGCACCCGCAGAAACACCGGCGAGGTGCTCTGTTGGGGCAACAACGAACTGGGACAACTGGGCGACGGCGGTACGGTGCAACGAGGGTCGCTCGCTCCCGTCGCGTCGATCAACAACGCGGTTGATGTGCAAGCGGGCTTGGATTTCGCCTGCGCGCTCCGAAGTGATGGCACCGTGTCGTGCTGGGGTGACAACCGGAGCGGACAGCTCGGAAACGGAACCGTCGTGGGCTCGCGGGTTCCGGTGACGGTCACGGGGCTCTCGGACGCCGTGCAGCTCACCGCTGGAGACAGCTTCGCGTGCGCGCTTCGCGCGGGCGGAGCGGTTGTGTGTTGGGGCCGCAACCTCGAGAGACAGCTCGGCGATGGAACCACGATGGCGCAGCGCACGGCGCCAGCGCCTGTCGTCGGACTGACCGGCGCGATCGCTGAGGTCAGCGCTGGTCGCGAGCAGACGTGCGTTCGCCGTCTGCCTTCGACGGACGGAACCGCGCCGGTGTTCTGCTTCGGTTCTTCAGCGTTTGGCGAGCTAGGGATCGGCACGACGACGCCGCAGGCGACCCCGATCACCGCGGTCATGGGCGGCTTCGAATGGGTGCAGGTCTCTGCGGGGTCGTACTTCACGTGCGCGCGGCGTTCGAACGGACAGCCTTTGTGCTGGGGCAGCAATGACCAATCGCGGCTCGGTGACGGAACGAGCGCGTCGCGGTTCGCTCCCTCGGTGCCGGTGATCGGCGCGGGGGATGCAGCAGAAGTCGTGACCGGCCGTGAGTTCGGTTGTGTTCGTCGCGCGAGCGGGACGGTCGCGTGCTGGGGCGCGAACACTGAAGGTCAGCTCGGCACGCCGCGCTCGGTCGCGCAGAACATGGCACGGGAGGTCGGGTCCTTGTCGGGGGTCACGGCGCTCTCGATCGCAACCGACCACGCGTGCGCTGCTCGCAGCGGCCGCGAAGTGCTCTGCTGGGGATCGAACAGGGACCTGAAGCTCGGACTCGGCGTCACGGTTCTTTCCACCCACACGCCGACGCTCGTCTCGGACCTCTGATCGCCGTTCGACCAGCCGCGATAGCCGCCTGCAAGCGAATCGGGGTAGTCAACGGACGTGCACTCGATCCGACGCTCGCTTCGCTTCGCTCGCGCGCTCGCGCTAGGCTCGACGTTGTCTCCCGTGATCGCTTGCGAGTCTCGAGGGACGCGCGACGATCAGCCCGTTGATTTTCGATCGAACAGCGGCGGTCGATCTCCGGTCGAAGCGGGCGCGACGATCCCCGACGCGAGCGACGCGGTCACGACGAGCGACGCGCGCGTCGGGCCGCGAGCGGTGCGCGCGATCGTTCCGTACTCGCCTTGCAGCACCGCTGACGAGACGGCGCACACCGTCCACGAGTCCGTACCCTACACGTGTCGCTGCGTGGCGACCCACAGCGGCAGTCTCGTCTGGGACTGCGCGCAGGTCGAACACATCCCCGGCGGACCGCTGCCGCCGCCAGCGCTCGACGAGCTGGCGTGATTCAGCAGTTGAAGCTGGCGTTGATCGATCGGATCGTGCCCGACTGCAGCTGCATGCACGAGGTCCCGTTGAAGCGGATGCTCGTGAAGGTCCCGTCGGTGTAGTCCCAGCCGTTGACGGGGTCTCTCGCGATGGTTCGACCGTCGAACGTGATGGTCACCCGGTTGGGGTCCATCGGACGCATCGAGAGTCGGTAGGTGCAGCTCGCGGCGCTCGCGGTGATGGCGCGCAGGGCTCCTTCGAACTCGGCGACCGAGCTCGCTTCGTAGAAGCTCGTCGCTCCAGCGCGGGGGCGTCCGCCGGCGACCGCCATCTGGTTGAGCGCGGTTCGCAGCGAGGCGTCCGAGCCCGGAATTCCCAGCACGAAGGTGTCCACGCTGAGCCGCGCGCGGATGCCGCTGAGCTGGGACACCGTCGTAGAGACCGAGCCCGAGCAGTTGGGCGCTCCGTCCGTCGCGAGCACGAGAAACCTCCTGCGCGTGCTGGGCGTCGAGCGCAGGTACGACTCGGCGTTGACCAGCGCCTCGGTGGTCGGGGTCGTCCCCGACGGTCCGCCAGCGGCGAGCGCTGCGGTGATGCGCGCGGCCGCGGGCTGGCTGATGGGCACTTGAGGCGAGCTCGTGACCGAGCACGAGCTCGGGAAGGGGAAGATGAACATGCCCATGTAGTGGCTCGCGTCGAGGCCGGGCAACACGAGGTCGACGGCGTTGCGCAGCGCCTGCCAGCGCGAGACTCCCCCGGACACGGGCGAGCTCATCGAGCCCGATCGATCGACGACGAAGAGCACTTCGACCGGCTCGCTCGCGAGGTCGAACCGCTGCCCTCCCGGGCGACACATCGTGCAGATCGCGGTCCCCATGCACTCGGTGTCGAGGCAGTCGGTCGCGCCGTCGCAGTCGTTGTCGATGCGATCGTCGCAGCGCTCTCCGCTCGGAAGCACCTCGCCCATACACGCGCCCCACTCGCTGCCCTCTTCGAGTCGAGTGGCCGAGTTGAGCCCGGGGTTGCACCGTTGGACGCCCGCGCGACACGCGCCGCGGTTGAGCGATCCGGGCATGCCCGAGTAGCACGCGCGCGTCGTGCCCAGCGCGCACTGGCAGGTGTCGTCCGTGCGGCCGTCGCAGTTGTTGTCGACGCCGTCGCAGCGCTCGGAGCCCGGAAGCACCGCGCCTTCACACATCCCCCAGCTCGCGCGGCCCATCGCGTCGGCGACGCACCGCTGCATTCCTGCGCGACACACGCCGATGTTCTCGGTGCCCATCGGGCCGGGATAACAGCGGCGCGTCTCACCCGTGGTGCAGCCACACCCCTCGTCGACCCGGCCGTCGCAGTTGTTGTCGACGCCGTCGCAGCGCTCAGCCGTCGGGAGGCCAGCGCCCATGCACGCGGTCCACACTCCGAACTCGCCCGTGCCCTCGCAGCGCTGGGTGCCCCAGCCGCACGCGCCGTTTCCCGCGAGCGCGCCGGGCGCGGCGCTGCAGCGCTGCATGGCTCCTGGAGCGCACGTACAGTCTTCGTCGACGCGACCATCGCCGTTGTCGTCTCGCCCGTTGTCGCAGAGCTCGCGACCGCCTGGCGCTGGACGGCCGGCGTCCATCGGCGTTCCTGGATCGACAGGGTTCATCGAGTCTTCGCCGGACTGGGCGTCCTCGATCACTCCGCTGTCGCCACGCGGCCGCGGACCGGCTTCGGACCCGACGAGCGCGAGGTCGTCTTCTTCCGCGCACCCCGTAGCCAAACCAGCGACGAGGGCCATCGAGAGAAACGCCGAGAGACCGCTGCGAGTGCGCATGGACCCACATCACAGCAAGTCCTGGGCCTGATTAGCCGACGGTGGTTCGTGAGGAAAACCTACCGGTTTGACGCGCGATGGCCCTCTCGCTCTGCGATCCGAGTCCCCAGCCGTAGGAGCACCTTCTCCCAGTGGGTGCTCGTGCTCCCTGTGTCCGGCGGGGAGCGATCCCTCGATTCGGCGCGGGAGCCCTATCCCGCTGCGCGCTTGGCGACGCTCGCGTCCTGCTCGCCGGGGTCTTGCTCGAATTCGTGTGCTGTCTCGTGGCCGGTCGCGTCGACTCTCACTCGCTCGTCGTCGAGGAGCTCGAGCAGCCAACGTGCTCGCTCCGCGCGAACCAGCGGCGTCGAGCGCGCCTCGTCCCGCAGCGAGCGATCGACGAGCGCTGCGTACACGGTCTTCCACAGGGCCTCGACCTCGAGCGAAATCGGCAGCGTATCGACGAACTCGCGCGCGATCTTCTCGGCTCTCGGTCGGTCTTCACGCACGACAGCGCTCACCAGCCTCGCCTCGAAGCGCGCCGTCGTTGTGTGCAAAAACGAGGAAAAATCCTCGTCCATCCTCGCGAGCACCGCCTCGCACTCCTCGAAGCTCGCCCCCCACGCGAGGTTGACCGCGTGCTTGCGCAAGAGCAGCGCGCGATCCCGCGGCGAGCCGAGAGACCAGAGCAGCGACAACGCTTCGCGGCTCGCCGTCAGCGCTCGATCGTCGGAGGCTCGCGAGCGCTCGAGCAGCTCTTCGATGCGCTGGTGCTCCCACCGAATCATGTAGCGGGCCGGGAAACCCCCTTGAAGCCCGCGGTGCAAACGAAATGCGCGCGTGCCGCTCTCGCGCTTGCGTTGCACCCACGCCCACCCCGCGGCCACCGCGAGCCCGAGGATGGGAACGAGAAACAAGAGCACGAGCCCCGCTGTCGGCGCGCGCACCAGCTCGACTCCCTGGATCAACGCGAGCATCTGCAGCGCGGCGAGCGACAAGATCGTCAGCGCCCACGGAGAGCGCAAGCGATCCCGCAGCGGGCGCGTCGGCATATCGATCGGCGCCGCGGTAGACGGGTGATTCCAGCTCGCGTCCATCGCGCTCGCGATCGACGGCCACGGCGGCAGCGCGCCCGCGAGCGTCGGCGCGACGCGCAACATCCAAGACTCGAACGCGACGCGTCCCTTCGTGCTGCGCGCCGCGCGTCGGTACACCCCGTCCATCGTCCGCGGTCTCTGCAACAGTGAGAACAGCGCGCGCATCGGCGGCGTCGCGTCCCACAGCGCCCCGCTCTGCGCCCCGCGCTCGTGTTGTTCGCGCGCTGTATCGCCGGCGAGCAGCCGCTCGGCGAGCCATCGCCAGGGCCTGCGGACCGCCCCGTCTCCCCGGGCCAGCGCCGCGCTCGCCGCTTGCTTCTGCCCCTGCGCCGCGAGCACGAACGCCCTCGTGTCGTGGATCGTGCGCGCCGCGTCTCGCTCGGTCACGATCGACGCTGCCTCGTCGAGGAGCCTCTCGATCGACGACAGATCCCCGCTCTCGATCGCGACGACGACCCGCGCGTCGAGCATCCGAAGCGCTTCGAGCTCGCGCTCGCTGTAGTCGTCTTGCAGCTGCGCCACGATCGCCCACGAGCGCTGCCCGAGCGTCTCTCCGACGTGTGAACGGTGCGCATCGACCCGGCCGCGCGCCCAGTAGCCAAACGCCCCCATCGCCGCGAACATCCACCACGAGCGCGTGCTCGTCGCGCTCATGGCCGCCGCGAGCATCGCCGCGACCGCCGCGCGCTGCGCGACAAGCGTGCGCCTTCGCGCGCGTTTTCTCTGGGCGATCGCGTGATCCCCATCGCTCTGCGCAGGGCCGTCGCTCATGGACTCATGACGGACATTCTACACCGCGGCGCGAGGCCCCTCCGCAGGGGTCACGCTGGAGTTGGCAGAGAGCGCTCGGTGAATCGCGCGCTCCCACCGCGCGCTCAGCAGGGAACCGGATCTCGGTTCGAAGATGCACATTCGCTGGAAAATCAGTAGCGGCGTCAACACCCAAGCGGCACCACACCGGTCGCCGCGCCGTCGAGCGCCGCTTCGGGCCACACCGCGACCGTGAACATGCTGACGCGACCGCCCCCGCGACTCATCCCAACGGCGGCGAGCACCAGCCGTAGTCGTCCTTCAGGTCGGCTGCACGCGGAGTCGTCGTCGACCGAAGCTGCCTGCGGTGCGGTCGAAGACGCCCTCGATCGGGTGGCTGCACGCAGGGCATCGTCCGCGATCGTCCGCTCGATACGCGAGCAGCTCGAACCAATCGCGCTCGATGACGGCGCTGCCGCAGCTCGAGCAGAACGTGGTGTCTCCCTCGAGGTCGTGCACGTTGCCGACGTAGACGTGCGCGAGGCCCTCGTCGCGGGCGATTTGCCGGGCCTTACGGAGGGTCTCGGGCGGCGTGCGCTCGACGTCGAGGAGCTTGTAGTCCGGGTGAAACGCGCTGAAGTGCAGCGGGACATGGCGCCCGAGCGCCTCGCGCACCCACGAGGCGAGCGCGCGCAGCTCTCGCTCGTCGTCGTTGTGGCCCGGGATGATCAGCGTCGTCAGCTCGAGCCAGACCTTGGTGTCGCGCGCGAGGTAGACGAGCGTGTCTTTGACGGCCTCGAGCGAAGCGCCGCAGAGCGAGCGGTAGAACCCCTCGGTGAACGCCTTGAGGTCTACGTTGGCGGCGTCGATCTTCGAGAAGAAATCCCGTCGAGCGTCGGGCTTGATGTAGCCAGCGGTGACAGCGACGGTCTTGATATCGTGTGCGTGACAAGCGTCCGCCGTGTCCATCGCATACTCGAGGAAGATCACCGGGTCGTTGTAGGTGAAGGCGACCGAGCGCGCGCCGGACGAGCGGGCGGCGAGGGCGATGCCCTCGGGCGATGCGTCGGCGGCGAGCGTGTCGACGTCGCGCGACTTCGAGATGTCCCAGTTCTGGCAGAATTTGCAGGTGAGGTTGCAGCCCGCGGTGCCAAACGAGAGCACTGAAGATCCGGGCAGAAAGTGGTGCAAGGGCTTCTTCTCGATGGGGTCGAGGCAGAAGCCCGACGATCGTCCGTAGGTGTCCAGGACGATGTCGTCTCCTTCGCGCATGCGGACAAAGCAGAGCCCTCGTTGGCCGTGGTCGAGCGAGCATTCGCGAGGGCAGACGTCGCACTGCAGGCGTCCGTCGGCGCGGGTCGTGACATAGCGTGTGGTGACTCGAGCCATCACGAACCTCCGCGTCGATCGACGCGTCGATCGAGCGCTCGTTTGCTGTGGGATAACTGCGTCGACGTAAGTCCCGACCCGCTCTTCCGCAAGGCGACGGCGCTCAGCGCGGGGGGCTCGGCCCGTCGTAGAACTCGTGCACGGTGAAGCGTTCGAGCGCGACGTCCGGCGCCCAGAAGGACATCGACAGCCCCGCTTTGACCTTGAGGTGATCGAGGAACTCTCTCGGAGTCTCGAGCGAGCGCCACACCTGCGGAAGAAAGACTCCGCGGTGTTGATGCCAGCGCAACACCAGTCCGTCGACGCCCGGCCGAAGCTGCGCGCGGGCTTGCTCTTCGCTCGCGAACGACAGCGGCGCGAACGGTGACAAGAGCGAGAGCTCGACGGTCAGCGTCGGGACCATCGCGAGCGACAAGGGATGGTTGCGCGGGTCGTCGAACGCAGCGAGCAGCGCGTTGCGAGCGAGCGAGGCGGAGAGGGGCTCGGTCGGCGCGAGATCGCCGATGCATCCCTGCAGGCGCGCTCCCTGAAACAACGTGACGAAATTGGCCGCTGGCGTCGCAAAGAACGCTCCGTCGGGGGGCTCGGGCTCGGGCCCTCCGAGCCGAGCCGCGATGGTGGCACGCACCCAAGCGAGCGCCGCGCGCTCGTCGCGATGATCGATCATGAGCTCTTCTCTCTTTCGACGAAGGCCATCGAGAGGTAGCCGACAACTTCTTCTCTGGGACCCGCGGTGTCGCCGGAGTTGCGCAGGTCGAGCACCGACGAAGCGAGCGCGCGCTTCGTGCGCAGCGCTGCCAGTCCGTTGAGCGGGTGCGCGCCGCAGGCCTGCTCGGGGGTCACCATCGCCCCGCGCGAGATGGCGTCGACGGTGGCCGCGTCGAGCGCTCGTGCCCGCGCGTATGGATGAAAGTGCGAAAGATCCGACGAGAGCACGATGAGCGTCTCGGGGCCGCCCCACAGCGCCTCGAGCACCGCGGCGACCTCTCCCGGCGTCGCGTCGCCGACGAGCAGCGGAACGACCGTGAAATCGCCGAGCGTTCGCTGAAGAAACGGCAGGTGCACCTCGAGCGAATGCTCGTGCGCGTGCGCGTGGTCGTCGATCGACACCCACGCGAAGTCCGCTGCGGCGCGCGCTCCCTCGGGGTCGAGCGCGACCGGTCCCAGCGGCGTGACGAACACGTCGACCGACGGGAGCGCCAGGCCCCGCACGTACGCGCGGTGCGCCGGGCCGATCAGCACGACTCGGCGAACGGCTTGCGCGCGACGCGCGAGAAGCGCGTACGCTGACGCCGCGACGGCGCCCGAGTACACATAGCCCGCGTGCGGAACGAGCAGCAGTTTCACCGTCGTTTCGATGGAACGAGCGCGGGTCGCGGCGTCGCGGAGCAACGCGTCGACGGCCTCTTGGAGCGCGCGCGGATCGTCCGGGTAGAAGAGGCCAGCCACTGCGGGCGGGCGGGCTTTGGTCGATGCGTTTGCGTTCATCACGTGGGTTGGCGCGGCGGGGCGGCTCTCGGGTTCATGAAAGAGTGATGCCAAGGTGGCCCAGTTGTACCTGGCACGAAGTCGTCGCGTGGCGGGCTGGCTGCGCCTCGCGCGGTCTGGTTGCATCGTCACGATGACGACGCGCGAGTAGACTCTCTCTCTCTGTCGAGCGGACCCATGACGGACGAAGATGCCCCAATCGAGATCGAGATCAACGGAGTCCTGGATCTGCACGGGTTCGCCCCCAGCGACCTTCGTACGCTCATCCCGGACTACCTCGAAGAGTGCTCGCGCCGCGGGATCTACGCGGTTCGTCTCGTTCACGGCAAGGGCATAGGCGCGATTCGTCGCTCGGTCCACGGGCTGCTCGACCGCTCGCCGCTCGTCGCGGAGTACGCGTTGGCTGGCGGCGATCGCGGCGGGTGGGGCGCGACGGTCGTCACGCTTCGTCCGCGCGTCGCCGATGACGAGTAACCAGCGGCTTCGAGGTGAGCTTCGAGAGGGATCGAGACAGCGGCGCGGGAGTAGGCGCGGGGGAGGGGCGCGGGAGCAGAGACTCCCGCGCATGGGGTCGCGCAAGAGCGCGACGACGTCTCCGCCAGAGGCGGGACTTGGAGAGGGAAGAACGCGCGAGTGCACAATGGGTTGGACCTCCTCTTCTTCTTCGAGTCGGTCGAAGAAGAAGAGGAGGCGCGTGGGAAACCCGTGCAAATCGCGAGGAGGAGATGATGATGGATGCGGGGCGTGCCGGCGAAGCCGGTCGCGGAGGGAACGCCGCCGAGTCGCATGCGTCGCTTTGCCGAAGCGCAGCGGAGGCATTGCGATGCGTGCGACGACGGCGCCGTACCCGAAGCGAAGGCCCCGCATCGAGTCCATCTAGTCCACTCGTTCACCGTGTTTTCAGCGGCAGTGTGCGAGCGTGTTTCGGGCCCTGAGCGCGACAGCCGCGCCGTGCGCGGCCGAGCGCGAGCGTTTCGAGTACGCGTGTTTCGGGGACAGCGGGCGTGGGTTTTCACTGAGCTCAGCGCGCGCTGCGCTCACAACCCGTTGGGCCCGAAACACACGTGGCCCGAAACGACGGTTACAGGGCAGGACTGGACTGACTCGATGCGGGGCCTTCGCTTCGGGTACGGCGCCGTCGTCGCACGCATCGCAGTGCCTCCGCTGCGCTTCGGCAAAGCGACGCATGCGACTCGGC
>LNEO01000225.1 GCA_001465015.1 Deltaproteobacteria bacterium Ga0077539 | reverse complement strand
GCCCGCTGCCCGTTGCCCGTTGCTGCGCTCTCTGACGGTGGTCGCGCGAAGCGCACCTTCCGCCGTGAGTCTTCGAACGGCGCCCAACACGGGGTTTGCTAACCCCGTGCGAGAAACACCTCTTTTCAAGTGAGCCCGTTGCCCCTTGCCCGTTGCACGTCGCCCGCTGCCCGTCGTCCGTCGTCCGTTGTTCGTTGCTCGTTGCTCGTTGCCCGTTGCCCGTTGCCCGTCGCTGCGCCCTCTGACGGTGGTCGCGCGAAGCGCACCTTCCGCCGTGAGTCTTCGAACGGCGCCCAGCACGGGGTTTGCTAACCCCGTGCAAGACACCCCTCTTTTCAAGTGAGCCCGTTGCCCGTCGCTCGTCGCCCGTCGCTCGTCGCCCGTTGCCCGCCGCTCGCCGCTCGCCGCCCGTTGCCCGCTGCCCGTTGCCCGTTGCCCGTTGCCCGTTGCCCGTCGCCCGTCGCCGGTTTCCCACACTGTTCCCGTCTCCCGCGCGTGCCTGCTCGCCGCCGCCCTTCGCCCGCTACCCCCTTCGCAGCGGGCTCGTGGGCGCGTCTCTGAGCCACTTCCACGCGTCTTCGAAGGCGATGCGCACGGGTCGCGGCGCGTATCCCAGCTCGCTTCGCGCCTTGTCCGAGCTCACGTGATACGGCGCAGAGAGCGTGTGCACAGAGTACGGAGAGAACATCGCGTCCTTGCCCGTCACGCGCTCGTACAAAGGCGCCAGCCTCGCGAACGGCGCCGCGAGCTTCAGCGGAACGACCGCGATCGGCGGCCTCACCCCCGCGCAGCTCGCGACGAACTCCGCGATCTGCATGGTCGTCACGCGCTCGCCGTCGACGATGTACGCCTCGCCCGTCTTCCCTTTTTCGCCAGCGAGGATCGCTCCTTCGGCGACGTCGCGGACGTCGACCCAGTGATATCCGCCCTCCATCGTGACCGGCATCCGGCCTCGGCCGATCATCGCGACCATCTTCGCTTGCGGCGACAAGCGATAGTCGTGCGGGCCGATCACGCCCGTGGGCAGGACGAGCACCGCGTCCACCCGGCCCTCTCTCGCGTGCTTCTGCACGAGCGCCGACGCCGCGGCTTTGCTGCGTCCGTACGCGCCGTACGCGCGCGCCTCGTCGAAGCCCGCGCGCTCGTCCAAGACGCCGCGCTCGGGCTCGGTCAACGCGTGGACCGAGCTGACGTACACGAGGCGCCGAACGCCCGCGCGCTCGCAGGCCTCGAGCACGTTGCGCGTCCCTTCGATGTTGGTCTTGCGAAGGGCGGCCTCGTGCCGGTCCGAGATGGTCACGAGCGCGGCGCTGTGAAAGACCGTGTCGCACCCGCGAAACGCTTCGACCAGCGAATCGAGCGACGAAACGTCCCCCTCCGCGCGATCGTATCGCGCTCCGTCGAGCGCTCCCACGTCGCTCGTGCGACGCACGACCGCCCGCGGATGGATGGACCGTTGATTGAGGGCGCGGACGAGGACGTTGCCGACCTGTCCCGTGGCCCCGGTGACCGCGACGCGTCGCTCGGTCGCGGAAGGTTGTTCGCTCACGAACTCAGATCGTAGCGAAACCCGCGTCCGGGATCGATATCGCCGAGTCGTCGCCGAGCGAGATCGCCTCGGCCTTGCCGGGGACCAGCGAGAGCGCGCTGTGGGCGAAGAAGACGGCAGCCGCTTTCTTTCCTTCGTAGAAGGCGCGCTCGTGGTGATCCGCTGGGAGCTCGGCGAGCTTCTTCGTGGCGATCGACGCTCCCTCGAGCAAGAGCCAGCCCACCGCGGTCTCGCTCATCATCTCGAGGAAGCGATTGGCCGCGAGCGGAACCATCGGGACCTGGCCGCTCTGAAACCACCCGAGCAGTCGCATCACCGTCGCGCCGATGGCCTCTTGCGCCTTGTCGAGGATCGCGACGCTCGGGCCGAGCGCGGGGTGATCCTTGTGCGCCGCGATGAAGGCCTGCACGTCGCCGAGGAAGGCCTGCGTGTTGGCTCCGCCGTGCTGCCCGAGCTTTCTCCCGACGAGGTCCATCGCCTGAATGTGGTTGGTGCCCTCGTAGATCGAGAAGATCTTCGAGTCGCGCGCGTACTGCTCGACCGGCCAGTCCTTGAGAAAGCCCGCGCCGCCGAACACCTGGATCGCCGTCTCGCTGATGCGAAACGCCTGATCGCTGCCAAACGCCTTCACGAGCGGCACGAGCAGGTCGATCTGCCCGAGGTGATACGCCTTCTTCTCGTCGTCGGTCCCGCCGAGGACCTGCGCGCGGTCCTGGTGCATCGCGAGCTTCACGATGAGCGCGCGGATGCCTTCGACGCGCGCCTTCATGTCGAGCAACATGCGTCGCACGTCGGCGTGCTCGATGATGTTTACGCGGGGCGCCGTCGGGTCCTTCCACGCGGTGATGTGCGAGCCCTGCTTGCGGTCCCGCGCGTACTCGAGCGCGTTGAGAAAGGCGCTCGAGGCGAGGGCGACCGACTGGATGCCCACCGCGATGCGCGCGCTGTTCATCAGCCGAAACATCTGGGCGATGCCCTGGTTTTCGACCGTCCCGACGAGCTCGCCGACGCAGTCGTCGTTCTCGCCGTAGTTGAGCTGGCACGTCGCCGAGCCGTTGATGCCCATCTTGTGCTCGATGCCCGCGACGATCACGTCGTTGGACCCGAGCGAGTTGCCGCTCTCGTCGATCTTGTTCTTCGGAACGATGAACAGAGACAGCCCCTTGGTGCCCGGCGGCGCGCCTTCGACCCGCGCGAGCACGAGGTGAATCACGTTCTCGACGAAGTCCGCGTCCCCGCCAGAGATGTAAACCTTCGCGCCCTTGATGTTGTACTTGCCGTCCGCCCTGCGATGCGCCGTGGTCTTCGCGCTGCCCACGTCCGAGCCCGCGTGCGACTCGGTGAGGCACATCGTGCCGCCCCACTTACCGTTGAGCATGTTGGGCGTATAGAGATGCTTCTCTTCGTCCGTTCCAAACGCCAGGATCACGTCGGCCGCGCCGATCGTCAGCCCCGGATACATCGCGAACGCCGCGTTGGCGCCGCACATGAACTCTTCACAGAGCGCTTGGATCACCTTCGGTGAGCCCTGTCCGCCGTGCTCGACGGGCAGGCCGATCGAGCGCCAACCGGACTCGTAGGTCTTCTTCCACGCTTCGCCGAAGCCCGTCGGCGTGATGACCTTGCCGTCGACGAGCTTGCATCCCTCGCGGTCGCCGCTGGCCGACAGCGGGCCGAGCACGGTCTGGGCGAACTTGGCCGCCTCCGAGAGCGAGGTCAGCACGATCTCTTTGTCCCAGTCCGCGTAAGGTCCCTTGCCGAGCACCTCGTCGAGCTTGAATTGCTCGAACAACACGAACTCGATCTCGCGAAGGTCGACCTTGTACCGATTGATGTTCTGGGACACGACGCTCGGCTCCTTTGTCCGCCCGCGCGGTCGCGGGCATTCAATGAATGGCGATTCAGTACCAGAGTGCTAGTGCGCGGGGATGCACTGCGTCAAGCGCGATCGGGCCGTAATTATTGCGGCAGAATGACCCACACTCGGCAACGCACGAACCGCGCATCGCGGCCGTCTGGGACGCGAGCGCCCCAACGGCCCCCGCTCGATCGCGCCCCTCAACCCCTGGGAACCTCCGTCGGCGCCATCGCCCCGCGCTCGATCCTGAACTGCTTGTCCACGGCGACGTTCGTGTACTCGCTGCGCATCCCGTCCGGCCAGCGAACGCGCACCGTCACCGTCCCTGTGTGCGCGCCGAGCCCGAAGTGCTGCACCCTCGAGGGCTGCGTCGCCCACACGGACTCTCCGCCGCTGACCTCTCGGACCTGCGTCGCGGCGCCGGCTACCACCCACACGCGCGCGCCGAGCGCCTCGGTGTTGCCCGTGGGCTGCACAAGCCGCAGCTGGATCCAGTGGTTGCCCGTGCGAAGATCGTTGCGAAAGAGCTGGATATTTCCTCGTGGACCGGTGAGCAGGTCGAGGTCTCCGTCCCGATCGTAGTCGTAGAACGTCACCCGTCCGTTGAACTCGGCCGACACCCCCGCGAGGTACGTCACGTCCGTGAACCGATGGCTGGCATCCTGTCGGTACAGTCGCGAGTACTGAAACGGATACGTGCTGGCCACGTACAGGTCGAGGTCGCCGTCGTTGTCGTAGTCGCCCCACGCCGAGCCGATGTCTCCCTCGACGAAGGCGACGCCCGAGGCCTCGACGACGTTCTCGAAGCGATAGTCGGGCGCGCCCGTGTTGCGCAGCAGCCTCGAGTGGTCCGTCCCCTGCGCGTCGTACCGAGGGTGGCCGATGTTGCTCTCGAACGCGTCCAGGTCTCCGTCGTTGTCGTAGTCCGCCCACGCGTGGCCGAAGGACGTCCCCGAGACGCCGTAGTTGTCCGCGTGAAACCCGAGCGTTCGAGCGACGTTCGTGAAGCGACACATCCCGTCGTTGCGCCACGCGTCGTTGGCCGCGCCTCCATAGTTGGCCACCATCAAGTCGCGATCGCCGTCGTCGTCGAAGTCCACCCAGCTCATGCCGTAGGTGGGTCGCCCGTCGGCGCCCGCAGGCAAGCCCACCATCGTGTTGGCGAGCTGAAACTCGCCCATCGCGCCGCCGCGAAAGACGAAGTCCGGCGCGGGATTGCGCGGGTACTGCCGCAGCCATTGGCCCACGGCGAGGTCGAGCACCCCGTCGTTGTCGCAGTCTCCGACAGAGCCCGCGGCGGTCGGACCGGCGGGCTCCATCGTGTTCATCGTGACCGTGAAGCGCCCGTCCGGTCCCTGCAGCCACACGCGGCTCGGAAAGGCCGGATCGTACGGCCCCACCCCGTCACGATACACGCCCACGTACACGTCTTGATCGCCGTCGCCGTCGTAGTCTCCCCACAGCACGAGCCGTCCTCGCGCCGCGTCGAGCCCGGTGCGCGCGGTGATGTTCTCGAAGGTCGCGTCCCGGCGATTGCGGAAGATCAACGGGACGTCCATGGTCATCCCCTGCACCACGCCCACGAGGTCGTCCCAGCCGTCGCGGTCGACGTCGATCCAGTTGATCTGCACGGATGTACCCGTGAGGCCTGCGCTCATCGAGACGTCGCGAAACCACGGGTCCGCCGGGCGATCGCAGATGTTCTGCCCCAGCGCCTCGACCATGAACTCGTATCGCACGTCCATCTGCCCCACGATGGGAAACCACTCGAACGTCCCGTCCCCGCCGCTCGCTCGGTTGCGCTCGATCGCCTCGAAGCTCTTGAAGAACGACCGAAAGTCCCCGCCCCTCGAGCGCGCCAACGTCAGCCCCATCGGCTCGGTCACGTGCTCGACCACCACCCACGCGTGATTCGCAGGATGAAGCTCCAGGGGCTGCGCGAGGCGCAGCTCCATTGGCTCGGCGCTCGTGTAGTCGAGCTCGATCGGCGCGATCAAATCTCGCTCGACGTCGGGGTTCGAGCGGCCGTAGTCCGCGGTGATTCGCACGCGTACGTGACCGCCGGTCATCCCGCGAAATTGCATGCGAAGTCGATCGATACGCACCGGGCGCTCGACCACGAGGTGCACGGCCTCGAGGTCTCCCGGCGCCATGTCGCGAAGCGCGCCCGTGGGGGCTCCCATCCAGTGAACGAATGAGGTCTCGGGGCCGGTCCTCGGGCGCGTTCCGCACACCTCCGTGAGCAGCGACGCGCTCGGGTTGGGCGGGTTGGGAGCGACGTCCGCTCCGGTGTCTGCCGCGGCGTCGGAGGCGTCGGACATCGCGACGTCGCTCGCGTCCTGCGCGACCGGCGGCGTCGAGCACGCGGCCAATAACAGACACAGCGGCGCCGCGCGGCGCCAGGGCCCAATTTCAAGTCGTAGATTGCTCACCGCGCAATCCTATCGCGAAGCCGACGGCCGCTGCCTACGACAGCGATTTCGCGCACACCCGCGGACAGTGAACGCAACGAACAACGCCTCGCTCGATCCGCTGCTCAAGCCACGGTCGGTCGCCGTCATCGGCGCCTCGCGACAGCGAGGGACGATCGCCGCCGAGGTGTTTCACAACCTGATCGCAGGCGGCTTTCGAGGGGCCGTCTATCTGGTCAATCCCAAGACGTCCGTGGTTCAGTCGGTGAAGGCCTATCCGACCATCGAGGCTGTGCCCGACGAGGTGGACCTCGCGGTCGTGGTCGTTCCTGCCAGACATGTGGCGGACGCTGTTGAAGCGTGCGGACGCAAGGGCGTTCGGGCGGTCGTGGTGATCACCGCGGGCTTCGCGGAGGTCGGCGCCGAAGGACGCGCTCCAGCAGAACATCCTGTCGATCGTGCGGCGATACGACATGCGAATGGTGGGGCCCAACTGCCTGGGAGTCGTCAACGCAGACCCCGACGTGGCGCTCAACGCGACCTTCGCCACGACGCAGCCGCCATCCGGCAACGTCGCGTTCTCGTCGCAGTCCGGCGCGCTCGGGCTCGCCATCCTCGAGTACGCCCGCGAGCTCGGCATCGGCGTCTCGCGGAGCAAGCCCATCGTCGTCGTGAAGTCTGGCCGCATCGAGGCAGGCGCCCGCGCGGCGAGCTCGCACACAGGCTCGCTCGCGGGAATGGACGTCGCCGTCGACGCCCTCCTCGGCCAGGCAGGGGTCTTGCGCACAGACACCATCGACGAGCTGTTCGACGTCGCGATGCTCCTGGCGAGCCAGCCCGTCCCGCGCGGACGGCGCGTCGCGATCCTCACCAACGCCGGCGGACCGGGGATCATGGCGAGCGACGCGTGCGAGTCGCGCGGGCTCGAAGTGGCGAGGCTCAGCGACGAGACGCAGCGCGCGCTCGCTGCGTTTCTCCCGGCGGAAGCGTCGGTGAAGAACCCCGTCGACATGATCGCGAGCGCGACCGGCGCGCAGTACCAGCGGGCGCTCAGCGTCCTTCCCGAGGCGGTGCGATCGCTGAGAGAGGGGAGGTTTCCGAGCTACGCTTTTCCCGAGAGCGCGGCGTCGGCGCTGGCGAAGGCGACGCGGTACGGAGCCTGGCTCTTCGGGGCTCGACGCCGGTCGATCGCGACGCGCTCGTCGACGCGATCCTGCGCGTCGCACAGTTGATGGAGGACCTCCCCGACGTGAGCGAGGTCGACGTCAACCCGCTCGTCGCCACGAGCGCAGGGGCGATGCGGTGGACGCTCGAATTCGTGTGTGACCCGCGGAGCTGCGCTCCCGCGAGGCTCAGAGCCCCATGATCTTGGCGATGTAGTACTTCATCGTCTCCGTCGTGCCGCCGCCGATGCGGAAGAGCCGCTGGTCGCGCCACGCGCGCGCGACGCGATACTCCTCGATGTAGCCGGCGCCGCCGTGGATCTGCAGCATCTGGTCGGCCACCTCGGACATCACGTCGCCGACGAAGACCTTCGCCATCGAGATGAGCTTGGTGGTCTCGAACGAGACGCTCTCGCCCTTGACGTACTTCTCTTCGTTGTAGCCCTCGCAAGCGCGGTAGGTGAGCGCGTGCGCGGCCTCGATCTTCGTCGCGAGCTCGACGATCTTGTGCTGCCAGTACTCGCGCTTGATCACCGGCTTGCCGAAGGCGACGCGGTCCCTGGCGTAGGCGATCCCCTCTTCGAGCGTTCTCCTCGCGCCCGCGACGCTGGTCGCGCAGCCGATCAGGCGCTCGCTCTGAAAGTTTTGCATCAGGTACTGAAAGCCCATGCCCTCGTCGCCCAGGCGATTTCGCACTGGAACCTTCAGGTCCTCGAAGAACAGCTCCGCCGTGTCGCTCGACCAGTTGCCGACCTTGTTGAGCTTCTTGGACACATGAAAGCCCTTGGTGTCGGTCGGCACGAGGATCACCGAGATGCCGCCGTGCGCCGCGTCGGGGTCGGTCTTCGCGAACAGCGTGATGAAGTCCGCGCGCGTCCCGTTGGTGATGTACGTCTTCTGTCCGTTGATGACGTAGTCGTCGCCGACGCGCCTGGCCGTCGTGCGAATGCCCGCGACGTCCGAGCCCGCGCCAGGCTCGCTCACGCCGAGCGCCGCGATCTTCTCTCCCCGAAGGGCGGGCTTGAGAAACTCATCGATGTGGTACTTGTCGCCGATGTCGGCGATGACCGGCGTGGCCATGTCGCTCTGCACGAGCAGCGCCATCGGGACGCCCGCGCACCCCATCCGCGGCAGCTCTTCGGCCTTGGCCATCGAGAACCAGTAGTCGCCGCCGCCGCCGCCGTGCTCTTCTTTGTAGTGCGCGCCGAGGATCCCCAGCGCGCCCGCGCGCTCGAACACCCACTTCGGGAAGAGCTCGTCCTCCTCCCACTTGTCGACGTGCGGAGCGCACTCTTTCTCGACGAACTGCCGGACCGTTCGACGAAATGCCTCGTGCTCTTCTGTGAAATGCGACGCCATCGTGAACCTCAACCTCGCTGCGCTGCTCGAATGAATCGCCATTCATCGATCACTGAATGGCGATTCAGTTTGTAGCACAGGCCCGCCGCGAGCGGGGGAGGGCTGCGTTGGTCTACGGGGCGCTGCCGGGATCGGCGCCGTCGACCGCACAGTCCGCTTCCCGGTGAAGCGTCGCGCGGTTAGCGCTTTGTGCGCTTGTTGCGCTGCTGGCGCTCCTCGAGCGCCGCGAGCCTGGCGGCGAGCCGATCGCGCTCTCGGCTCGCTCGGCGGTCTCGCGCTGAGTCCTCGCTGCTTCTTCGCGTGCGATGGCCTCGTTGGTCCTCGCTGCGAGCTCTTCGTCGGTCGCGACGAGCTCGTCGCCGAAGCGCCCCGTGGCCAGCCGCACCCGTCGCGCGCCGCTCTCGCCGACGACGCGCAGCCAGCATCCCAGCGCGCTCGACTCGACGCGGTCCTCGTTGCTCTGGAGCACGCGCACGAGCCCACGCTTCTTCACCTGTCGCCACACTTGCCAACGCACGCGGCGACGGCTTCGAAGCGTCCAGTCCGGGTCGTACACGATGAGCTCGCGCACTCCGATGTTCTTGTAATCGATGGGAACGTCCTCGTAGTCCTTCGCCACGTCGCGACCCACGATTTCAAAGGCGAACGCCGGCGGCTCGACCAGGTCCCACGTGCACCACACGCGCTCTTCGCGCGGCCCCTCGAGGCCCGGCAGCACGTACACGTCGGGCGCGATGCGTTGCGTGATGTCCTTTGGGTT
>LNEO01000224.1 GCA_001465015.1 Deltaproteobacteria bacterium Ga0077539 | reverse complement strand
TCGCCCGCCGCGTCACCGCCGCGATTCGCAGGGTCCTCGAGCCGAAGCGCGATGTGCCCTTCGACGTCGCGATGGACTTCAACCCGCCGATGCCCCGCTCGCTGGCGAGCGACGTGACGTCCTCCAAGCGCCGGTATCGCCTGCTCGACAGCGGCGTGACCGACGCGGACCTGCCGCCTCGCGCGCTGGACGCAGCAGCGCTGGTCCTGTCCGCGACGACGTCGGTGCACGAGCAGTGGCGTAGGCTCGCGTTCGCCCTCGACGCGCGCTCGAAGTGCCCGCTCGTGGTCTTCGTCACGCGCTGCTCTCACCCAGACGCCGTGCGCGACCTGGTCGAAATCGAAGCGCGCGAGTTCTTGGAGGCGATGGGGCGATCGGCGGACGAGGTTCCGTTTGTGTTTTCGTCGATCGATCCCGCGGTCGACGACGACGACTCGGTGCTCGCGCTGATCGACCTCTTCGACGAGATGGCGACCGTGTGCGCTCAGACCGCCGACACCCCGGTCGTCGCGCGCGTCGATCGCGACTTCTACGACGGCTGGACGTCGGTCGAGCTCTACTCTGGGCTGATCGCGGTCAAGCAGACGCTCGGTCTCGTGTGGGGCGCGACCCTGTCGGACCGGCGGCTGCTCGCCCTTCGCGGATACTCGCCAACCAAGGCCGAGCTCGGGCTGGGAACCATCAACGCCTCGTTCGACGTCGCTGCGCCCGAAGGCTCGTGGCTCGTTTCGACGCAGCACGCGAAGGACCGCTCGGTGATCGAGCTCGCCGTGTTCGAAGCGAGCGAGCTCGCCGGGCGCTGGTCGGACGAGTGCATCGTCACATGGGCGGGCAACGCAGTCAGGGGAAGCATGGAGCTCGAGAGCCTCGGTTCGGTCGCCCCCAACCTGGGCCGCGCGCGGGTCACGCTCTCGCAGCCGATGCCGTTCGTCTCGAGAGCGTACGTCGAGCTCAACGCGACCTGGCCGATGGGCGAGTGCGCCGCGATCGTCTTGCCGGACGACGATCGCCCGAAGCCATGATGTCACTTTCGCCTGTAGAATTTCTCATAATCTGCGAGGACGCGGTCGATGAGGGCCGCCCTCGCCCGCTGCCTCGCGCTCGTCTCACGCAGCTTCGCCAGACGCTCGATGCTCGCCGGAGTCGCGATGGACGGGAGCATCATCGCGCACGCCTTGGCCCTTTCCGAGCTTGGTTTTTCTCGGATGATCGCGTCGATGAGCACGGAGGGAAGGGCCTCGCGCTCATGAAGATCTGGTCGCCAGTAGGAAAAGAGCTCGAAGAATCGCACGAGCCGCGTCGAGCTCGATCGGAGCTGCGCCGCCGCGACGCGCACGACCCACTCCGCAGGAAGATTGATTCGTGCGGAAAACACCGCCTCGAGCAGCGCAGTCCGCGCGAGGCCGCGCTCGATCGCCTCGAGCAGCGCCGCGAGGATGCGCTCGCGCTCTGCGACCCGCGCGCGTGAGAGCAGGCGCAGGCATTTCTTCGCGATCACCGAGAGCCCGTCCTCGCGACGCTCGCGAACGAGCGCTTCGAGCTGCTCGATCGTCCGTGCCGTGCGATCTGCGGACAGCTCGCCGCTCACCCGATCGGCTTGCTCGTCGAGCGCCAACGCCAGCGCCTCGAGAAAGGCAGCGTCCCCAGTGGCCGCATGAACCACCGGGCAGTCGTCGCCGTCGAATCCAGCCTTCGTCGCGAGCTTGCGAACCTTCTCGATGACTTCGTCGCGTTTGCCTGCGTCCTCCACTCCGGGGCCGATCACCACGAGCACAGGAGGAGGCAGACCGAGCGCGCACCAGTCAGCGACCTTGACGTAGTTGGCCCAGGCGACTCCGTTTCCGAACGACTGCCAGTACAAACACGCCGCCCACGGCTGCGACGGATCGACCTCCAGGCTCTTGTTCGAGCTGTGCCGAACGAAGACAAACTCTCGCTTGGACGAGAGCACCGTGGCGTCGCGCAGCACGGTGCCGATCGCCGTCGGGTCATCGAACCCTGTGGAAAACACCGAGAACCCCGACCCGACGAACGGCACGCGGACCCGCGGTCGGCCGAACGGATCTCGGGCGGGCTCGATCGGAGCGAGCTCTTCGGGCGCAGCGGTCTTCTTGCTCTTTGCGCGGCGGTTGACGATCCCTTTGCGCTCGACCCGCGCTCGCGCGAGCGACTCGAGCGGCTCCCGACCGTCGAACAGCAGCGGATCCAGCGCGAAGAGCGCCACGGCGGCCTCGGCGTCCAGGTCGACCGCGCAAGCGGGGTGCAGGTAGCTCGATGCGTGTTTTCCCGTACCCGTCGCGGTGAGCTGCGGGGCTTCGATGCAGACGCGCCCCGCTTCGATCGGCGCGCCGCAGCGGCGACAGGGGGTGTTGGCGGTTGGAGCGGTCGAAAATCGGAGGGTTCCGACGAACAACATGCGGACGAGAGGGTACTTGCTTCAGCAGAGAACCAATCGTGGCCCTCGTCCGTCTGTTGAACACCAGCGATGGGTCTGCCCGAATCCCCCCTGAACCCCTACGCCGTCACCATGACCGCAAGACCGATGAGCACTTCGGGCATCTATCGTGCACAATCCGGCGTAACCTCCGAAGAACCGATGCGTCTGTGTCCCCGGTGCGGCTCGAAGTACGAAGCTCCCGCGCAATTTTGCACGCGCGACGGGGAGACGCTCGTCGTCGAGGGCCCCGCGGCTGACCCGTACGTCGGGACCAAGATCCTCGGTCACTTCGTCGTTCAGCGCGTGATCG
Source organism: Deltaproteobacteria bacterium Ga0077539 (assembly GCA_001465015.1). Taxonomy (GTDB): domain Bacteria; phylum Myxococcota_A; class Polyangia; order Polyangiales. Next base: position 26,858 of record LNEO01000224.1, on the reverse strand, counting down.
GCACGGGCGGGATGGGGACGGTCTACGAGGCGGTCGACGAGGCGATCAAGCGCCGCGTCGCGGTCAAGATCCTACACAAAGACTTGATGACCAACCGCGACGTCGCCGCGCGATTTCAGCGCGAAGCGCAGATCGCGTCGCAGCTCGATCACCCGCACCTCGTTCGGCTGATCCTGTTCGGGCAGCTCACCGACGGAAACCTCTACCTCATCCTCGAGTTTCTCGACGGCCCCACCTTCTCCAAGGCGCTCGAGAGCGGCGCGCCCCTCACCCCGGCGCGCGCCGTGAAGATCGTCGCGCAGATCGCAGAAGCGATCGGGTACGTGCATCGAAAGGGCATCGTTCACCGTGATCTAAAGCCCGAAAACGTGATCCTCGTCGAGCGCGACGACGACACAGAGTTCGCGAAGGTCCTCGACTTCGGCATCGCCAAGAGCCTCGTCGACAACAACACGATGATGACCGGCACCGGGCTGATCTTCGGCACCGCGCGGTACATCTCGCCCGAAGGAGCGCAGGGCGAAGCGGTCGACAAGCGCTCGGATGTCTATTCGCTCGGCGTGATGGCGTATCAAGCCCTCACGGGCAGGACGCCCTTCGACGCGCCCGAGCCCATGCAGCTGTTGCTCAAGCACATCCACAACGCCGTGCCCCCGATGGCGAAGATTCTGCCCGCAGGGCACACCGTGCACAGCGCGATCGAAAACGTCGTGCAGCGGGCGCTCTCGAAGAACCCCGAGGGGCGCTACGACGACGGAGCTGCCTTTGCCAAGGCGCTTCGCGCCGCGCTCGCCGAGAGCGAAGGCGCGGGACGATCCGTCGAAAACGCCGCGCACTCGTCGCATCCGTCCAGCAGCGCAGAGGCAGCGCGCGCCGCACAGGGGTACGTCCCCACCCAGCCCGTGCGCAGCGTCGCGCCGCCGCCTGCTGCGTCGGTGAAGACAATGGTCGGAGGGTCCGCGCCGTTCAGCGCAGGCGCCAATGGAAACGCCGCGCTCGCACAGCAGCCCGCCGCCGCGTTCGACGACGTAGCGCTCGCGCCGGCGCGAGCGGAGGCCGCGGCGCTCGCCATCGTCGAGTCGTCGCCGAATCCTCAAGGTGTTCCCGCGAAGAAGATCGCGCCGCGCGTCGAGATGAGCGTCGTCGCCTCTGCGGAGCCGAGCGTCCCGCACAAGCCATCGGGACCTCGCACGGTCGCGAGCATGCCGGAAGTCTCGCCGTCGATGCACGGCGCGTCCGTCGGATACGAGCCATCGTACCCGCCGAGGGCTATCGCAGCAGAGACCGACGACGACTTCGGCATCTCGGGTCTTCCGAAGAAGCGCGATCCAGCGCACACACGCCGGACGATCGCGATCGTGATCGTCACCATCCTGGTGACGATGGGCATCGGCACGGCGACGCTGTGGGGATTGGGGATGTTTCCCTCGCAGCGACGCGCCCGCACGATCGCGATGCTCGTGCGCGAAGCGGACGCGGCGTTTACTGCAGATCGGCTCGTCGACGATCGCAACCACAGCGACGTCGACGGGTTGACCTCGTCGTTGCTGCGCCTCGAGCCGAGCCACCCGCGGGCATTGCAGCTGCGGCAAGCCTCGGCGATGCGGCTTCGCAATCGAGCCGTCGAGCTGCGCAACAACGGGCACACCGATCGAGGACTGCCGCTGTTGCGCTCGGCCCGATCGTTGGCGCCAGACAATCAAGAGATCGCGGAGCTGATCGCGCTCTTCGAGCGAGAGATCTACGTGATGCAACATCCGGTGGCCCAGCCGGTCGCGGACGCGGGCGTCGCTCGACGTCCGGTCGAGACGGGACCGGGGCCCGTACGTCGGCCACCCATCACGAACCCGGCGATTCCTGCGAACAACACCGGCACGACGACCAACACGAACCCAGCGAACACCACGGGAAGCACGGGCACGACGAACAACGGCTCTGGCGTCGGCGTGACGTTTACGCCCGGCCGTGACCCGAACCTCGACCCCACCCGAAACACCGGCAACACCGGAAACACCGGAAACACCGGAAACACTGGCCATACGGGCAACGCTGGCCATACGGGCAACACCGGCCAAACGGGCAACACTGGCCATACGGGCAACACCGGCAACACTGGCCATACGGGAAGCACCGGAAACACCGGCAACACTGGGACTCCCCCGGACCCGAACAGCGGCAACGATCAGGGCACCGAGTTCTGATCGAGCGACGGGCACACTTGCCCCCCCGTCGTCGAACTTACTCGCTGCGGATGTTGGAGCCGCCCGCAGAGCCGGTCGCTTGCGTGAGGATCGTGATGCCCTCCGCCGTGACGAACCACACGCGGTTGTCGCCATCGACGCTGATGTCGACAAACTGCTCGGTGGGCAGCCCGTTGCCGCGCCCAAACGCGCGGAAGGTCTGCCCGTCCCAAGACCAGGCGCCGCGCTGCCCTGCGCCCCAGAGCGCGCCGTTGTTGTCCGTCGTGAGCGAGGTGACGCGCGGCTGTTGGCTCGAGCCCGCGATGTCGAACGCGAAGCGCTCGCCGCTCCAGTAGCCGATGCCCTCGCTCGTGGCGACGTAGACCCTGCTCTGCACGGCGCGCGTGATGTCGCTCACGAGGTCGCCGCGCAAACCGGTGGCCTCGTTGAATGTTTGTGCGCGATATGCGGTCTGCCCTGCGGCCGGAGGCGTGAGCTTCGTGGCGCCGGTCAGCCCTGCGAACCAGATGTTTCCGTCCGTGTCGAAGTCCGCCGCGGTCAGGTCGTTGGGCACCGGAACGGCGCCGAACTCCGCGCCCTGCGGCGGGATCTGATCGTGAAACTGGATCGCCGCCGGAACGCTCTCGTCGATCATCGTGACGCCGAGCTCGAGCGGGCTCTGGTTGTTGGGTCGATCGACCACGCGAATGCCGATCCAGTAGCGATTTCGCTCGTCGACGACGAAGAACTTCGCGTCGACCGTGCCCGGCCCGCGCGTGTCGATGGCGCGCTCGGTGACCTGACGCCAACCGTCTCCGCTGAAGCGAAAGGTCCTCAACGTGTTGGGTCCGACGCGACCGACGGCGACGCAGGTCGTTCCTCGGGACCAGAACGCGAGGGGCACTGCTTGACCTTCGGGGTCCAGCGTCGCGCGGTAGAAGCGTCGACCGTCGAAGCGAACCGCGCCCCCGTCTTCGCTGACGAACCACACGTTGCTGCGCGAATCCGTCGCGAGCGAGAGCGGCCGTCGCGACATCGCGAGGTCGTGCGCACGAAAGTCCGTCGCGGCGCCGCCGACGACGCGAGAGACGCCCAAGCCCACGCGAGAGAGAAACACTCCGTCACGCGTCACGAAGGGCGCCACCGAATCGTCCGGCAGCGTCCAGCTCGTCGCGACCAGCCCGAACCGCGGCGCGTCCGTCGTCGCCCCTGGTGGGGGAACATCAGCAGGGCCGCTGAAATCCGGCACATTTCGCGGCCGCACCGGGGGTTCGACCGCTCGGGGCGCGCCCGCATCGGCGCTCGCTCCGCCGTCGGCGGACGGCGCCGTGACAATCAACGCAGCCGCGGCGCTCGCGTCCATCCCGCGCACGCCCGAGTCCGCCGCACGAACGCCCGAATCCGCCGCTCGCACACCGGAGTCCGCGGCGCGCACACCGGAGTCTGCCGGGCGAACGCCAGAATCCGCGGGCCGAACGCCAGAGTCTGCCGTCGCGGGTCGCGCCGCACCGGCGTCCATCGCAGCGCTCGCGGCGCCTGCATCACGGGGAGCGCTCTGCGCGAGAGGGCTCTCGATCGCGTCATTGGACGGACCTGCAAACGCCGCAGGCTGCTCGTTGACCACGAGCCGTCGCCCGTTGACGACGGCCTCGGGCGTCCACTTGCGACGCGGCGGAGTCGGGGCTGTCGGACGACCGCGACCGCGACCGCGACCGGTCGTCGGCGGGGTCACCACGGGCGGCGGAGGCGGGGGCGGAGGCGGCTCGATGCGCCTCGTGTCGAGCGTCACGCGCCGCGCCGCTGCGGGCTGCGAGATGTCGCTCGCGAGCACGGCGAGCTCGTCGCCCTCGCTGGGGCGAATATCGAACGCGCCGTCGCGGGTGATCAACGTCGCTGTGTTGGCACGCCCGGGAACGAGGCCGATCCAAGGGCTGCGCGCGCTCGCCGAGGTGTACGAGTACCAGCGCTGGCCGTCGTGGTAGAGGAGCTTGGCGCCGTTGTTTCCCTGCGCGAGCGCGAAGAACTTGCCCGCGCCGACGCCGACGATCCCGCGCACGAGCGTCTCGGGGATGCCCGTCGTCGAGCCGTACTCATCGAGCTCCGTGAACTCACCGCGAAACGCCAGCACGCCGTGCTGCGCGGTCGAGACCATCGGTCGCCCCTGATCGAGCGCGAGCGACAACACCTGGTAGCGGTTGGACAGCGCGATCCACGCCGTACCGTCCCAGCGCGCGAGGCCCTGCGCGCCGCCGAGGATGACCCCGCCCCCCGAGAGCGCGAGGATCGCGGTGGGCCGCCCCACGTCCGGCTGCGCGTTCGCGTCGCCGACGAGCGCCCATCGCGTGCCGTCGAAGCGCGCGACGCCCGACGCGGTCGCTGCCCACACGGGTCCTTCGGACTCCGCAGAGATCGCGAAGACCTGCAGGCTCGGTAGACCGTCGCGCTCGAGGTAGCGAACCGCAGTCCCGCCGGCGGCCGGGTACTTCAGCACCCCGCGCAACGTGGCGACGAAGACGTCGGTGGTCGTGCTCGCCACGCCCATGACGCTGTCCGAGTCGGTGAAATTGCGCACGGGCGAGTTGAGCGTGCTCCTCGTCGTTGGCCTGTTCGCCCCGCCTCCGAAGCAGGTCGACGCCGAAGAGATCGCGACAAGTCCCAGCAGTCCTACGGTTCGCAGCAGCATTGGTGGCTCCCCGAGGCGCTTCTCACGCGCACCGAGAGCGTGTCAACGGCTACTTCTGGACCCAAAGATGCTGAGCTTGAGGTGGGCGAGCTGCGACTCGAAGACGCGCTTGGCGATCCCCAGGTTACCCTCGGGGTTCTTCTTCTTGAGCTCGCCGCTCTCGTAGAGCGCGCGGGCCTTGCTGCGCTGAACCTTGCCCGACGAGGTCTTCGGGATCGTCCCGGCTTCGGCGATCACGACGTCGTCGACGACGAGGCTCGTGGCGCGCTGCACCTCGTTGCGGACGTTTTTTGCCAGCTCTTCGGCGTTGCCGATGTCCTTGGCCTCGGCGACCACGACGACCGCCTCGCGGTCGAGGCCGGGCTTGCTCGTGGCGAACACGACGGTGTTGCCAGTGCGCACGCCCTCGACCTTCGACGCCACCCACTCGATGTCCGACGGGTAATAATTGCGGCCGTTGATGATGATGATGTCCTTCTGCCGCCCGCAGATGAACACCACCCCGTCCACGAGGTAGCCGAGGTCGCCGGTCTTGAGCCACCCGTCCTCGGAGAGGACCTCTTGCGTCTTCTCGACGTTGTCGAAGTAGCCCGAGGTCACGCTCGGACCGCGGATTTCGAACTCGCCCACGACGCGATCGCCGAGCACCTCGCGCGTCTCGGGGTTGACGACGCGCAGCTCGTGGTCGGGAAACTTCCGCCCGCACCCGACGATCTCGAGCGAGGTGTCGTCGGAGCTGTCCGCGGGGACGGCGCGGCCTTCGTTCCACAGCGGGTCGGGCTTCACTTTGTCCGTGGGAATTCCCTGGGCAAACGCGATCGCGAGCGACGACTCGGCCATGCCGTAGCTCGGCACGAAGGCAGAGTCCTTGAAGCCGTGCTGCGCGTAGCGCTTCGCGAACATCCTGAGGTTCTCTGCCTGGATGGGCTCGGCGCCGCAGCCCGCGACGCGCACGCGCGACAGGTCCACGCCCGCGATCTCGTCGTCCTTGACGCGCTTGACGGCCAACGCGTACGCGAAGTTGGGCGCGTACGTGATCGTGCCGCGGTGCTTGCTGAGCGCGTTGATCCACGTGGCCGGACGGCGAAGAAACTGCATCGGCGACAAGAACACGCACGGAACGACGTGCATGATCGGCGCGATCACGAAGCCGATGAGCCCCATGTCGTGAAAGAGCGGCAGCCACGAGACGCCGACGTCTTCGTCCGTCTTGCGAAGCCCCTCGCGCATGATCGCGTACGCGTTGTGCGAGAGGTTTCCGTGCGTGAGCACGACGCCCTTGGGCTTGCTCGTCGAGCCGCTGGTGAACTGGATGAAGCTTCGATCGTCGAGCGAGATGTCTGGCTGCTTGAAGAGCCCGGCGTCGCCCTCGAGGTCGCTGAAGGTGAGCATCGCGCGCAAGTCCGGGGCGCCTTCACGGAGCGTTCCGAGCACCGCTTTGATCTGCCCCGTGGTGATCACGAACTTCGAGCGCGAGTTGGTGATGATGTGCTTGCTGTGATCCAGGTAGCCCGCGAGCTGCCCGAGCCCCATCGGCGGATACAGCGGCACGGGGACCGCGCCCGCCTGCGAGACACCCAAGAACGTCGGGATGAACTCCTCGGGCGTCGGCAGGATCAGCGCGACGTGATCGCCCTTCTTCAACCCGCGCTCTTGCAGCGCGTGCCCGATCGAGCGAGCGCGCTCGAAGAGCTTGGGATAGCTCCAGTGAACCTCGCGTCCGTCGTCCAGGACGTAGGTGTGGCCCTTCGTTGGGTACTCTCGCGCAGCGGCTTCGAGCGCCGACGGAATCGTAGGGAGGATCTTCACGGCGCCCCGTGTTTGGCCCGAGAAAGTGCCGCGTGCAACGGGCGTACTGCGCGTCGCACCGTGCGAAGCGCGCTGCGCACACCCCGCGACGCGTCCGTTGCCGACGCTTCGAAGGTGCCCGCGGCGGGACTCGAACCCGCACTCTGAGGATTTTAAATCCCCTGCCTCTACCGTTGGGCTACGCGGGCGAAACGTCCGTTAACGACGCCCCTTGTGAAACGAAAGTCGCAATTCGACGCCGGAAACTTGTCCCCACGACCGCGCATCGTGCAAGGGAAAGTCGTACCGACTGCGATTCACTCGCGTCGGCATCGGAGCAGCGGTCCCGCGCCTCGAGCGCGCGGCGAACAGAAGGGTGTGGTGTGGTCATGGGTGACGAGTCGATCGTTCGTCTTCGCAAGCTGTTGCGTGATTTGTTCACGGCTCGCTACCAGGGAGTCGACGGGATGCGAGCCTCCCGCGCGCAGGGCTATATGGACGGCTACATGGCCGCGCTGCTCGCGACAGGCAAGATCTCGCAGCGCGAAATGCTCGCGATCGTGAGCGAAGAGCGCTCGCGCGCGGCCGGCCCCGCCACGCAGCGCGTCGTGGTTGGCGACCCCGTCGCGGCTTGACCGACTCGATGGCTCGATGACTCGAGCTCCGCCGTCGCCGTCGAGCGCCCGCTTTTTCGCGAGGCCGTACGGAGCCGCTCAGCAGCCGCGCGCGTACAGCACCGCCGCCACCACCGCGAGCAACACGAAGAACCACACCGCGAGCGACGCGTCCAAGCGCTGCTCTTTCTTCGTGAGCTCTTCTTGCTTCTTCGCCGCAGCGAGCGCTGGCGGAAGCTCGCCCTTGGAGATGGCCTCTTGCCGCGCTTCCTCCTTGAGCTTCTTGGACTCTCCGACGCGCGCGTCCGCTTCTTTGCGAAGCGTCTCCGCTCGCCGGAGCGCCGCCTTCACCTCTTCGCTCACGGCCTCCTCGCTCTTGCCCTGCTCGGTCTGAGCCGTCCGCGCTCTCGCTTCGCGATCGAGCTTCTCGCGCTCTGCCGCCGCTTCGCGATCGACCCGCTCCCGCTCGGCGCGCTCGGCCTCTTCGACCTTCGCCTTGCGCAGCTCCGCGAGCTTCTCGCGCGTGCGAGCGAGCTGCTCTTCGAGCGCTTTGTTTGCTGGCGTTTGCGCGAGCCCCTTGACGAGCTCGACCTCTGCGCCCTCGAAATCGCCCTTCTCTCGCAGGAGCTTCGCGATATTTTCGAACACGATCGGCTGCTTGGGCTTGATGCGAACCGACTCGCGATACGCCGCGATCGCCTCGTCGGGGCGCTTCTCGAGCGCCTGCGAAAAGCCCAGCTCGAACCACGCGTCCGCGTCGTTGGGCGCGATCGCGATCGCCTTGCGAGCGCTCACCGCCGCGTCCGAATAGCGCTTCTCGAGGTTGTACGCCCACGCCAGCCGCCGGTGCGGCTCGACGAGGTTCGGCTGCAGCTCTCGCGCCTTCTCGCCGATGACGATCGCGCCCGCCGTGTCCGCCGCGCGCATCAGCGCGAGAAAACACAGGTCGAGCACGAGCCAGTACTCGGGTCCCTTCGAGAGCGCCTCTTGCACCTCGCGCTTGGCCTCTTCGGACTTCTTCTGTCCGGCGAGCACCATCGCGAGCCGCGCGTGGTAGACGCCATCGTTGGGGTCGAGCTCGACCGCCTTGCGCAGCGCCGGCTCAGCCTCGGGATAGCGCGCGAGAAGCTCGAAGCACATCCCGCGTAAATAGTGGCCGTACGCGTCGGACGGGTCCGTCGAGACCGCGCTGCTCGTGGCCTCGATCGCCGCTTCGTATCTGCCTTGCGCGATGTTCGATCGCGCGAGCAACACGAACGCGTGATGGTGGTTGGGGACGAACGCCAGCGCGTCCTTCGCCAGATGTTCGGCTTCTTGAAAGCGCTTGATCTCGAGAGCCTTCTTGCCCCGCTCGACCAGACCGTCTGCTTGCTCTTTAGGAGTCATCGAGGACGGCGAGGAGTGTACTGCGCGGCCGAGCTTTATGCTCGAAAGCTTGCGAGCGTGAGCTTCGCTCCGTCCGCTTCGAAGCCGAGAGAAGACAGAACTACTCGCAAAACGCCCTCGCGCGACGCCGGGCCGTCGTCGAGCCGCTCGATCGCCAGCGTTCGAAAGGGCCGGAGGTTGGCCGGCAGCCGAGCGAGCGAGCGCAGCGCTTCGCCCACCGCGAAGGCGTCGCGATCGGTGAGGTCTCGCAGCGTTCGCACCGAGGCGCCGTCGCGGTCGATCACGGCGATCGCCTCGCCGTCACGCACGACGACGCGCACCGACGACGCGCGAGAGAGTCCCCCGCACTCGGCGACGAGCGCGGGGTCGCGCGAGCAGAGCAGCACCGGATCGTGAGCGATTTCAGTGCGCGCTGCGCGAAGCGACTCGATCGTCTCGGTCCGGGCGAACTGCACCGGTCCCAGCCCCGCGACGATCTCGCCGCGGCGAACCTCGCCGCGAGACTCGCGGCGATCGAGCTCTTCGCGCATCGCCGTCCACGCGGGCGACAGCTCTTCGCGATCGACCCACTCCCTGGCCACGACGCCGTACCGCCCGAGCACCCGATCGATCAGCGCGGCGATCGAGACCTCGCCGCCCACCGTCGAGCGAAGCGCCCACCGCCCGGAGCTCTTGGTCGTGACCCCCGACACGAGCGACCGCGCTGCGGCGAACGAGTCGTTTGTGACCTCGCCCGACGAGAGCATTTTGCCGAGCGCGTCGGTCACGTCGCTGACAGGCTTTCGCGCGGCGATCACCAGGTCCGCGAGAAAGAGCGCGCCTCGCTCTCGAAGCACGTCGCGGATCGCCTCGGCCACCGCGCCCTCGACGCGCGCGGTCGGCGCGGGAAAAGGCTCGGTCGACGACGACGGCGCCATCACGATCCTCGCGGGCGACTCGAGCAGCACGTACCGCGCTTCTCCGCGCGCGAACACGAGGTCCAGCCACGCGGGCTCGTAGCGCCCGACGCGCGCTCGCAGAAGGTCCCGCTCGATCGACTCGGGCGGCACAGGAAAGAGCGCCAGCCGCTCGATCGCCGCGCTCACCGCCTCTTCGCCCTCGAGCGCAAAGGGCCCCACCCGATGTCGCTCGAGCATCCAGCGCTGATACGCCCTGCGCGCGACGGGCTCGATCTGCCGCCGCGCCTTCGAGAGCGCCTTGCGACGCAGCCTCGCCAGCGCCTCGACGTCGCACAGCTCGAGGGACACATCTCCCGGCTCGCGCTCGGTGAAGCGACCCACTACGGCCTGACCCGCGGTCAACAACGGTTGAACCAGCGCTCGAACGCGCTCTTCGTCGCTGCGCAGATAGCGGGCGAGCTCGTCGAGCATCACGGGCCCTCCTGCGCGAAAGAGCAAGAGCGCCAGCGGCGCCTCGGGAGAGAGCCCCGCGAGCACGCCGCGATCCGCGCGCTCTGCGAGGCCCACGTATTCGAGCGGGCTCTCGAAGGTCCCGCCGCCCTCTTGCGCGCCCGTGGCGGACGCGCGGCGCGCGGCGGTCTCAGCGGCGGGAGTGTCGTCTTCGTAGAGGTTTTCTGCCTCGAACGCGCGCTCGAGCCCTCGGGCAAAGAGCGACGGAGTGCGGCGCACGACGGCTTCGATCGCGACCTCGCCGGCTTCGATTTCGGCGAGGAGGCGCTCGAGGGCGGCGACGTTCCACCGGTCGTCCATCACCTCGCGGTTGGCTTCGACGACGAGCGGATGGGTCGGATCGTCGCCCACCGTCAGCAAGAGATCTCTGGCTCGCTGGCGGTTCATCCACAGCGGCGTTCGCTTCTTGAAGGGCTGCTTCGGCAACAGCAGCGAGCGCTCGGCCGCTTCGCGAAAGGCCGCTCCGGCGATCGCGGTCCTCGGCAAGATCGCGGCGACGAGCGCGCGCACCTCGGCGCTCGTCACCATCCGAGGGACGCTCGCAGGATCGATCGTCGGCCCCTTCGGCGGCCCGATGAGCACGCCGTTGTCCGTCGCCACCGCGTGCACGACGCCGCCGAGCCGCGACTCGATCCTCGCCGCGAGCGCGAGCGCCAAGGGCTCGAGCACCGACCGACCGTGCCATGCGTGAATCGCGATCCGCGGCTCTCCCAATGCGTCCGCGTACACTTCGACCACCACGCGCTTGTCCGTCGGCAGCGGCGTCGCCTTGGCCTGCGCGCAGAGGTCATCCGCCGCGCCCATCGCCGCCGCCCGCGAGAGCGGAAGCCTCTGGACGAGCACCTCGGCGCAGCGCTCGACGCCCTCGATCGCCGCGCCTTCGAGGCTCCGGACGACCTCGCCCATCGCGCGTCCGGTGGCCTCTGCTCGCATCGGACGATCGCCGCGCCAGAAGGGCATCCGTGCGCTGCCCGGCGGCGCCTTGCGCACCAGCACCGCGTCGGGACGAATGCTGGTGATGCGATAGACCCCGAGCCCGAACGAGAACCGATCGCCCGGCTTGCTCTCGTGCACGAACTCTTCGTCGAGCTCGCCGATCGTCTCGCGCGAGTCGGCGTCGAGCATGCGATAGAGCCCGCGCGTGGTGATGGTCCCTCCCGCGGTGCGCGCGAGGCGCTTGGCGAGGTCCGGCGCGGTCAGCTTGCCCGTGTGCCGATCCCACTCGAGCCTGGGCGCGCGGTGCAGCTCGCTCGAGAGCGCATCCACCACGCGCACCAAGAGCTCGCGAGACAAATTGCGGTACGGATCGCTCTTGCGCGCGAGCGCCAGAAAGCCGTCGATCGTCGTTCCTTCGGGCTCGCTGGCGGCGTGAGCGACGAGCTGCTGCGCGAGCACGTCGATGGGCCCCTCGGGAACGCGCACCGGCTCGAGCCTCCCCTCGATCGCCAATCGCGCGGTGATCGCGCACTCGATGAGATCCACGCCGCCCGAGCTCACGATCACGCCGCGCGAGGTCTGCCCCGGCGAGTGCCCCGCGCGCCCGACGCGCTGCAAGAGCCTCGCGACCCCGCCGGGAGCCCCGACCTGAATCACCTTGTCCACCGCGCCGATGTCGATCCCGAGCTCGAGCGAGCTCGTGGCCACCACCGCGCGAAGCCCTCCGTCGCGAAGGCCGGCCTCGACCACCTCGCGCACTTCTTTGGCGAGCGCCCCGTGGTGAATCCCGATCGCCGGCGGCTCTTCGCCCTCGGGGCACTGATCGGCCAGAGCCTTCTCGAGCGAAGGACGCCAGCGCTCGGCGAGCGCCCGCGAGCCCACAAAAACAAGTGACCTCGTCGAACGCGCGACGTGCGCGGCCACGCGTTGAATTCGTGGGTCGATCCCGCGCGGGCCCTCGGCCTTGGGCGCGAGCTCGACGGTGAGCTCGATCGAGCGCGACCTCCGCCCGTCGAGCACCCGCACAGGCCGCTCGCCGCCGAGCAGACGCGCGAGGCGATCGAGCGGCTCGGCCGTCGCCGTGAGCCCCACGCGCTGAATCGATTTGCCCGCGAGCTGCTCGAGCCGCTCGAGCGAGAGACAGAGGTGGGTCCCGCGCTTTCCGTCGGCGATCGCGTGCAGCTCGTCGACGATCACCAGCTCGACGCGCGCGAGCGAGCGTCGGTGCGCCTCGCTGCCGAGCAACACGAACAGGCTCTCGGGCGTGGTGATCAGCACGTGCGGAGGGCGCTTGGCCGCCTCGCGCCTCGCGCGCTGCGAAGTGTCTCCCGTGCGCACCGCGTGCGTGATCGCGATCGGCGCGCCGTCGTCCCGCGCGAGCGCGGAGATCCCGTCGAGCGGCGCATACAAATTGTGATGAACGTCCGCGTCCAACGCGCGCAACGGCGAGATGTAGAGCACGCGAACGCCCTCGGTCGGCTCGCGAGGTCCCCCCTTGGGCGTCTCGGGCTGCGCGAGCGCCTCGCGCGCGAGCCGTCCCAACGGCTGCAAAAACGCCGCGAGCGTCTTGCCAGACCCCGTCGGCGCCACGAGCAGCGCGTCTGCCCCGGACGCGATCGCCGGCCACGCGAGGGCCTGGGCCTGGGTCACCGCGCCGAAGCGCCTCGAAAACCATCGCGCTGCGAGCGAGTCGAGCGCGTCGAGAGGATCATCGCTCACGGTGCAGAGAATAGTGATCGCGCGTTCAGCCCCGGTACGCAAGTCGCGCCTCGACGCTCGGCCACGCCAGTCGAGCGTGACGATTGCGATAGGGTTCTCGGTCATGAATCACCGCTGGCCGCTTTGCCTGCTCGCGCTGGCCTCATTTCAGTGCGCAGCGCCGCCCGCCCCAGATGGCGGCGCGCTGGACGGCGGCGATGGCGCGATCGCCGATCGAACGGCGATCGATACGCCTGTGCCAGACGCCACGGTGGACGATGCCGCGATCGACGCCGAGCCCTCGGACACGAGCGACAACGACAGCGCCTCGGCAGACGTCGAAGCTCCCGACGCCGAGCGCGACGACGCTGCGATGGACAGCGGGGTGAGCTTCGATGCCGTTGCGATGGACGTCCGCAGCGACAGCCGCGTCGACGCTCGCAGCGACGCTGCTGCAGACGTTCGCAGCGACGCAGGAGCGGACGGGTCGCCCCCGGACCCGCCCGGAACCTGGCGCAGCACGCTGTTTCCTCGCGGATGGCTCCCGTTGCACGCGGGCGGCGCGGCCGCGAGCGACGGCAAGTTTCTTCATGACTTCTCCTTCGCGGGCTACCGCCGCGGCGAAGCGCCCCCCGTCGGAATGGGCACCGTTCGCGCGACGCTCATGGCCAGCGCGTTCGGCGACGGTCGCGACGACGCAGCGCCCGCGATCCAGACAGCGATCAACAACGCCTGCGCGATCATACGCGCCGAAAACTCCGCGGCTCGAGCAGAGAGCTTGCGCTGTGAATCGAGAGACAGAACGACGTTTGACGCAGTGCTGAAGCCCCCACCCGCGCTGCCGCGCGCCCCGCCCCCGCCTGGAACGGCAGGGGCGGCGGCTTCGCATTGTGTCTGCCTGTAGAATTGCTGGGTAAGTTGATTTTGTGGCCATTGCTCTGCAATGGCTGCTCTTTGCTCGATTCGTGTGCGTCAATGGTCGAGTGAGGACTGCTTTGCCCTTGCAGAGCAAGGGCCATCACGATACACGCATGCTGCTTTCGCCTTCATTTTCCCAATGCGAAGCCGCCGCCCCTGCCGTCTCAGGCGGGGGCGGGGCGCGTGGGGGCCGCGCTTCGCGGCTCGATGTCAAACGTCGTTCTGTCGCTCGATTCACAGCGCAAACTCTCTACTCGAGCCACGGAGTTTTCGGCGCCTATGCCCTTGGCTCCCGGGGGAGATCCATCGTGTTTCCGTCGCGTTTCTTCGGACGAAGTTGCAACGAGGGATGCGCGCCGCGCTCCGCACGAACCGCGATCACACCCCCTGCCTCTTTGTGACCGCGAGACGGCTCACAGCACGGCGACGTCTTCGAGCTCCTTGAGCGCGCGCTCGGCGTTGGACATCCCAGTCCCCTCGCCGAAGCGCCGCGACAGCCGCAGGTCTGGCGTGAGCTTCCACAGCGCGCCTCTGCGCTGGCAGAGCTCGGCCACCTTCGAGCCGTCCACCGGCGAGTCCTCTCGCAGGTGAAACACCACGCGCTCGCGGTTGGCTTCGATGCCCATCGCCCGCAAGGGGCGCAGCCGCGCCTTGAGCTCCATCACGCGCACGAGCACTCGCGCGGGAGCCGGCGCGACGCCGAAGCGATCCTCCATCTCCTGCGCGAGCTCGGCGACGTCCTCCTCGGTCTCGGCGCACGCGAGGCGCTTGTACAAAGACAGCCGCAAGCCCACGTCTTCGATGTACTCCGCGGGCAAATAGAACGGCTCGTCGAAGGACAGGTCCGGCTCGACGTGCGGAGCGACCGGCTCGCCCTTGAGCTCAGCGACCGCCTCTTCGAGCATCTGGACATAGAGCTCGAAGCCGACCTGCGCGATGTTTCCGCTCTGCTCGCCGCTCAACAGATCGCCGGCGCCGCGCAGCTCCATGTCGAGCGTCGCGACGTGAAATCCCGCGCCGAGCTCCGTGAACTTCTCGATGGCCTCGATGCGCTGCCTCGCCTCGTCGCTGAGCTTGGTTGGCGGCGGAACGAGCAGATAGCAGTACGCCCGCTCGCGCGAGCGACCGACGCGGCCGCGGATCTGATAGAGCTGCGACAGGCCGAACAAGTCCGCGCGATCCACGATCATCGTGTTCGCCCGAGGAATATCGATCCCGCTCTCGATGATCGCTGTTGAGCAGAGCACGTCGTAGCGGCCCTCGACGAAGTCCGTCATCACCGTCTCGAGCGCCTCGGCGCTCATCTGCCCGTGCGCCACCGCGACGCGCGCGCTCGGGACGAGCTGCTGCAGCTTCTCGGCGCGCTCGTACAGGCCCTCGACGCGGTTGAACACGTAGAAGCACTGCCCGCCGCGGGACAGCTCGCGCATGACCGCCTCGCGCACGAGCGCGGGATCTTCGCGGGACACGACGGTGCGCACCGCGCGGCGATCGACAGGCGGCGTAGTGATCAACGACAGCTCGCGCAGGCCAGAGACCGCCATCTGCAGCGTCCTCGGGATCGGCGTCGCCGAGAGCGTCAGCACGTCGAGCCGCGCGCGGAGCTGCTTGATCTGCTCTTTGTGCTTCACCCCGAAGCGCTGCTCTTCGTCCACCACGAGCAGCCCCAGGTCCTTGAAGTGAACGTCCTTCGACAAGATGCGGTGCGTGCCCACGAGCACGTCGACCTGCCCCTTCTTCAGTCGATCGAGCGTCTCGCGCTGCTTCGCCGGCGTGACGAAGCGCGAGAGCACCGCGACCTCGAGGGCGTACGAGCGCATACGGTCGGCAAACGTGTGAAAATGCTGCTGCGCGAGCACCGTGGTCGGGCAGAGCACCGCCACCTGCGCGCCCTGCGACGCCACGTGAAACGCGGCGCGAATCGCGACTTCGGTCTTTCCGAACCCCACGTCGCCGCACACGAGGCGGTCCATCGGCGTCGTCGAGGACAGGTCGCCGAGGACCTCGTCGATGGCCCTGCGCTGGTCATCGGTCTCTTCGAAGGCGAACGTCGCCTCGAACTCGCGGTAGAGCAAATCGGACTTCTTGAAGGCGCGCCCCGGGTGCGCGCGCCGCTCGGCGTAGAGCCGCAAGAGCTCGTCGGCCATCTGCCTGACCTCGCGCTCGACGCGGGCCTTGCTCTTGGCGAAGGTCGTTCCGCCCAGGCGATCGAGCCGCGGAGCGCCCTCGCCGCCGGACCACTTTTGAATCTGATTGAGCCGGGTGACCGGCAAGAAGAACCGGTCGCCGCCCGCGTATTCGAGCACGAGCAGGTCCGTCTCGTTGGCGCCGATCTTTCGATGCTCGAGCCCGAGGTACCGCCCGATCCCGTGATCGGCGTGCACGACGTAGTCGCCCACCGTGAGCGCGCGCAGATCGTCGATGAACGCCTTGGTCTTCGACGCCTTCTCGCTTCGCTGCCGCCGCGTCCTGCGCGCCCTGGCGCCGAAGATCTCTTCCTCCGTGACGAAGACGACCTTGCGCGACGGCAGCGTAAAGCCCGTCGACAGCTCGCCGACGAGCACCTCGACGTCGGGGCGCTTGACGCCCTCGCCACTTGATTGCGTGGTCTTGAATTCGAGACCGTTCAGCACGAGCCGCGCGTCTGCGTCGTGCGCGCGCAACAGCGCCGCGACGCGCTCGGCCTGCGTCGCGGTGCGGCCGGTGACGATGACGCGGTAGCCCTCCTGGCTCCAGTAGCGGACGTGCTCGACGAGCGGCGCGAGCGCGTCGTGCCGGCCTTTCTCCGCGCGAACCGCGCGAATCTCTTGCGCGAGCCGCTCGAGCGACTCTGCGCCGAGGTCGTAGAGCGGCCGCTCGTGCGCGACGAGCTCGAGCGCGCGAGCGGCAGGGTCGTCCGGATCGAGGTGACCTCGAACGGCCAGGTCGTGCGAGACGAGCTTGGGCGCGGCGAGCAGCCTCGCGATCGCGTCGGACTCGTCGAGGTACAGGGCGTCCCTAGAGAAGCACGGCGCGCGGCGCTCGACGCGATCACGACGATCGCGCAGCGCTCTCTCGAGCTCCTCGCGCATCGCAGTGAGCGTGCGGGCGGGCTCGTCGATCACCCACGCGACGTCCCTGGGCAGATAGTCGAAGATGCTCTCGAGAGCCTCGTAGTAAGCCGGCAAAAAGCCATCGGAGCCGAAGAACCCGCGGCCGCTCTCGACGTCCTCGGTGAGGCGAACGACCTTCGCGTGCGCCAGGTCGAGCTCGTCGCACAGCGCCGTGACGCGCTCGCGCGCTCGCGATCGCTCATCGGGGCCGATGAGCGCCTCGCGAACCGGATGCAAGAACAGCTCGCGGATCGCGCGGAGCGTCCGCTGCCCCTCGGGGTCGAAGAGCTTGATCGAGACGCAGAGCTCCTCGTCGAGCTCGATCCGCGCAGGATGCGCGGAGGACGCTGGCCACACGTCGAGGACCGACCCTCGCACCGCGAACGTTCCGGGGTCTTCGACGATCGGAACGCGCAGGTATCCCCCCTCGACCATCCCCTCGATGAGCTTGTCGCGGTCGACGAGCTCTTCGACCTGCACCAGGTCGCTCCTCGGCGCCAGCGCCGCCCGCGGAACGACCTTTCGTACGAGCGCGCCAGCCGGCACCACCAACACGCGCCACGCGAGCCCCTGCGACAGATGAAACAACGTCGCGAGGCGCCCCATGGACGCGGTTCGATCCGGGGCCACCTCCACGAAGGGCGAGTGATCTGCGACCGGGAGCACCAGCACTTCTCCGTGCCGCTCGTCGGCCTCGCTGTGCTCGGGCTCGGGGCCGCCGCCCAACAGAAAGAACTCGACATCGCCAGCGATTTTTCTAGCTGACTCGAGGTCATTCGTCAGCACTACGAGCTTGCGTCCGCTCTTCTGGACCGACTCGGCCACCAGCCACGCGAGCGATCCTCCGCGCGCGCCCGTCACGTCTTCGCGTCCGAGCGAGCGCGAGCCGACGAGCTCTGCCAGAAGCTCGAGCGCGACGCTCTGCCTGGGCGGCGGCGTCGCTTCGTCTGCGCGGTCTGCCAGCGGTTCGATCGCGGTCTCGTCCGTGTTCGCGTTCACCGTGGTCCGCGCATAGCACCTTTGCCTCCAGAAGCGGGAGGGAGCGCCGCGCGTGTCGTGGTACCTCAGGGCAGAGTTTATGAACCGCCCGAAGCGTCCCCAAGGCCCCTCCAAGCGCGGGCCCGCCCCGCACGGACCGAGACCCGGCAAGCCGTCGGGCACCGCGAAGTCATCGGGCTCGACGAAGTCCTCTCCAACAGGCAGGCCATCGAAAGGGTCGAGACCCGAGAGCCCATCGCGGCCGGGCAAGCCTTCGAGCGCGGGCCGTCCTTCGAGACCCGGCAAGCCTTCGAGACCCGAGGCCCCGTCGCGCGGCGGTCGACCTTCGAGACCCGAGAGCCCGTCGAGGCCCGGCAAGCCGTCGGGGGCGGGTAGGCCTTCGAGACCCGGCAAGCCATCGAGACCCGAGAACCCATCGAGACCATCGAGACCATCGAGGCCTTCGAGACCCGAGAATCCGTCGAGGCCGTCGGGCCGATCCGAGGACTCGATGCTTTCGGACGACTCGATTCCCTCGAGCCCGCCGAGGCCCGCGACGCCGGCGCGCTCGGCGAAGTCGTCGCGCCCTTCGAGGTTCAGCAAGGGCGTTGGTGGGTCGCGCGATCGGGTAGTCGTCAAGAGGCCAGCGAGCCTGACGGTGTCGACGATTCCTCTGGTGCGAAGCGAGTGGCTCTACACCACGCGCGAGGGCTACGAGCAGGATCTTCTCGACGAGCTCAAGATTGCGCATCGAAGCGAAGGCGCGCGGCTCATCGCGCCGTCGCTCATCGCCTCACCCAAGGAGTACGTCGACTGCGCCTTCGCGCGGCAGGCCATGGTCGCAAAGACCATCGTGAAGGCGGACAACGCCCTCGCGCTCGACCGCGCGGTGACCAGCGCCCTGTACGAGTTGATGCGCGATCAGCCCACGAAGAAATGGGCGCTTCACGTTTGGGTTCCCGACAGCGAAGAGGGAAACAAGTCCGCGCGCCTCGCCGACGTCCTCGCCAAGACCGTGCCCTCGCAGGCCGGCGCCATCGACGCAAAGTGGGCCGATCGCCTGGTCGAATCCGCGCGCATCGCCCGCGACGCCGGAGGGCTGCTCGCGCAGGTCTGCGTCCTCGGCCCCACCCGCGCCGTCGTGTGCGCGTTGCCCGCGGTCGACGCCCACTCGTTGCATCCGGGCGGTCGCGCGCGAATGCGCGTGGACAACGAGGCCCCCTCGCGCGCCGCGATGAAGCTCGAAGAGGCGCTCGACTGGTTCGGCGCCGCGCCTGCGCGTGGCGATCGCTGCGTCGATCTCGGCGCCGCCCCCGGCGGATGGACGCACGTCTTGCTCGCGCGCGGCGCGCACGTCCTCGCGGTGGACCCTGGGTCGATGGCTCCGGCGATCGCGAGGCACAAGAACTTCGAGCACATCCGCGGCAGCGCCTTCGAGATCGAGCCCGAAAAGCCCGTCGATTGGCTCTTTTGCGACATGGTCTGGCGCCCGCTCGAGGTGGCCGCGCTGCTCGCCAAGTGGGGCCGCCGCGGCTGGGCCTCGATGCTCGTGGCGAACATCAAGCTCCCGATGCGGCAGAAGGCCGACTTCGTAAAGCGCGTGCTCGACGTCCTGCGCGACGGAGGCTGGCACCGCGTCCGCGCGCGGCAGCTCTATCACGACCGCGAAGAGGTCACCGTCTGCGCGCACCGCAAGTAGCGCGATCGCGCTGCGATTTTGCAGCAAAAATCCTCATGCGCCGGGGACAGCGATCGCGTCGCACGCCTCGCGCACCGCAGCGGCCGCTGCGTCCCACGTCGCGCCGTCGAGCGCGATCGACGTCGCGCCTGGGGTGATGGGCACGCTCGTCCTTCGATCACCCTCGCCGCAACGCCGGTCGCCGTTGGCGTCGATCACCAGCAGCGCGCGCTCGGTCGCAGAAGCGCGGCCGGGCATCGTCCACTGGAGCGTCGCTGCGCCGCTCGCAACGGTGCCCTGCGCGCGATCGGACGGAATGGGGCGCGCGTCCGCGATCACCGCGCCGAACAACGTTCGTCCCTCGAACGACGCTTCGACGCCGCGAAGCTCGACCCTTAGCGTCCGCTCGACGATCGACGCGAGCGCAGCGGACACCTGCGAGGGACTGGGAGCCATCGACAGCTCTTGCGTGAGCTCTTCGGTTCCGAGCGTCGCGAAGCGCTGAGAAAAGAAGGCCCGACGAACGTCCCCTGCCCGCTCGCCGGTCGAGCCAGGGGCGAACACGAGCGCGCTCAGCTGCGGGTAGTTGTCGCCGCCCGTGGGCAGACAGACGCACGCCTCGAGCGAGCCGCTCGTCACCGTGCCTCCACCGACCGCCACGCGGCGAGGACCGTCGATCCCGACCCCCGTGTCCGTGAGGTAGCGAATCGCGAACCGCGCCCTCGCTCCGTCGAGCCCAGTCAACCCCGTCGCCGACGCTCGCACGAACCGCATCGGCTCCGCGCCGCACCGCTCGCGCACGACGGCGCACGACTCGAAGACCGGCTCCATCGCCGCGGGCATCGGCGCGACCGCGGCGCCGCAGCCGGCGAGGGCGATCATCGAAGACACACACACAATCAACAGCACAACGCTTCGTCGCTTCATCGGTCCCCCAATCATGGAACCGACGAATAGACCTGGGAATCAATACTATCTAGTCACAATTATATATAGCATCAACACGAATAACGGCGGCTCGCTCCCGGCGCTGATCCGAAGTCCTTCGATTACGAGCGCAACGCTGGGCTCACGAGAGACGCTCGGATCACTCGGGCCGCGTCGGTGTCTTCGGCGCGGGGAGACGACCACCGACGCGCGATCTACCGCCTCGAAGACTGCATCCCGTGAACCGCCGCAATCCGCTCAGCCTCGACCGTCGGACGGTTCACTGAATCGCCATTCAGTTTCGGTGCTAGGCTCTTTGCCAGCATCTCGATGAGTGAATTTCGACGCTTTCGCGGGACGGACCGCTACCTCACAAGCGACGCGCTCGAGAGCGCCGTCAACTGCGCCCTCGCCCTCGGCCGCCCGCTGCTCGTCAAAGGCGAGCCGGGCACCGGAAAGACCCTCCTGGCCGAGGCCATCGCCGAGGCGATGCAGCTGCCGCTGCTCACCTGGCACGTCAAGTCCACGACGCGCGCGCAGGACGGCCTCTACGTGTACGACACGGTGCAGCGCCTCTACGACTCGCGCTTCGGCGACGGGGACGTGAAGGACATCCGGCAGTACATCAAGCACGGCCCGCTCGGGCAGGCCTTCGCGAGCTCGGGCAAGGTCGTGCTGCTCATCGACGAGGTCGACAAGGCCGACCTCGAGTTTCCCAACGACCTTCTGCACGAGCTCGATCGCATGCGGTTTCGCGTCAACGAGACCGGCGACGAGGTCGCCGCCAAAGAGCGCCCCGTGGTGATCATCACCAGCAACAACGAGAAGGAGCTGCCCGACGCGTTTCTCCGCCGGTGCGTGTTTCACTTCATCGACTTTCCTGACAAGGAGCTGATGAAGAACATCGTGGCGGTGCACCACCCCGGGCTCGATCGACAGATGGTCGAGCAGGCGATGGCGGTCTTCTACGACATCCGCGAGATGCGCTCGATCCGCAAGCGCCCCTCGACGAGCGAGCTCATCGACTGGATCGCGGTCCTGAAGAACGCTGGGATCGCGGCGGTCAAGCTCGAGCGCGAGCTGCCCTTCCTCGGGGCGCTGCTCAAGAAAGAGCAAGACCTCGCCGCGTACGCCGATCAGCTCGCGGGCGGGCGGCGTTTCCGCTCCTGAGTCGTCACCAAGCGAAGCGAAGGCCTGATGTTCATCGACTTTCTCTACGAGCTCCGAAAGCGAAAGGTCCCCGTGGGGACGCAAGAGGCCGTCGCCGTCGCCGAGGCGCTCGCCAAGGGGCTGCACGAGAGCTCGCTCGAGGGCTTCTATCAGGTCGCGCGCGCGCTGATGATCCACAGCGAGCAGCACCTCGACGACTTCGACATCGCGTTCGGCGTGGCGTTTCGCGGCGCGCAGGCGACGGCGATCGAGATCACCGAAGAGCTGCTCTCGTGGCTGAAGGACCCTAAGCCCATGCGCGAGCTCTCGCCCGAGGAGCGCGCCATGATCGAGGCGCTCGACCTCGAGACCGTTCGCGAGATGCTCGAGCAGCGCCTTCGCGAGCAAAAAGAGAGGCACGACGGCGGCAACCGCTGGGTCGGCACCGGCGGCACCTCGCCCTTCGGCCGCGGCGGAGAAAACCCCAACGGCATCAACGTCGGCGGCTCGACCGGCAAGGGAAAGGGCGGCGCCATGCAGAGCGCCGACGCCCGCAAGTACAAGCCGTACCGCTCGGACGCCACGCTCGAGACCCGGCAGATCGAGGTCGCCCTGCGAAAGCTTCGGCTGTTCGCGCGAGACGGAGCCGAGCAAGAGCTCGACCTCGACAAGACCATCGACGAGACCGCGCGCAACGCGGGCGAGCTCGAGGTCGTCGTGCGTCCCCCGCGCAGAAACAACACCCGCGTGATTCTCATGATGGACGTCGGCGGGTCCATGGAGCCGCACCGAGAGTACGTTCAGCAGCTCTTCACCGCCGCCCGGCGCGCGACGCACTGGAAAGAGCTGCGCACCTACTACTTTCACAACTGCGTCTACGGCAAGCTCTGGAAGACCGACGGGTTTCAAGAGTCCGTCTCGGTGCGAGAGCTCATCAACGAGTGCGGAAAGCACTCGGGTCGCAGCTACAAGCTCGTCCTGTGCGGCGACGCGCTCATGGCTCCCTACGAGCTCATGGGGTTCGCGGGCGTCGCCGAGGACGACCGCGTCACGGGCATCGAGTGGCTGATGCACCTCCGCGAGCACTTCGAGCGCTCGGTCTGGCTCAACCCCGAGCACCCGCGCGGCTGGAAGGGCAACACGATCGAGGCGATCGCCAAGGTGTTTCCGATGTTTCCCCTGACCGTCGAGGGCCTGAGCGAGGGCGTCGACGAGATCGTCAAAGGGCGAAGGTCGCGCGCGCGCGCGGTTTGACGGTAGACTCTGGCGAACAGCTGGAGGTCGTCGACTTCGATGCAGATCCTCGTCGCATTCGCCGTGGGCATGATCGCGCTGATCATGGTCATCAATCACATCAACGCGCGCCACGAGAAGCTCAAACGCGGAGACCGCGGAGAGGGTCCGTCGCCCGACGAGCAGGTCGAGGCCGCGTGGGACGAGTTCGGCGGCGACGAGCCCACCGCGCTCTTGCGCCGGCGCATCGATCGACTCGCCAAGGACATCAAGGTCGAGAAGCTCTCGGGCAAGACGCCGGTGCTCCAGTTCGCCGTGATGGCCGCGCGAGGCGAGCGGCACGACATGCTCCCGCTGTTGGCCGAGCGCGCCGAGGCCCTCGACGCGGGCTGCGGCGAGACGCGCACGCTGCGAGCGTTGTCCGAGGCGCTCACCGGCAACGATTTCGAGAAGGCCGCGCAGGCGATCGAAGCTGCGAAGTCCGCGGTCGCAGGCTGCTCCAAGTGCTCGAGCTCCATCGAGTCGCAGCTGCTCGCGCAAGAGCTCGCGATCGCCGCGGACAACCTCGCCGATCGCTTCGCCGCCGAAGAAGCCGCGCGCAGGCCCTCTGGGGCGAGCGCCGCCCCCGCTCGCGCCTCGGCGCAGGGCCCCCAGAGCGCGCACGGCAGCCTCGCGGTCCGCGTCGTGCGCAGCGGCTGATCGCACACACAATCAAACGACGATGCCCCTTCCACCCGCGGGCAGAGTGCTTCGAGCGATCGGCGTCGACGACGCGCCGTTCGTGCGCAAGCCCGGAGCGAAAGTGGTCGTGCTCGGGGCGCTCTGCGCGAACACGCGCTTCGAGACGCTTGTGACGACGCGCGTGAGGGCGTTTGGCTGGGGCGCGACCGACGCGATCGGCGCCGCGATCGCCAACAGCAAGTTTCTCGCGCAGCTGCACGTGGTGCTCTTGGACGGAATCGCCGTCGGCGGCCTCAACGTGATCGACCTGGCCGCGCTGGCGGCGCGCATCAAGAGACCGTGCATCGCGGTGATGCGAAAGGTCCCCGACCTCGCGGCGATGGAGAAGGCGATCCGTCAGTACCCCCGCCCCGACGCGAGGCTCGCGCTCTTGAAGCGCGCCGGGCCGGTGATCGAGCGCGAAGGCTTCGTGTTTCAAGTGCAGGGCGCAGAGCCGTCCGTCGCGCTCGAGGCGCTCTCGCGGGTGACCGACACGGGAAACGTCCCCGAGCCCCTGCGGCTCGCGCATCGCATCGGGTCGGGCTGGGTGCTCGGCGAGAGCGGGCGTAGGGCGTAGTCTTCGCGCGACGGAAGCGCAGCACGCCCACCTTCGCTGCGCGCTTTCGACGCTGCGCTTCACCCCAAGCGCTCGCCCCCTTCGCTAGGCGCTCTTCAGGACCAGACGGTCTGCTCGAGGTCGTTGGACCCCTGCGCGGCGCGGGTGACGTACACCTTGCGGACGATGAGCACGGCGACCGCGACGAGGAGGGCAGAGAAGCTGAAGGCCATTCCCACGCCCATGTCGCCAGCGCGCGCTTCGGCCGCGCCGAAAGGCAGGTAGAAGAGCAGCGCCGCGGCCCCTGCGACGATGTACGACTTGCGATCGAAGTACACGCCCGCCGCGATCACGAGCGCCGCCGCGACCGCCCAAGGGAGGGCCATCCCCGCTTCGCGATCGATCATGATGATGCCCGCCACGCCGAGCGGAAAGATGCCCACGGAATGCAGCCAGAACGCGGGGTCGAAGCGCGTCGCCCTGCTCGCGCGCTGCACGCCGAACGCGGCGGCGAGCACGACGACGGTCGTGCCGATGAGCATGAGGGTCGCCTCGTCCTTGTCGACGTGGCCGCGGTTGGTCTTCGCGAACCACTCGGTGAAATTGACGATCCCAGCGACGAGTCCGATTCCGGCCGCCATCGCGGTTGCGGGGATCTTCGAGGCCAATCCGATCGCGATCGCGGCGAGCACCATGGTGACGTCACCGCCGAGGTACGCGAGCTGCACGTGCGCCTGGCGCATCGCGTAGTCCGTCGTGCCGTAGGACGAGTAGTCGTAGACGTTGCGAAACGCGTCGGGGTAGACGAGCGTCCCGACGAGTCCGGCGCCGAGCCCCCACGCCCACATGGCCGCGCCCGCTGCTGCGATGCCGGCGGGGGCCTTTCCGAGGCCGAAGCGGCGGATGAAGTGCGCCGCGGCGAGCAAGCCCGTCATGGCGACGAGGCTGTAGACCACGACCTCTGCGGCGTTTCCGCGGTGCAGGCGCTCGAGCGCGGGGATCGTCGGACCGAGGGCGATGCCCGCGATCACGACGGACTGAACAACGGTCAACCACGAGAGGTCCGGCGTGTTCGCCGACTGGCCCATCGCGCGAGAGATCGAGAGGACCTCCTGCATCTGGTGCTCGTTGATCACGTTGCGGCGCACGGCCTCGAGCAGGTGGTGCTCTTGTACGAAGACCTGGTTTCTCATGGGCTACCTCGTCGATTCTCGGATCCTGCGCAGCTCGCTGCGGGCGGGGACGCTCTGTGTTCGAACGGCGCGAGAGTCGTCTATCTTCCCACGTCGGTGACGGACGGACACCCGAGCGTGGGCGGCTGCTTGGCGCGAAAGTGCTGGTGTCCGACGCGGGAGGGAGCGAAAAGTTCCGTTCGGAGCAGAGAATGTCGCCTGGGACGGCGGCACGAAAATCGCGTCAGCTCTGTCGGCGCCGGTGCGAGCGCGGCGTTCGAGCGTCACTCGAAGACGAAGAGCGTCGCGTTGTGCTGCGAGCCCGCGTACAGCTTGTTGCGAAACACCGCGAGCGGACTCGCACAAAACGCGTCATTCACGGGAAACGCCCGCCCGCGATTGAACGTCGGCGCGGCGGCGACGAGCGTCGGCGGAGCGGCGTCTGGCGGTTCTGCGAGGCGAAAGAGCCCCGCTTCGGTGAGCGCCACGAGCGAGTCTCGAAAGCGAACGACGTCTGACACGCGTCCAGCGCTCGCGGGAAACGGCACGGTCATCCAGCGCCTTCCGTCTTCGGAAAACCGCAGCGTCGCTGCGCCCGTTCGCTCGAGGCCGATCCAGAAGAGCCGACCGCGATCGGTGTACCAGCGCAGGGTCAGCGTGGCTCCGTAGTCGCTCACGCGATAGCCCGCGACGTGTTGTCGAGAGAGCTGCGTGACGCCGGCCGGGGGGGCGATCACGACGTAGTCGTTGCGCTCGCGGCCGTCGTAGTCCTGGATTCCCGCGTAGAGCGCGCCCTTGAAGCGCACGGCGAACGAGAGTCGCCACACGCCGTTTTGCCAGGGAAAAGGGTAGTCGACGACGAAGGTCCATCGGCGACCGCGGTCGTCCGCGCGGTGCAACGCGCCCGGTGAAGGGCCGTACCACGCGCGCTGTCCAGGCGGAACGCTCCCGGTCGTCGCATACACCCCGCCGCGAAACGAGATCACATCGAGCACGTGATACGCGCGCGGAAGCACGCCTGCGCCGAAGTACCCCTGCGCGTCGGGGGGAGCGGGCGGGCGGAGGTTCGCGCCGCGCGCCGGAGCGAAGCGCCCCTCTCTGTCGCTCACGAACACGAAGCTCTCGGTCCCACCTTCGCTGATCCCGAAGCCGTTGTAGGGCGAGTCCGCGTCGGGAACGTACAAGCGATCGCCGATGGCGTGAACCCTGAGAAAACCCTGCCCGCCGCCCCCTCCGCGCGTGGGTTGTCCCGGGCGGTTCCAGTTGTAGGCGACGGTCCACTTCGCGCGCGGCGCGTCGGGATCGAATCGAGCGAGCACCGCGCCGTCGGACCCGAGCGGCTGATTGGAGGTCGCCGCGAAGAGCGCGTCGCGAAACGGAGTGAGGTCACAGATGCGATGCAGGCCGCCGGACGCCCGCCCGACGGAGCGAGCCGTCATGGTTGTGGGCAGCGTTCCTGTCCCGGGATCTTCGGGGTTGTCGTTGCCGTCGGGCTCTGCGCTGGGGACAACGGGCGTGACCGCGGGCGCGGACGCGTCAGCGATCGAAGGCGGGCGCGGCGGGTCGCGCTCGACCGACTGCGCGCTCGCGGGAGAGCACCCAACGAGCGCGAGCACGAGGCCTACGGTGTTCGATCGCGTCATGCGCCGTACGTCGTAGCGCATCGCGAAAGCGTGACGGACAGCGAAGAAGAAACGCGAAGCGGGCGAAGGCTGCGAGACCTCGGATTGCCCCCGAATAC
>LNEO01000223.1 GCA_001465015.1 Deltaproteobacteria bacterium Ga0077539 | reverse complement strand
CAATGCGAAGCCGCCGCCCCTGCCGTTCCAGGCGGGGGCGGGGCGCGCGGCAGCGCGGGTGGGGGCTTCAGCTCTGCGCCCAGCGCGTTCTCCTCACTCGGGGCGCGCGGCAGCGCGGGTGGGGGCCGCCTCGCAGCTCTGCGCCTACCGTCGTTCTCCTCACTCGGGGGCCGCCTCGCGGCTCTGTGCCGATCGCGTTCTACGACGATTTTCACTCGCAGAACTTGGGCAACGATGAGGGCTCGTCTCCCGGGCGTGTGGCTGGCCGTGAGGCGAGAGGGGTGTACAGTGAATCGAGCGTCGCGGTGGACGCGAAGAAGGCGAGCGGTCGCGCGATGGCAGGTACGAGTCGTTTGAAGAGCTCTCGCTCCAACGGGGTTGCCGAGTCGTGGGCGTCGAGCGTGATGATCGCGGCATCGGCGATCCTCGGTGTTGGCTGCGCGGCACCCGGCGCGACGCCGGGCTGCACGCCCGGAGCGGTGTGCGGCAACGACTGCACGCCGCGGGACGCTCCGTGCTGGACGTGCGGCGCGCTTCGCTACAACGGCGCCTGCCAGTGCGTTGCCGATCCATCCAACTGCGCTCCGGCTACGGGGTGCGACCGCCCCGGGCCCGCGAGCGAAGGTGAGTTCTGCGGGAGCTTCGCGTGGTGCAATCGCCCGTGCGCTGCGGGGTTGACCTGCACGGGGCTGCCGCCGGGCCCGGAGAATCCGCGGGACTATCGTCGGCTGTGCGCGCGCCCTGTGGATGGCGGCGCGCTGGACGGCGGGTCGGACGCGGGCGACAGCGCGGTGATCGACGCGCCTGACGTCACGACGGTCGTGGACGTGCCGACGCGCGACGCGACGAGCGACGTTCTGACCGACACGCCGACGGACGCGCGCACGGGATCGATGAGCGCTCTATCCGCGATCGTCTCGAGGACGCTGTTCGACGAGCTGTTTCTGCATCGCGGGACGGCGCCGTGTCGCGGGGCGTTTTACACGTACGACGCGTTCATCCGCGCGGCGGAGGGCTGGCCGACGTTCGCGAGCGACGGGACAGACGAGGTGCGCAGGCGTGAGGTGGCTGCGTTTCTCGCGAACATCGCGCACGAGACGACGGGCGGGTGGGACACGGCGCCAGGAGGGCGCTACGCGTGGGGGCTGTGCTGGATCGAAGAGGGCGGCGCGACGCTACAGACGGCGGACTACTGCGCGGTGAGCGCTGAGTTTCCCTGCGCGCCCGGGCAGCGATACTACGGCCGCGGGCCGATGCAGCTCTCGTGGAACTACAACTACGGCCAGGCCGGTCGCGCGCTCTCTCTGCCGTTGTTGAGCAATCCAGCGCTGGTCGCGACCGATCCTGTGGTGGCGTTTCGCACGGCGCTCTGGTTCTGGATGACGCCACAGTCTCCGAAGCCGTCCTGTCACGACGTGATGGTGGGGCGCTGGACGCCGAGCGCCGCGGACACGGCCGCAGGACGCCTCGCTGGCTTCGGAACGACGGTGAACATCATCAACGGCGGCCTCGAGTGCAATCGACCGACGCCCCCAGCGGTCGCTGATCGCCTGGGATTCTACAGGCGATTCACGACCGTGCTGCGTACGACCGAGGGGTCCAACCTCGACTGCGCGACAGCGCGCCCCTTCGGTTGATCGCTCAAGCCAGCGTCTCGTACTCGGTGTCTGCGATCTTCGTGAGCGTCGAGCGAAGGATGTACATCTGCTCGGCGCCGAGACCCTGACCGACGAAGCTCGCGCCGTACACCAGCGCCGCGATGATCACGGCCAGCGGCGTGAGCGCGAGCACGACCGGGCTGTGCCCGAGCGACCACTGAACGCTCCCGAACACCGCAGCGAAGACCGCGAGGATCACCATCGACACGTAGGTGAAGATGTAGAGCGACCAGATGTGAGGGTCGGGGCCGAGCTGCGCTTCGAGCCTGGAGCCTCCGGCGTCGGCGGGGCGCACGTGCACGAGGACCTGCGGCGAATAGAAATGGTGCTGATCGCCGATGAACGAGAGCTCGATGCGATGATCCAGCGCGATGCCTCGCAGTTCTTGGTTGCCGTCGAGAAACTTCTTCACGCGCGCGCGCAGCTCCGTCGGATCGAGCGGAGACTGCAGCGTGAACTTGGGCCTCGGGCTCGGTCGCTTCTTGGCGCTCATCGCAAACTCCCGCCTCTCCTTCGGTGCATTGTAGCGCTGTCTCGATCACCAGAAGCTTGCCGGAAGTTGGCTTCGGGCGCGCGAACGTGGGACGCATGCTTTGCAGTACGCTCTTCGCGTCTCCGCTGATACGACCCCGACATGGACTTGCATCGCTCGCTCGTAGGGACGATTTTCGCCGGTGATTACCTGGTCGAATCCCTGCTGGCCGAGGGCGGGATGGGCGCTGTGTACGCGGTCGAACAGCGCTCGACCGGTCGGAGAAGGGCGCTCAAGCTCCTGCGCGCGGCGCTCGTCAGCGATCGCGACACGCGCGAGCGCTTCGTGCGCGAGGCCAAGGTCTCCTCGAGGATCGAGAGCGACCACGTCGTGTCCGTCATCGACGCGGGCGTCGATGAGCAGACGAACGTCCCGTTCATCGTGATGGAGCTGCTCGAGGGGGAAGATCTCGCGCGCTACGTTCAGTCGCACGGTGTGCTCGAGTTCGCGACGTCGCTCGAGGTGCTTCGTCAGCTCGGACACGCCCTCGCCGCGGCGCACGCGGTCGGCGTGATCCACCGCGACCTCAAGCCCGAGAACGTCTTCGTGGCGCGCACGCGTCGCGCGGACGTGGCCTTCACCGTGAAGCTCGTCGACTTCGGGATCGCGGCGATCATCGAGTCCTCTGCGACCAGCCACGTCACGGGCGCGGTCGTCGGATCTCCGGCGTGGATGGCGCCCGAGCAGGTCGACACGGGGCTCCTTCGTCCGAGCACGGATGTGTGGGCGTTGGGGCTGCTCGCGTTCTGGCTCTTCACCGGCCGACACTATTGGAAGAGCGCGAATCAGACGGGGGCCACTCTGCAGGCGCTGCTCGTCGAGAAGCTCGTCGAGCCGCTCGAGCCCGCGAGCGTTCGTGCGCGTTTGCTCGGCGCGGATGGAAGGATTCCGTCGACGCTCGACCCGTGGTTTGCGCGGTGCATCTGCCGCGATCCTGCTGGGCGATTCTCGGACGCGGCGCAGGCGATCGAGGCGCTTCGAGCGGCGATCGCAGCGTCGGCGCGCGCCGAGGTCTCGGCGATCGCAGTGGCAGTTGCTCCGACGGTGGTCGCGGGTCCCACCGGCCCGTTGGTCGCCGCGACGGCTTCGCCCCGACGCTCACCGAACCGCTCGCCGAGCCGCGCGCCGATCGCGTTGGGGCTCGCGGCGCTCGTGGTTGCAGGGGCGGGCACGGCGGCCATCGTCGCTGCCAAAGGCAACGCTTCGCGAGACGCGACGAACGGCCCCGAACACGCGTCGGCGCGCGCGACGTCTGCCGGTTCGTCTACGCGCGAGCGTAGCGCCGACGATGGCCCGCGCGTCGCGCGGATGGCTGGCGACGCTGCGGCGGCGGCGATCGAAGGCGTATCGGACGCCGCGGTGGCCGTTGCGCCGAGTCGCGAGCGTCCCTCGCAACGCACGCCGCAGCGCGCAGCGCGCACCATCACGACGAGCACGGCGAGCGCCCCGACGCGGGGCTCGGTCGTCGACGCCGGCGCGAACGCTTCATCGAACGTCGCGCAACCAGGGCCGGCGAGCGTCGCTCAGCCAGCGCCGGCGGGCATGTCGGGCCCGCCTGGACCGAGGCCGAATCGCTGCGCTGCGTACGCTGGGATCGAGCGACGGGCGCAGGCGCTGCTGCAGAACGCGACGGCGATCGAGCCGACCGATCCGCGACAGGCGCAGCGCGATCGCGTGCAAGCGATCTCGCTACGGCAGGGCGTCGACGAGCAGGTGGCCCATCTGCGAATGATGGCTCGCGGCGATCTCGCGGGCGACCCTGATTTCGTCGCGATGGTGCGCGACGTCAACGAGTGCATCGCGAGGCTTCGCGCGCAGAGCCCGTGAGGGCTTACATCGCGCCCGAGCGGATCCAGTTGACGAACAGACAGAGCTGCGTGTTGTTGAGCGGCCCGCTCGGGGGCATGCGGTTGCCCACGCCTCCAGGGACGCGCATGTGCTGGTTGAGCAGCTTGTACATGAGGTAGCTCTGGTCGAGGTTGCGCGGTGTGACGCGGGCCATCATCGCTACGCGCGCGGGCATCAAGAGATTGGCGCGCATTTGCGTGGCGCTGCCCATGGGGAGCATTCCGCTCGCTCCGGGGTCGTGACAACGCGCGCCGCTGCACGATGTCGTGACTGCGCCGGTGTAGAGCATGGCCGCGGTGACGTTGCCCGGCATGCACGTCGGAACGCCGGTCAACGTGAGCCCGCCATCGCCGCCGGCGCCCGTGTCCGTCACGACGCCGGTGTCTGCGCGAGCGTCGGTGCGCGTATCCGTCATCACGTCGCGACGAATCACATCGACAGGCCCGTCCATCGGGACGCGAGCGTCCGTCGCGACACCAGTGTCTGGATCGACTCCGCTGTCGATGTCCACGCCGCTGTCGATGCCCACTCCCGTGTCTTCTGACACGCCGGTGTCTGTCGGCGTCGACGTGTCGCTGGAGCGAACATCGCTGCCGCGTGCGTCCGCTCCGGCGTCTTCGTTTGCTGGCATTCCACAGCCGATCACCGCGGCCGCGGCGATCGTGCATCGTGAGCACCCTCACAATCGTCCGACCAGTATCGCCGAACGAAGGGGATGTCCCACCAGCGAAATCGCCCGCGGGAGGCCGGTCGCCGCGGGGCTCGATCGGGGCGTCGCGATCGCGACCCTGGAGTTCGAGCGCGCGATGCAGAGCGTCTGTCGCGCGGCCCGAAGGGGGCCTTGGGCTCGATTGCGCGCGGGCGTGCGCTGCGTCTGTGATAGCGTCCCTTGTGAGTCAATGGCGGAACCGAAGCGCCCCGTGACGGATGTGCGCCTCGAGGTGGGCTCCGAGTTTTCGGCGACCGTTCTCATGGCGGCAGGTTTCGTCCTCGCCAACGGCGTCGAGCTTCGAGAGCGCTACCGCATCGAGTCGACCCTCGGAAGGGGCGGGATGGGGCAGGTCTTCGCGGTCTCGATCGAAGGCGGCCCCGAGGCGCAGCGGTACGCGTTGAAGGTCGTGGCTCGTCCCGAGGATCACAATCGCGACGGGATCATCGACGACCAGGAGCGGGCCGCGGCGCAAGAGCAGCTCGACGTGTTCGCTCGCCTCTTGCGAAAAGAAGCGATCAAGCAGGAGGTCGTCCAGCGGCACGGCGTCTCGGTGGCGCGGATGGTGGCGCTCGTGCGGCTCGACGACGGATCGCTCGGGATGCGCATGGAGCTCGCGCACGGCGTCGCCCTCGAAGAGCTGCTCGAGGACGAGTCCGCCAATCGCGGGCGAACGCCGGACGTTCGCTTCGCGGTGACCGTCGCGCGAAAGCTCCTCGGGCAGCTGCGGAGGCTGCACGAGCTGACCGAGGCGGGGATGCCGCAGGGCTTCATCCATTCGGACATCAAGCCCGCGAACATCTTCGTGGACGCGCGAGACCGAGTCGATCCGCACGTGACGCTTCTGGACTTCGGCGTGGCGATCGCGGGGCAGCTCATGGCGCAGGACCTCGCGTCGACAGTGGGCAAGCGGACGACGTTTCTCTTGGAGCAGTCGGGAGGGACTGTCGGCTACGCGCCTCCGCATCACTTTACGAGCAAGCCGACGCCGCTGTCCGACGTGTTCGCGACGATCGTGATCCTCTACGAGCTCGTGGCTGTCGACTGGCCATGGGACGCGGCGGGAATGCGAAAGAACGCGATCAACCTCTTCAGGCTCGAGTCGCTCATGGCGCAGCCTCCGCGGCCGGTCCGCGAGGTTCGAGCGAGCGTGTTGCCGAGCGACGCCGCGGTGCTCGACAAGTTCTTCTGTGACGCGTTCGCGCGGCTGGTGACCCTCGCCGAACGAGTCGCGGACGCGCTCGGATCCGGAGATCGCGCGCAGGTGGACGCGCTCGTTCCGGCGTTGCGATCGCTGGCGGGTGAGTTTCAGTCGAAGCTCGACAAGGTCGCCGCGGCGCTCGCTGGCGAGGTCCGAGAGGGACCGCTCGACACGGCGCCAGCGCTGCCGAGCTCGCCGTCTGGACCCGTCGTCGCGAGCGCGATGGGCCCGAACGAACGCGAGCCCGACGCTGCCACGGTGGCGGGCGTCGTGGGTCGCTCCGAGAGCGTGCAGGCTGCGAGCGGCGCGGGGCGAAGGCCCTCGGGGTGGGCCGTCGTCGCAGCGCTCGTGCTCGCGGGCGCAGCAGGTCTCGCGGTGGGCGCTTTGCGACCGTGGCAGAGCGAAGAGCGGTCGTCGGGCATCGGCGCGTTCTCTGCGGGTCCTCCCGGCGTGGACGGCGCTTCGCGCGCTGTCGAGCCCGATGCGCGCGCGAGCGCCGTGCCAGACAGCCCATCCCCAGCAATCACCATCGCGACGCCCGAGCCACCAGCGGTGCCTGCGGAGCTCGACGCGTCGTCCGCGCCAGAGGACGCGTCGAACGCGTTGAATTCGGTCTCCGAGGCGCCGGACTCGTCGAGCGAGTCCATGGCAGCGTTCGACGACGCAGACCTGCAAGACGACAACGTCGATGCCTCGGCGACCAGTTCGCTCGCGCGAGACGCGGCTGTGACGACTTCGCTCGCGCGAGACGCTGCTGTGCCCGACGCGCAACAGGCCCCCGCGCGGCGTCCGCCTGTGCAGACCCAGCGAGGAGCACGCGTGATCGATCGGCGCACGCCCGCGACACGCACAGGCAGGGGACACACGCCGACGACGCGACAACGCGGCGGAGCTCGGAGCAACGACCGTCGCACTCGCAGGAGATGAAGAGGTCTCTGCAGTCGTGGGCTGCAAATCTGGCGTTGTCTTTTGCGCGGACGACCTGCGTCGGTCGCCGCGCGTATGTGCGTCGATCCTCACGAGAGCGACTGCGGTGCGAACGCTCGTCACAGGGACCGCGGTGCATGTTGGCGCTCGCCCGAGGCCTCCCTGCCGATGCTCGTCACCGAGATCCTGTTGTCACCGCTCCGCTCGCGGCCGCCGAGCGCCCGTCGTCGAAGCGCGCGAAGAAGACGCCGACGCTCCGCCGACACCCTCGAAGCGACGCTGAATCGGCCGAGACCTCTCTTCGAAGATGATCGCTACCAGCGAGGCTCGAGCGGCATCGGAGTGAGCATGATAGCAACTCGCTCCATCGCTCTGGCCGCGGTCGGCGCCCTCGCGTCGCTCGTCATCGTTCGGTGGCAGGCCGCAGGACGGTTCGTCGAAGAGCCGGACTTCACCGTCGAGCGACAGGACGGAGCCATCGAGCTCCGTCGCTATGCTCCGTGCGTTCGCGCAGAGACCACGGTGTCGTCGCCGGACTGGAACCGCGCTGTCAGCGAGGGCTTTCGCCGGCTCGCGAACTACATCTTCGGCGGCAATCACCGCGGCAGCTCGATCGCGATGACCGCGCCGGTCACGCAGTCGCAGCGCGGCGAGCGCATCGCGATGACCGCGCCCGTCACGCAGTCGGGCACGGCGGGATCTTGGGTGGTGACCTTCACGATGCCGCGCGGCAGCACGCTCTCGTCGCTGCCTGCTCCCAACGACGCGCGCGTCAGGCTCGAGAGCGTTTCGGCGCGGCGGGTGGCGGTGTTTCGCTACACCGGACGCACCTCCCCCGAGGTGCTCGCCGAGCACGAGCGCACCTTGCGCGGCTGGCTCGAGCGCCAGGGCTTGACCCCCACGGGCGAGGTGACCAGCGCGCGATACGACCCGCCCAGCACGCTGCCCTGGCTGCGGCGCAACGAGCTGTGGCTCGAGCTCGTACCAGTCAACTGACCTCTGGTCATGCTGTAAATCGACTGACGATTCCGCGTGATGTGCGCTTCTCGAACGAGCGCAGCCCATCGAGGCGGTCTCCGCGCTCGACAGTGTGGTGAAGCATCGGTCACCCTTCGGCCATGCGCGGATCGGTGCCTGCTCTCACGGTGGTGTTCGCGCTCGCGGGCTGCGGTGAATCCGTGCGCGGCGATCGACCCCCTGTTGCCGACGCTGGCCCTGCGGACATCGTGTTGCGTCCGATCGAGGGATGTCCGTCGCGAAATGGTGCGCGAGGGCGGTGGGAGACGCTGGAGGTTCCTGCGGAGTACTCGGGGCGCTCGAACGCTGCGCTCGTGTCGACGGGCGACGGGGTGATCGTGTTCGGTGGCAACAGCAACGGCGCCTCGGGCTACGCGCAGGACCATTGGCACTTTCACGGGAGCGAGCGGCGCTGGCGAGCGCTTCCGTCGGGCGCTCCCGTGGTGGACTTCGGCGAGCGCATCGCGGTCTGGATCCCCGGACGACGCGAGGTCCTCGTGTGGAACAGCCGCACGCGCACGGGATCGCGAAGCACGCTCGAGGGCCCGTGGCCGGAGATCGCGACGACGAACGCGCCGCGCACATATATTCAACGGGTCGTCCTCGTCGACGGCGTGGTGTTCTTCGGAGGAAGCACGACGGACGGCGATCACGACGAGTTTTCGATATACGACCCCGAGAGCGATCGGTGGCGACCGGTCCTCGCGCCGCGCGAGCAGACGACGCGGACGAGCTACGCGATGGTGGCGCACGGAGAGAGCGAGGTGCTCGTCTGGGGCGGCGCTGACGGGACGACGGGCACGGGCGTTCCGCGCAACGACGGGTGGCGATACGACGTTCGTCGAGGGCGATGGAGCAGCGTGAGTCGCCTCGACGCTCCGGCGCCGCGATGGCGAGCGGAGGCGACGTCGTCTGGCGCGCTGGCGATCGTGTATGCAGGGACCAACGGAGCGAGATCGCTTCGAACAGGCGGGCGCTATTCGAGCGTGCACGATGTCTGGCTGCCGATGAGCCTCGACGGAGCGCCGGGACCGATCGATCCGACGGGCTCGTATTTGCTGTCGCAGGCGTGGACTGGGAGCGACTTGTTTGTGTGGGCCGCCTGGGTCTCGGGAACCGAGCCGCAGTCCGCAGCGGCGCGGTACGACCCGCACGCCGATCGCTGGTCTGGTGTCGATCCGCCGCCGAGCCCTGCGACCCGCGAGTCTTCGACGATGCGCTGGGTCGATTGCGGGCTGTACCTCGTCGGCGGGCGAGTGAGTGTGCGTGATCGCGTCGAGCACTCGCGGGAGGTGCTTCGGTGGTCACCGTGAAGGCGCACCATGGAGCCCCGCGCTTCATCTCTCTGCTCTGCGCCTGCTCGCTCGCTGCGTGCGGAGCGCGCACAGGCGTGGATCAGCAGGACCTCGAGCCTCGCGCGCTCGACGGCGGCGCGATGGTCCCGAGCCCTCTCGACGGGGCGGTGGAGCGCGATCTCGATCGCCCGCCGATGCTCGATGCTGGCTGCGACGGAGCGCCGCTTCCGTCGCCGCGATTCGTGCGAGAGGTGACCGCGCCGACGAGGCTCGCGCCGGTCGTCTTGCACGACGCGACGAGGCGTCGCGCGTTGGTGTTCGGCGGCCTCGTGCAGAGCGGAAGACAAACGCGAGACGTGTACGCGGTGTCTGCGACGGACGCGACGACGCGACCGATCCCATTGTCCCCCGCCGGGATGGAGCTTCCGCACAACGTCGCGATCGCGTGGATCGACCCAGGACGAACCGCGCTCATGGTGGGCGGTGTGATCATCGGCGGCGAGTATCAAGGGCGCGTCTATCGCATCGACGTCACGGACAACGCCGTGCAGCTCAGCGCGATCGGCGAGCATCCTGCGGGCGTCGTGGTCGGCGCGACGGCCGTGTACGACCCTCTGCGATCGGCGATCGTCGTCCACGGCGGCGAGGGAAACAGCGGCGCTGACGAGCGCCCCCTGTCGACCACGTGGCTGCTTCGGTTGGACGGCTCGACCGCGCGATGGGAGCCCCTCGTCGACGCAAGTGATAGCCCTCCGCGCGCTGCAGGACGCTCGGGCGGAGTCGACCCGCGCACGGGGGCGGTGGTCTTGCTCGGCGGGTACACGCGCGACGGCGTCGATCGCAGCGTGTGGGTGCTCTCGGCGGGGCCGCGGCCGCGCTGGGCGAGGCTGATTGGCGCGTCGGACGTGATCCCTCGCTCAGGAGGCGCGCTCGAATGGGACCCTGTGGGATGCGGCTTCTTGATCGTGGGCGGCCGCTGCGCGGATCAGCTTTGGCTCTCGCGGCCTGATGGCACACATATTCGAGAGGCTCGGCTCGGACCGATGCGAAATCCATCGCGCGGCGCGGCGCTCGGCGTCCTCGGCGCTGGAGTCGTGTTCGACCCGACGCAACGAACGCTGGTCGCCATCGCTGGGACCGACTGCAACAACAGCGGGTTCACCGTCGCCGTCAACGCGCTCGTCGAAGTGCGGTGACGACGAAGGCGTCCAGCGCTGCCGTCTCTGCTCGTGAGCTGCGGGGTTCACGTGTGGCGCGGTGTCGAGCGATCGCCTGCAGAACTGCGC
Organism: Deltaproteobacteria bacterium Ga0077539; assembly: GCA_001465015.1. Lineage (GTDB taxonomy): Bacteria > Myxococcota_A > Polyangia > Polyangiales. Next base: position 543 of record LNEO01000223.1, on the reverse strand, counting down.
AGAAAGTTCGATGCGTTGCGCGCCGCATGCTCAACTGTCGCGCGCTCGCGTCGTGCTTGCCGCGCGGTTGCCCTGCGCTCCAGACAGCTTCGAACCGATTCTCCCCATGAGCAAAGACCGCGATCTTCGACCGTTCAACGTCTACACCCCATCGACGCGCGCTCGAGCGCTCGTGTGTTTGTCTCTCGCGATCGCCGCTTGCGGCGCGCCCGTCGAGCCAGGCGACGCTGCGCAAGACAGCGGCCGACTCGACATCGCGTCCATGCCCGACGCCAATTCGCCCGACAGCGCGCCGGACGCCGAGCCCATGATGGACTCCGCGCTCGACGCGTCGCCCGATTCGATGCCGGACTCGATGGAAGACTCGATGCCGGATTCGACGCCGGACTCGGCGCCGGACTCGATGCCGGATTCGATGCCAGATTCGATGCCGGACGCGGCGCAGGATGTTCGTACGGACGCTCGCGTGGATTCGTCGCCCGACGCGCTCGCGGACGTGAGCACGGACACCGGGTGTCGCGCGACGTGCGGCGGACGGTGTGT